>CAZSIZ010000261.1:0-9081 GCA_964606645.1 uncultured bacterium
AAGCATCAGTCCGAAATTCTGGCCGTAGGTCATTTCGCCGCCGAACCAGAAACCCATCGCTCCGAATGCTGCGGCCCGTGTTAGAAAGAGCGCTGGAGGTTCATCGTCTTCGCCGCTTGCCGGACGGAGGATCGCAACCGCCGCCATTGCAGCGAACGCGCCTGGAATCGCCGCGCCCGGCGCATTGCCGATCATGCCGTTGATCGCCCAGCCCAGGGCCATCAGCGTGCCGCAAACCAGCAGGGTTATCGCTGGATACCGATTGCGTTCGTGTGTCTGTGTCATCTTGTTTCACCCGACTGTCGCATATCCGGTTATAAGGCATGGCCGTTGGAATTGATAGCCCGAATTATCGATACAAGCCGTGTTCGGTGATGTAGTCACGAACTGAATCGGGAACCATGCCGTCGATGGGGAGTGCCTGGCGGATTCGGTTGCGGATTGTGGTGGATGAAAGATCGGTTGGGGGCATGGATTCGTAGCGTATCAAGTCGTCCGATGTGTCGGGGCTTTCCTGCGGCGTGTCATCGAATCCGGGCCGCGAAAAAACAACCACTTTAAATTCGCGGATCAGGATGTCCCCATCTTTCCATGCAGACATATTGTTTTTCCAGTCACCGCCGACCAGCAGAAAGATTTCGGTTCCTTCAGGATACGATGTTTGGATATAGCGAAGCGTGTCGATCGTATAGATGAAATGCGCCTGTTCCGCCTCGTAGGAACTGACTTCCATGCGGGGATCGGAACCGGCCGCCAGCCGTGCCATCGCCACCCGGTCCGCTCCGCTGGCGATGTTGGATTCGTCTTTGTAATGCGCTTGTCCGCCCGACGGCATAAAGATCACCCGGTCGAGTTTGAGTTTCTCGATCGCGGTTTGGGCGAGCACGATATGCCCGATGTGAATCGGATCGAACCCTCCGCCGTATAGGCCTATGCGCTGCGGTTTCTCAATCATCAGGTACGAATATGGCCGTCGCCGTAGACGATAAATTTCTGAGAGGTCAGTTCTACCAGCCCCATCGGTCCACGCGCGTGAAGTTTGTCGGTGGAGATTCCCATTTCCGCGCCCAGGCCGTATTGCCCGCCGTCCGAAAAGCGGGTGGAGGCGTTCACCATCACTGATGACGAATCCACCTCGCGTAAAAATCGCTGACTGGCGGTGTAATCGTTCGTCACGATGGCCTCGGTGTGGCTGGATGAATAGCGGGCGATATGCGCCAGCGCGTCGTCGAAATTTTCCACGATCTTGACGGCCACGATCAGATCGAGGTATTCGGTCTCCCAGTCCTCCGGAGTGGCCGCTTTGAGATTGGGATAGAGGCCAAGGGTTTTTTCGCAGCCGCGTACTTCGACGTTCGCTTTTTTTAGATCGTCCAACAGGTTTTTGAGAAACTCGCCGGACATGGCGCGGTGAATCAAAAACGTTTCGGCGGCGTTGCAGACTCCAGGGCGTTGGATTTTTGCGTTCATGCAGATATTGCGCGCCATTTCGGGATCGGCGCGTTCGTCGATGTAGACGTGGCAGTTGCCGTCGTAGTGTTTCAGAACGGGCACGGTGGCGAGTTCGACAACGGTTTCGATCAGCGATTTACCGCCGCGCGGGATAATCACATCGACCTGACCGCGCAGACGACACATCAGACGCACCGCCTCACGGTCGGTGGTTTCGATGAAGGCCGCCGCCGCTTTGGGCAGCCCGCATTCCTCCAACGTCTCCTGTAGTAGATGAGCGAGAGCCGTGTTGGAGTGAATCGCTTCCGATCCGCCCCGCAGCAGACAGGTGTTTCCCGATTTCAGGCAGAGCGCCGACGCGTCGACGGTCACGTTGGGGCGCGATTCATAAATCAGCCCGATCACGCCGAGCGGGACACGCATCCTGCCGACGCTCATGCCGTTGGGGCGCACGAACATTTCGTTGATTTCACCGACGGGATCGGGCAGGGCCGCGACATCTTCCAGCATGGCCGCGATCCCTTCCAGACGTTTATCGCTCAGTTCCAGCCGGTCGAGCATGGCGGGTGATAGGCCTTTTTCACGCCCGGCGTCGAGGTCCAGTTGGTTTTGAGTTTGCAGCTCGCTCGTATTTTGCCGGATGCGTTCGGCGGCCCGGAGCAGAACTTTGTTCTTCAACTCGGTCGATGTTTTCGCCAGAACGATGGACGCCTGTTTGGCTTCGATGGCGATTTTCTGAATCGTCGCTTCAATATCGGGTTGGTTCATTTTTTAGAACGATACGCTTTCTTTGAACTTGATATGAGATACTTTCGCCCCGCATTCGCATTCCGTCAAGACGATCGCCGAAACGGGGCTGGATTGGAAATCGATCGATCCGTAGATAGCATTCCGGTTGATTCATCTTTTCGTTTGGCATGGAGTTGCAAAACGAAAAGGCGAAAAGTCGAATACACTATCACCAACTACAAAATATGGCAGAAAGAATGACTGATAAGATACGATATCTCGCCGTTTCGTCTGCAAGGTCTGACTTTTTACCGGATCGTAGTAAGATAGAACGAGATCGATACGCTTGGAATTTTTTCTTTGGAAATGAGGCGCTGAAATGAGACATGATGATAGACGGAATCGAAGAGATTTTCTGCGGACGGCGGCACTCGGCACGGCGACGCTGCTGGGCGGGGCGAACGGCTGGGCGGCGTCCGGAAAAAAGAGACCCAATATCCTCATCCTCTATTCCGACGATCAGGGTTTCGGTGATGCCGGCTGTTTTGGAGGAGAGGACGTAAAGACCCCGCATATCGATTCGCTGGCGGCGGGAGGAACGCGATTGACCCGCTGGTATTCCAATTGTCCGGTCTGTTCGCCCTCACGCACGGCGCTGCTGACGGGGCGCTATCAGCAGCGCGGCGGTGTGAAGGGAAATATCCCCGCCGGTTTCGACCAGATGGGGATGCAGCCCACGGAAATCACTCTCGCCGAAGCGTTGAAGGAACAGGGCTACCGGACCGGTGTATTCGGCAAGTGGCATCAGGGAAGCGCGAAAGGGTGCCGCCCCAACGATCAGGGGTTCGATGAATTCTATGGATTTATTAACGGCTGTATCGATTATTACTCGCATATCTTCTATTGGTCGGGGCTTCCCATGCACGACCTCTGGAAAAACGATCGAACCGTTTGGGAAAACGGGGTCTATTTCAACGATATCATTACCCGCGAGGCGAACCGTTTTATCCGGGCGAATCAATCACAGCCGTTCTTCATGTACGTGCCGTTCAACGCGCCTCATTATCCTATGCACGCCCCGCCGGAATACTACGAGCGATTCGCTCACGTCAAAGACCCGCACCGGCGCATCCAGGCGGCGATGGTTTCCGTGCTGGACGATGGGGTTGGGCGTATTCTGGACGAGTTGAAGCGCTGCGAACTCTTCGACGACACCCTGATCTTCTTCATCAGCGATAACGGGCCATCGACTGAGCCGCGCAATCTGCTGAACGATTCGCACGACCTCTATCACGGGGCGAGCGCCGGACCTTTCCGGGGCGGCAAAGGCGGACTCTACGAAGGTGGAATCCGCGTGCCCGCTATCGTTTCCTGGCCGGGCGTGATCCCCGCCGGGCAGGTGAATGATGAACTGGGAGTCACGATGGATGTCTTTCCCACCGTGATCGACGCGGTGGGGGGAACCTTACCGGACGATCGGCCTTACGATGGAAAAGATGTTATGCCGACGATCGTTCAGGGATCCGAGAGCCAGCACAAAAAAGACGATCTTTTCTGGGGACTGGGTAAACAGCGCGCTGTGCGTCGAGGCGATTGGAAACTGCTGCTAAACGCGAGAGCCGAATTCGGAAAAGACGCTGCCGCTCCGGTGCTGCTTCATAACCTGAAAGACGATCCCGGCGAAAAGGTTGATCTGAAGGATAAACATCCGAAGATGGTCACTCAACTGAAACAGGCGATCGAACGCTGGGAAAAAGAGGTCGGATTGTAATAAAAAATTGTAACATTCCATTCGATTGAAGCGAACATATTAATACAGGATTTAGGGGCTAGGGTTTAGGATTTATTGATCCATAAAAAAGTTATCGAATAATCGATGTGCTCTCCCAGAGGGGGAGGGAATTGGTTGCTGATATTTGATTTTGTGACCGTTTTGCGATCGATTTAACTGATAAGTGACTAAAAATTCGATTGGCCGTTTGTATGACGGGGGGTAATCATGACGGAAGAGAAATCGAAAGAAATGTTCATTCCTTATCGGCGGGCCGATGTGATCGAGATGTGTCTGGACGACGGCCAATTGGATGAGGTCTCTCAAACCAAGTTCAAGACGTTCTGTGAAATTCTGACCGCTTACTACCACTATCGTTTTCATTCCGTCCTGGAATGTTTGAAAGACTGTTTCGCTCCCGCCAATCCGGATACGCATTTCAAGCACTATCATCCACCGTCAAAGCGAGAAGAATTAGACCGAATCGGTGGGTTTTACAGCGATTTCGAGCATCTGCTGGAGAAAGCCAATTTCCGGCCCCTCGGACAAGAGGATCTCGAACGTGCCTTTCGCGATCAGACGCTGATCCATCTCAGCATCGATGTCGATTTTGATGCCTTCGACCGCTATCTTTTCTATTACCGTGGAAGTGCGTCTTCCACCACGATGCGTAAAAAAATGAAGTTCATAAACAAGAAGGTCGAGTTCGATATTTTCGAGCGGATCGTGCTGCTATTGAAATATAAGGACAAAACTTACTTCGAAAAGAAAGGAATGAAACTGGACAAACTTCGATTTACGCCGGGCTGCACTTACATCTATTATTACAAAAACGTGCCCAAAGCCGATCTGGAAATCCTTTTTCCCAATGTGAAGATCAGCATGACGATGAAAGACCGCTTGATGTTTTTCGTCCCCGCCATTGGACTTGGATTGACGGCGATCATTAAAGTGCTTCCTCAAATCGTAGCATTAATCGCCGTCATTCTCATCGTATTCAAATTACCCTCCGTTTTGGAGTGGCTCAATATCGATAAGGACGCCATCCCGAAGGACACGCTCCTGACACTGACAGCGGTCGTATTCCCCATCATCATTGCCCTGGGGGGATTCGCCGTTAAACAGTACTTGAACTATAAAAACAAGTGGGTGGAGTTTCTCAACGACGTGACCCAGACGCTCTTCTTCCGAAACATCAGCGTTAACGCCAGCGTCTTCCAAACCTTGATCGACGACGCCGAAGAGGAGGAGTGTAAGGAAGCGATTCTGGCCTACTACCATTTGCTCACCGCGCCCGAAGGACTGACCAAGCCCGACCTGGACGCCCGGATCGAATCATGGTTCAAGAAGAAATTCGATACACATCTCGATTTCGACGTGGAAGACGCGCTGGAGAAACTGGAGCGGTTGTCCGGAAGGATTTGTACCTGCGGTCCACGCGATGAAACTGCTGAAGAAACCCCTCTTATTTCCAGAGACGAAGCCGGACGCTGCCGGGTTCAGTCGCTGGACGACGCCATCAAAATCCTGGATTCGATCTGGGATCATATCTATCAAACTTGACGACGTATTTCTCTTACATGAATCGTTATTTGGGGGATGGTTCGGCTCGCTGCGCTTTGAACTACCCTACTAAACTAAACTTCCTCAACAACCTTCAGTCCTGTCAGGTGGGCCAGGTGGCGGATCGTCTGGGTGTGATCCCCATAGTAGGCCACCCGGTGCAAGGAGGCATAATAGTCCGTGGCACTCGCGCCCAGTGCCCCACCGCCCCAATTGGCCAGCAGTTTATCGGCGTCTTTCACCTCGGTAACGATTTCCGTTCGGCAGCCTCGCTCCTTGCCTTTGGGAACCTTCGGAACCTCAATGATCGTTCCGGTAAACATCAACAGGGTGTCAAGATGGACCAGTTTGGTGAAGGTAACTTTCTGCCCGATGCGATAATGAACCTCGGTTACAGCGCCGCCACGGACCTCAGCGTGCCGACGAAGCAGGTAGGGCGACCTGGGGCTTTCAGGACCTTCCATTCGCAGTGGGGCCGAGCAGTGGGAGAGGTGAAACGCGTTCTTTGACGTATCCACGCCCGCCGCGTTGCCTAGGAAACCGGCCCGGTTCAGCGCGTGCTGGAACGTCAGCATGGTAAGCAGGCAGTCCATATCCCCGTCGCAAGCGGCGGGGATTCCCCGGTCGTTGAGGCGTGAAAACCCCAGACACGGAAATCCGCGCTTCAGCCAGCCCATGCACGTCCCGACGCATAATCCATCAGCACGGTTCTCGGCGATCAACTGGTCCAGTGTCAGGCTCGCCCTGGCGGCCTTGACGACATCCTCCCGGTTCGGTTCGACGATACTTTTCGCCTCGTCGAGCCACACCTTCGCCTCAGCCTCCGCGGCGGCGGTGTCTACCTTCGCCATAATCTGGTCATAACGTCCATCGGCGATCTGCACGAGTTCAACCCCCAGCCGCTCTTTCACCTTATCCTGCGCATAGGACTCAGGAGTTCCCTTAAACGGAGGAGAAACCAGCACTCGGCTTCGCCGCAACAGCGGGATGACCCTCAGTAGTGCCGCTGCCCGTTCCAGATCGTCGTAGTCGGTGGTGTTGAAAAGCGTGATCCTGTTTCCCTCTTCACGCCACGGCTTCACCAGGCACCAGTCGTGCCCGCCAACGACAGGGAGATGAAACAAGGCGACCGGCCGTCGCTGTTGAAAGATCGTTGGCATGACACTTTTAGGACCGAAGATGTGCGCACTGATTGCCAGCACGGGAGCATCGGGACCGGCTTTGGCCAGCAACTTGGCGGTCTGCTCGGCGTCGTTCGCCTGGCCGATAACGAACTCCACGTTGCCGAGGTTCTTCTCCGCCTCTGCCAGGCGATTCCGCGCGGCCGTGATATCCGCTTCCGACGGATTCCAACTGAGTTCCCCCGGGGTGCCGGCAATGATAGCGCAAATTCGGACCTTCGAACCGGCCGCGGACGGGGCACTCGACGCCTCGCTCTTAGCCGCCAAATGGCCCATAGCTATCGTTACCCCGCTCACCGCGCTACTCCCAAGAAACTGTCGACGAGTGCAATGTGTACACATAATTTAGTGCTCCTTTCTATTAGCGAACAAATGATTCAGGATGGATTTTTCTTTGAGAGGATGTTTCCCTTTCTTTATAAAAAAATTCGCACTACAACCGGAATTAAAAGGTGGATTATGATTGATTACCGTTTTGTCAGTAATAGGTCCAGGATGTTATACTTGTTGAAATGGATTGGTCAGCACCGATATTGATACCACCTTCCCCCGCGCCGATCGCGGGGGATCCGGGCTGTAAATGGAAATTGCGATTCTCAATGTCTACGAATATGGGGTTTTGATTGACGATATCACTTGCGTCAGGCGCCTTTTCGATGAGTTCATTACCACCGCCGAAATTCCCCGAAGCGGTAATGATCATGTTGTGGTGTTCTTCGAACGAAAGTAACTTATCCCCATGAGCCCAATTGGCGACAGGCCCGAAGGGCGCGAAACCGGCCTCGGGATCCACGTTTCCACCCGGAATAAGTATCGAGTTAGAAATCTCGACTTCAATCCCGTCGCCCGTCGAATTCACCAGCGATTGTAAATAGATGACAAAAGGCTGGTTTGGATGATCGATGGGATATCCTACCAGTGTACATTGATCGATCACCAGCCGGCCGGTTTTCTCGGGCTGCCCGCCGAACTGTCCGAAGCGCAAAACCGCCTGCCCTCCGGTGTAATCCATGAAACAGCGCTTGAATGTAACCGAGGCGGCGTCCTGATCGATCCGTACGAGTGCGCCGGGAACGGCGGTTCCGCCAAAACCAGTAAATACGCAGTCTTCAATGAGTACATTTTCGATCATAAGGGGATCGCCATCCGGACTATTCCACTCTCGTGGGTTTCCATCAGCGTTCTGGCTCTGGTCATTTCCAAACAGGGCAATAAAAAAGCCGGGCTGATAAGGTTCTTCTCCCGGAGAAATAAAAGTGTCCTCAGCGACAAAGCTCAGGTTGCGGATAGTAACATTGTCCGCCAGGATTCCCATGAACTTGGCGGAATCCAGGAGCGTAATCACGCGTGTTGGACCCGAGGGATCACTTTCAAGTGTGATCCCATGTCCACTAATGTATGGGATCTGGTTCGTGGATCCCAACCCATCAAACTCCAGATCGGCGCCAACATAAATAGTATTTTCAGGCACAGATACAGCCGCCACGAGTTCCTCCGGTGTTGTAACCACCGTCTGACAGGGGGCAGGGATGGAAAACAATAAAACAGCCGCGCAGCCCAGCCATTGATATCCATTACCTCTGTTCCGTTGTATGCGCATCGTGATACGCTCCTTTTCAATAAAAATATAGCGCTGGCGTCTCGCTTGTGTAACGCTTCAATTACTCATGCGGTATACATCACCCTTACTCATCAATCCGTTCGACGCGGCATAGGCCATAAAGCGATCCTGAGGTTTAATATCGGATAAATCCTGTTGTCTTTCTCCATCCGGACCGCGTCCGAAAAGAACCCAGGACAGGCTCTCGTAGGTTCGCCCATTGAAAGCGTGAAACTCATATCGGCTTCTAGGCGGTACCGGCCCACAGCGAAGATACCAATATGAGTTGATCCATACCGGCGGAAGCATGTTCATTTTTTTTTCGATGCTCTCGAAAGTATCGCTTGGCAGACTGTTAAGATAAGCGATGGGTGATGTCAGTTCATAATGATGGCTAATAATGGCGAGATTGACATTGGAAAATTTGAATCTGCCCCCCACCGGCCGTTTACCGATATCCGGGACGTTCTGATCCTGCCAATCCGGTGGATAGGCGTTATTATCCAAGCGGTACATTTCCAACGCGGTCGATATAGCGGTGAGATCTGCCTCGGCCCGTGCAATCTTTGACCGGATCTGCGCATTGAGGAAATTCGGAACCGCGATCGCCGCAAGGATCCCAATTATCGCGACAACGATAAGAAGTTCGATCAAGGTAAAGGCGGATTTTCTCATAGACTCGAGATTTTCCACTTTATCTCACGGTCTGGTAAAATGTCAGACCTTGTATGGTTGTCAATAGCCGGGTACCTTTGACCCACCCAGAGTCGGGTTGGTTTGACCCG
>CAZSIZ010000262.1:0-9024 GCA_964606645.1 uncultured bacterium
GTTGACCTACTGATGGGTCATGACTATGGTAACATTTATAGATGAGGCAACGGGATGGTTTCGGACAATTTCTCATTTCGGACGAACCTTACACGCCCCCCGAAAGCCACTGGTCCTACTACTACAGCCACGGCACGCTAGCGGCGGCTGGCGCGGTTGCCGGGGTTTCGGTCGAACTGCCGGACGGAGTTGCTTATCGAAACGTCGGCGAACCGGGTGTCACCTATTCGGAAGAACCCCTGTTGCTGTCCCGTCAGTGGGTTCAATTAAGACAAGACGGTCGTCCCCTGTTCAATTCCATCGTCAGCGACGTGCCCCATGTGTGGATGAGCGAAGGGGCGACGATGGTCATCGAGTGCGCCAGCCAGACATTCCATCCCGGTGGGGAAATCGCCTTAAACCAACCCGTCGCCAAATACCGTTTCGAATCGCATATCACGGTAGGCTTTCTTCCCCGCTTTCCGTCAAACGACGGCTACTATCAAGGTGGTTACTGGCTCGATTCAGACGTCGCGATCGCACCGGACGGCTTGCGGGCAGACGTTCAATTTTCAAATAGCGTTTTTCAAACCTCCTATCCGATGAAGGCCGCTCTCGAACACCGGAATATGCGTTTGTCGTACCGTCAAGGCCGAATTCAGCCGGGTGAATCCAGTTTCACCGACGCGAGAGTCAGGATGGCCGTCTACGATTCCGGTTGTGGGACGTCGGAATGCCCGGACAGTCCGGGGGCGCAAAAAGTACCAATATCGATCGCGTTCGATTCTCCCGGCCACTTCAACGAAGACGGCTCGATCCTGATCGATAGCGCTGTCAGCGAACCGTTCAGCCCCAATTTCAATACCTTCACATTAGTGCCAGTCAACCATGCCGTCTGGTATCAACCGGGAACCATTATTCCCGACGAAATCTCAACCAGGGGTGGAACTCGAATCGCCGAACATCTGCAGGCGATGCGAAAACGCGACGCGCCTCTCCATTATTCAATGAACGATCCGGAATTCTATCGGGGATCGGGTCTGTTTTCCGGACTCAACATCATGTCGGACGAACTGACGGGAAAACGCTTCAACGTACAGATCAGTGTCAGCGATATCGATCTGCTTCACTCGGAACACTCCAAGTTGTATATTCGCCCTGCTGGATACACGGGTGTCATGCACGCGCAGAACGCGGCAACGACGTTTCACATCAATCCCGATCCCGAATGCGGGGGTGAAGGATATGCAATCAGCATGACATCGTTCGGACAGGCTTATGTCGATAACGATTCCTCTGGCTACGATTCGACAATCGACGGGACAATCACCATTGAATGGCCTTCGTTTATCCGCATCCCCTTTACTGGCATGAACCTGGATGCCTGTGGCCAATTCACTACGGGTGAAGTGCCTCCCGACGTTCAGAGGGAAACGAAACAGCTGGCTTACTGGCAAGCCGATATGCAAGTGCTGGCTATCGTCTTCCAGAACCGAGTCGAAGGCGGGCAGGGATGCGATCAAAATCCAGACGATAAAACGCTTATAGTGATCAGTTTGCATTCGATCCCCCATGTTCGCGATCCAGTGATGATGGCGATCGACATCCGGCCGTGCGGTACGCTGCGTGTCTCGAAAAATTTAATGGAATTATCCACTGAATATGATGGGTATCCAGTAAGTCTCGAAAAGTTGTATCTCTCCAGATGGGATGGATCGCCTCATCCTAAGGCCAACGGATTTTACACCATCATCGGAGATATCGACGTCCCTGTATTTAACAGTCCTAAGTATCAGGCCATCATTCAAGGAGAAAACACGTGGTTGGCGACAGGCGATCCCTGGAAGAATGATGCCGAGCCGGATTCCAACGGGGACGGTTTTATCGACCGTTTCGATTCCGCTCAATTCGATGACGTTACGGAACGTCTGAACGGCTATGCAGACCGCTATCCGGTTCAAGGCCGAACCGAGTTTGCCAATTTTATGCCGTTGCGCTACGACCTGCATTATAACCCAGGCACACGGCGATTTCGCACGCTGGAACCGAATCGGCAGGACCTGTTTATCCTAGATATTATTTCCGCCGTCGAATACCTGGATCGTGATAGAACCGAAATCAGTTTCGGCGTAGACGCCGATCCCATGCCCGACCTAAACCTGTCGAGCCTGGCCGCCCGTTACGGACCGTTTTCAGACCAAATTCAAAACCTGTTTGCAGAGACGATCCAACGCCCCCTGGATGGTTTGAGCGATATATTAAGCGGCGATATCACGTTCCGTGTGCGCGCTCAGATAACGGAAGATATCCAAGCCAGGTTCGCCGTTGAGTTCTCCGCCGCACTGCGAACGGAATTTCAAAACCATAGAAACGATTGGGATAACTACGTCCAAAGCATCGATTTCACCAATTTCCTTCAAGATCAGATCGACCGGTTTATGCGGCAACTCGATCTAACTGCTTATCTCACCAGCCCGACTCAACCGATGGTTGGTGAAATCACTGCGATCCTCACTCAGGTTGAATCGTTGTCCCAGGTGCTCAAGTTCGAGGATGATGAGTTAGGGCGGTTGACCGAAGCGCTTCTTCTGTTCGCCCAGCACGGACTCAGCGCCGCGTTCGACATCAATCTGAACGGGATAATGGATCCCATCGAAACGGTTCGCAGCGAGGTCATCGCCTTTCTTGACAACGAACTGATCCCCGCCATCGAAGCGCTCGATGACTTTTACGGGAATCCACTCACGTTCCTGTTAAACGATAATCCTCGACTCTCGGAAGGCTTTTTTTTACCAGCCAATGTCCGACAATCGGAAGATCGGATCAAACAGGTATTGCTAGAGAATCTCGAAAGATTGGGACAGAACGCTCCCACACAACTGATCAATATTCAACCGGGTTTTACTGCCGCCCTGTTTGTCAACGCTTTCTTTAACACTGAGATGGTTCAACGAGTCAGCATTAAACTCGGTCAGGATTTCCGTCCCATCAAAGACAAGTTGACGAACCAGACCCAGAGAATCCTGGACGCCATCAACGAACAAATCGAGTCCGTTCTTGAAGAAGCGACCGGTTATGTTGAAGGCGTTGTGGCTGATTTCAAAAATGTTACTGGTTTCGGTGGCGCGTCACTCAAATGATACGCTCGAATCAACCGGGACATTAAGGAACGGCTGCACATCGACGGCGAATTATCCATCAGCGCCCCGGACCAGGTCACCTACGAGGCGATGCTCGATATTTATCAAAATAAAATCGGGCCTGACGATTCATTCTGTGGTGGGGAACTGGATGGAGGTTTAGTCACCGACATTCAGATTGAAGGACGCAATATCGGTCTGGATTTCGCTGGTGTCGATTTACGCGCCGATGTGGGCGTGTATCTGATGCTGCTGGACAGCCGATTGGTAAACGTGGGCGGCAAACTGGAAGTGCCTGAAGGCTCTATCGATTTCGAAGCCTTCGAGATCGTCGAGCCGGGATTCCGAATCGCGATCGGAGAAATTGAAAACTATCTCGCCGCGACTGCTTTCGTCATATTCGAGGATTCTCACCTCGGAGGCGGATTCTTCTTCGGTAAGAGTTGCACCCTGGCCCCGCTGGAAATGGTCGATCCTCAAGTCGCCGAACTGTTGGAAGAAGGCCCCATTTACGGTATCTACGCGGGAGCGGAAGGCGGAATTCCTATCCTTAATTACGGCTGCGGATTGAGAGTCAACGCCGAAGCGGGCGTGGCGATGTGGTACTTCGCCGACCGCAACACCTACGGCGGTAAACTCATGGCCGGTGTGTACGGACGGGCCGCCTGTGTGGTCAACGTCAAAGGCCAGATGACACTCATCGGAACGAAAGACGCCGGTGATTATATCTTTCATGGAAACACTTGGATCGCCGGTGGCGTGGGATGGTGCGAAACCGGCCGTTGGAGCAGCCCCCGGCGCGCTCTTCGAGACGACTGGTGTATGGCTTGCGTCGTGAACTTCGACCTATTATACCGCAACGGATGGAGCATGGAGTATGAGGTGGATTGTGGCTAAAAAATACACTTGGCTTATCGCATGGATCGTGATCTGGAACGCTTGGACGGCTCCTGACGTCACCGCTTGGGAAGAGGATAAACCGCTCTTCTTCGTGGCTCTGACGGGAGACGCCATCGACGGACGGGTGCCAGTGCTGTTAAGATGGTTCTCTGACCGCGTCGATCTGGGCATCGACCGTTTTCGGATTTACCGCAAAGCGGGAACGGCGGATTCCTCCGCGCCCATGCTCCCCATCTCCGAAACTCAGACGTTGCGCAACGAAAACTTGATCCGAAGTATCCTGCAGCGTCCCGAACACGCAAGAGCGTTCTATGATTTAATGGAAATCCTGAACGCCATTCACGACGAACCGGTGGATGAGGAGACCTACCTTTCTCAGTTACTTCGCATCGTCGATTTTTCAGATGGCTGCGACGGCTGCGCGTTTCGCCGCAGTATGTTGGTTCAAGCCAACTACGGCGTGGCCGTCGTGGAGGGTCTGGGCTATGTCGATCTCGTCGATCCCGGTTTATACACCTACGAATTGCGGATCGACTCTCCCGCCGACGGCCAGGAGATCGTCGTAGGACGCGCCACTGTCGACGCATCGATCCCGTCTCGGCTCCCCGCGCCCGAGCAACCGTCATCCGTCGATGTTCGCGGAGAACGGGGCCACTTAAAAATCTTTCTCCGGTGGGATAACGGACAGGAATTAGACGCGCGCCGTATGGCTATGTTCGGCTACAACGTGTACCGGCGGCGCGGGCCGTTAAACCAGCAGAGTTTCGCCGAACTTCTCGAACGGGATCTGCTCGAACGGGTTAACGATCTTCCCATTCTCGCCCCATCCGCCCAAGGACGCGGCGACAGTGAAGAAGACGATTATTTCTTCATGGACGACGGTATGCGTCTCGAAGCCGACGGGCCGGTTGGTGAGCCGTTCCAGGCGGGTGAGACGATAACGTACTGGGTTGTGGCCCGCGATCTGTTCGGACGCAGCAGCCACCCCAGCGAATCCCTCCAGGTCACCGTGCAAGACCGCCGCCCCCCCCGCGCTCCCAGAGGCCTTCAAACGGAAATCCTGGACGACGGTGAAAACAGACGCATTCTTCTCTCATGGCAAAGAAACGAAGACGATACCGTTATGTATCAAGTCTTTCGTTACCGCGATATCAACCTGATCGGCTCGTTGGAACCGCTTCCCGAAATCAATGGTTTACCCCAAGGATTCATTAATGTCGTTCCCCAGGAAGAAAACGACCGTCCGGCCTTCATCGACATGGGCGTTCAGAATCCTCAACACGAAAACTTAACGTTCTGGTACGCCATAAAAGCCGTGGACGAATTCGGAAACGTGTCGCTCTTCTCACCTCCGGCGCGTGGCGTCATTTTCGACACCGATGCGCCTCCCGGTCCCGAACCGCCGGAAATCTGTATCAACAGTTTGACGACTTTGATGACGGATTACGAAGTGAAATCCTTTGGAGAAACGTTTGAGGATATCCGCCGAATTCGCGTGCAGGGCAGAATCATCCGCGCTTCTTCGCTGCTCGGACGCATGGCAGTCGATCGCGTGGTTCGGTATCGCCAAAACGGAATGGATTTCGACCGCGATCCGGTCCGTATTTATTCGGGTGCGTTTGGGGAGAGAGACTGGATTGAAATTCACGACGATTTCAATCTGGACGAAGTCGATTCCGGCGTGTACTACCGAATCACACCAACGTTAGTAACCGGACGCTCCGGCGAGGTCACCACGTTCCCGGACACACTCCAGCAAGAATCGGAAATGCGGGAAATCTACATCAAAGGCCAAGGCATCGATATGACCCTTGAGTTCGATGTGGAGGAAAGCCGAAACTGCTTTGAACCCGATCCTTCGGTTACGCTCGAACATATTCCCCGAAACGGATCGGGAGAGATCGAGCCGCTCGTTTTTCTCATCAATCAGGGCGATGCTGACCAGGCAGAAGTCATCTTATACCGCGCGGAAGATTGCGAAAATTATCATATCGTCTCCCGTGAATCGTTTGACGAAAACGGACAGGCTTCGGTCGAAGACGATTTCGCTCCGGATCAGGGCGGCAGGGTCTGCTACGCGATCCGAACGGTCGACGAAAACGGCAATTTAAGCGAACTCGAATACATTGTGGCTTCTGTTGTTTTCACTCCACTGATCGATAGTTACGTTATTCCTCCTACCCATCTCGGAGCCGACCGCACTGGTGATGAGGCGCGTCCGGGCGTCATGCTGCGCTGGCTCAGTCCTGATCGCAACGTGACGGCTTTTAGAGTTTATTTCGGTAACTCACAGGACGCCTCGGAGAATGATATGTCCGTCTATCTCGATCGTGACAGTTATCTATTAGATGAAGCCATTCAGACCTGCACAACCGCGCTGTTCTCTATCGACGATCGAAACGGAGAACCACTGGCTCCAGACAGACCCTATTGGATTCACATCGAGGCCATTCAACAGGACGGAACGGGCGTGATGAGCCTGAATGGACTGCGCTTCGTTTGGAACGCCGTCTCGGTTGAAGGGAACTACCCTGGATGGCCATCGCGCGATCCCGCCCCCGTCATTCAAGGGACTCAAGCCGAATGGCTGCCAAACCTGCTTGAAATCCCCACCGCTTTTTCCCAAGGCATCGGTGTCGAAATCGGTCGTGGAAAGTTCGATTCCAGAGATCGAATCATTCTGGAATCGTCCATCATCGAGAATCCATTCATCGTCTATCGAAAACGTTTGGATAAGCCAGAACGAAAATTTATTCAAATCAGCGGCTTGGTCGAAAATATTGTGATTAGTGAGGACGGCACAACAATAAACACGCCCTTCGTTACGATTCGGATTGTACCTGATCAAGGAAAAGAACAAATATTGGATATCAAGATGTATTTTCTTGACACGGTCAATCTGATCGAACGCGCTCAATACGCCTACAAAATCGTTGAACTCGATAAGGAGACCGGAGAAATCATCTCGGAACGCTCCCAAACAAACGCGGTGGAGGTGCCCCGATGAAACGTCAAATCGCTCTCACAACCGTTCACCTTTCGTTTGCGCTAATCCTGACGGCGTCACTATCGGTCAATACACCGCTCGCTGTCGATAGCGTTTATCCCAAGATCACGGCATCCGATTTGGATTTCGACGGCTTAAGCGATCTCCTGCTCGCATCACCGGAAGGACGTGTCGCGTTGTTGTATAACCAGGGAGACGCAGGCTTTTTTGAAAGTGAAACATTCACAGGAGAAGCCAACTCCTGCGGCCAGGTCGTCGTTGGAGAGATTTCATCCGATGGAAATCCCGACGTTATGATTCTTCATCCCCAGGAAGGAAGTGTATCTGCCGTGGAAGGCCTCGCGTTCGATCCTTCCCGCGTTCAAACGCTCCAAAATCTTGGCAGTAATCCCACTCGTATCGCGGTCGGAGGCCCTTATCCCGACCGGGCCGCCATCGGCTGGAGAGAGCCAGGGGCCATCACGTTCATCGCCGCCGAACCGGCACTGCCGCACGCGGAACTCACCGTCACCAAAACGACAATCATCGGAACACCCGTCATCGATATCGGTTGGGGCGACCTCGAAGGCGACGGACGCCAGGAACTCATCGTGCTGGCCGGTGATAAAACTCAACAGGTTCTCGTGTTACGGCAGGCAGGGATGTCTCTCGATGCCGAGTGGGAAGCAGCCGAATCAATCGATATCCCAGGAGACAGTATCATGACATCGCTGGCCGTGGGTTGGTTCAACAACGATTTCACGACCGACATCGCCGTGTGGAACGAATCAGGAAATGTCACCGCCTTTCTGAGCGATCCAAACAATCAATTCACTCTGCAATCGTTTAATCTAAATCCTTCATCAACCGTCCGGGCGCTCGATATGACTGGCGATTTAGTATTGGATTTCGTTTCGCTTTCCGAAAACCGCGCGATCCTGACCGCTTTCCTGAACGACGGAAAACTGAACTTCCATGAATTCCAAGTCACCGAAAGCGAAGCCGAAATTCAGGATTTCACATTTGGGCAATTCGCCGCATGGCCGCGCGGCCAAGAACTGCTAGTATGGACTCAAAACGAGGGCAATCAGAATCGCTTCCAACTATTCAAAGGCTTTTCGGAAGCCAACATCCAGCCAGAGGGCGAACTCGATCTTCCCTACGATCCGGCAGAAGAAATCCCGTCAGGCTTTGAAACGCTTTTCGTCTACAAACAACAGGACTGGCAGGAAGGCAATCCCTATCCCTATTGGTCCTATCGCGTCCCCGACTGGACGACCTCCGCGAATTTGGTAAACGGTACGATCCGAACCGGACGTGACGTGTTCGGCCAGAACGGCCTGGAAGAGGCGGCCAGCGAAGCCGTGCCCAATCCCGACCTTCCCGATGAACTCGGTCCTTATGTGATCCAAGTTAACCAGATCGCGCCGGATGTTTCCTTCTTCTCGCTCAGCGGCATCAAAGAAGCGCGTTCCATAAGACTGCAAGCCGCCCCGCCCGCAGGCTTGTATCACCACACCATCACCGTCTCTCCCGTTTCCGAAGAAGACGTTTCGATTCAATACCGAATTAACAATGATTCATGGGGTGAATATAATGTGAACAAGACGGAAATCATTCTTTACCAGGACGCAAACGTTTCGTTCAAAGCTTCCAAAAACGGTTATCAATCCCCGATACTTACCGAACGATATCTGATCGATCAACCGGCGTACGCCGATAGCGACCTCGATGGGATCCCCGACAAACTTGAGGTCCAATTCGAGTTACCGATTCTTTCACAAACCCTCGATCTCGATGATGACGGCTGGAACGACCTGGACGAACTGATTCGTGAATCCGATCCAAAGAATGTCAATAGCGTTCCCATGAACCAGGACCGGTACGATTTACAAAATCTGCCAGCCGATCTTTGGAGCGACTTTGATGAAACCGCTCGCGAGACGAATTGGAAAGATCATACCTCCCAGGGCAATCGCATGAAATTGTAGAAGAGTTATCCAGATAAAACTTTGAGAA
>CAZSIZ010000263.1:0-5583 GCA_964606645.1 uncultured bacterium
TCCAATATCGTTCATACCCAGGGCTGGATTCACTGCCATTCGGCGGCGACCGACGCCTCCGGTATCGTTAAGAACGTAATGGACGATCTGTGCGATAAATTCGAGAGCAGAGACCTTCCGGGCAAACTGCGAATCGCATTGGCGTGTTGTCTCAACATGTGCGGCGCCGTGCATTGTTCTGATATCGCCATTCTCGGTGTTCACCGCCGTCCGCCCAAGGTCAATCATGACACATTACCGAAGATTTGCGAACTTCCGACAGTGATCGCGTCCTGCCCGACGGCGGCTATCCGTCCGGCGAATGTGGATGGTAATGACTCCGTCGAAATCGATGAAGATCGCTGCATGTTCTGCGCGAACTGCTTCACGGTGTGTCCTTCCATCACCTTGAACGATCCGCTGAACGACGGCGTCTCGATCTGGGTCGGCGGCAAAGTGTCCAACGCTCGCCACGAACCGATGTTCTCGAAACTGGCGATTCCGTTCCTCCCGAACAATCCGCCCCACTGGCCGGAAGTCGTCGAAGCCGTCGCGAAGATTGTCGATGTCTGGTCTGCGAGTGCGAGACCTTACGAACGGATGGGCGAGTGGATTGAACGGATCGGTTGGCCACGTTTCTTTGAACTGACAGGAATCGAATTCGAGAAAACGCATATCGACGATTTCAAGTACGCCGGTCTTTCGTACAAACGTTCCGCGCATCTGCGCTTCTAAGAGGTGAACGGCTATGTCTGATGAATTAACAGTCGAACAAGTCGCCGATGGGATGTTCAACATGGTGAAAGACGCTATGGGGCAGAAGAAATTGAAACCCATGGACCTTCAGAAAGCCATGATCGAATACCACGGTAAAGACAAGTGCGACAAGAAAAAATGCAAAGCAGCGATCAAGGAACTGATCGAATCCGGCCGGTGCGTCTACACGTATTTCGGTGGATCTTTTATCGAGATTCCCCACGAAGAAGGCGCGGCCAAAGGATGAATTCGCCGCTTTTGCGGTGAAATCGCTTGATGACAATCAACATGGAAAGGCCGCTGGCGGAGAAACAGAGCGTTCAATGCCCTCGGATTGTGTTATGCGGCCTGCGAGGCGGTTCGGGAAAGACCATCGTCACACTCGGTCTCATCGGCGCGTTTCGGAAGCGGGGGCTTAACGTTTCTCCATTTAAAAAAGGGCCGGATTATATCGATCCCCAGTGGATCGCTCTTTCGGCCGGACGTCCATGCCGGAACCTGGATTCGTTCCTGATGAGCCGTGAACGAATCCAGGAAACCTTCGCCTGTTACGGGAAGGACGGCGATCTTGCGGTGATCGAAGGCAACCGCGGATTGTATGACGGCATGGACGAGGATGGTACATACAGTACCGCCGAACTGGCGGTTCAACTCGGCGCTCCGGTGATTCTGGTGGTGGATTGTACGAAAACCACCCGCACCGTCGCCGCTATGGTTTTGGGATGTAAGGTCTTGAATCCCGATGTGCCGATTCGCGGTGTGATTCTGAACCGGATCGCTGGCGAACGGCAGGAATCGGTGATCCGTTCGGCCGTGGAACGTGAAACCCAGCTCCCGGTTTTAGGAGCCGTACATCGGTTGAAATCGTTCTCGTTTCCCGAACGGCATCTCGGACTTTACCCTCCTACCGAGCGGCAGTCACCCGAAGAATTAGTCGATTTTTTGACTGAGCGGATTGAAGCGAGTTTGGACCTGGACACGATTTTTGAAATTGCGGCTTCGGCTCCATCGCTGACCGTTCCACCCGAACGGGAAGAGACGGGAAGCCGGGACGATCGTAAAGAAATACGAATCGGTGTCATTCGGGATAATGCGTTTCATTTTTACTATCCTGAAAACCTGGAAGCCCTGGAAGCAAAAGGCGCTCGGCTGGTTACCATCGATTCGATGCAGGACAACGAACTGCCAGCCGTCGACGCGCTATACATCGGCGGAGGATTTCCCGAATCGCACGCGGAACGTCTGTCGGACAACCATTCGTTTCGTGAAAGTCTGAAGCGGGAAATCGAACGGGGACTGCCCGTTCTGGCGGAATGCGGAGGCTTGGTCTACCTCGGCGAATCCGTTGTTCTCAAGGAACGGACTTATCCGATGACGGGAATCTTTCCCGTGACCTATACCGTATCCAAACGTCCTCAGGGACATGGATATACGGTCTTGAAGGTCGATCGGGAGAACCCATTTTTTCCGATGGGACTCGAAATGCGCGGACATGAATTTCGTTATTCGACCGTGCAGCGATGCGAACACGATATGGCGTGCAGCGCATTTCGGATGTACCGGGGATACGGATTCGACGGCCAACGGGACGGGCTGGTGTACAAAAACTGTCTGGCTTCTTTTTGTCATCACCACGCCTCGGGAATCCCGGAATGGGCCGATGGATTGATTCGGCTGGCGAGTAAGTATTCGAATCGATCCGTGCTTGCTTAAAAAATTGAATGGCGCTTTGCGTCTTCATAAATTTAAAAACAATAAACCGCCGTTTTCACTTTCCTTGGAAGGTTTGGATTCGCTGGTTTAACAAAATGAATCACCGGCAGCTGCCGGGATCGGTGAAAGGACAGGATGGTATAAAAATGGTACAAGAAGAACTGGCAGGAAAAATGTTCGACCTCGACGAAGACGGTTTCATTCAGGATGCGACGGATTGGGATGAAGCAGTAGCCGCCGCGCTCGCTCCCCGCGAAGGCGTTGACGACTTGACCGAAGAACATTGGACAGTCATCAACTACATCCGCGACTATTACAAAGAGTTCGGTGTGGCTCCCATGATCCGAAAACTGTGCAAAGAAACGAAATGCGATATGAAAAAAATCTATGCACTCTTTCCCTCCGGACCGGCGAAAGGCGCTTGTAAATTGGCCGGATTGCCGAAACCGACCGGTTGCGTATAATCGTTTCAAAAAAATATCCCCAGGCAGTGATGAGGCGACTCACCCCGTCATTGCCTGGAGGAATTGTCAGAAAATACGATCTCTCGCAGAAAACCTGAGAGAACGTTGTTTTTCGACGATCACAACTAAACACTGACTCTTTCAACGGATGCGTTGAGATTTGTTTTCATTCATGTATCCGTATGGGTGTTATTGCTTTCTTGTCAATGCGAATTGGGATGTGTCAATCACATTTTGAAATGGCTACCGGATGAAACTGGATACGCTTCTCGAACAACGAAAATCCTCGATTCGAAAGAAATGGTTCGATCGGATCGTTGAGTGTTATCCCGCCGACGGGGCCGGATTTTTTTCGAAGGAGAAGGACCGTTTCGCCAATCCCATCGGATACACCCTGGACGAAGAGACGGGAACGCTGATGGACGGATTGATCGAAGGCCGCGACGTCGAGTCTTTATCCGAATCGCTCGAACGGATCATCAAGATCAAAGCCGTTCAGGAATTCACTCCATCGGAAGCGGTCGAGTTCGTCTTTTTCTTAAAGCAGATCGTCCGGGATGAACTGGCCGATGATTTGACCGAACCGGAACGCTTACATGAATTGCTGGAGTTCGAATCGCGGATCGACCGTTTGGCCCTACTCGCGTTCGGCCTGTTTATGAAATGCCGTGAGAAAATATACGAATTGAAATCGAATCAGATTAGAAATAGATCGTACAAACTGTTGGAACGCGCCAATCTTCTGACCGTCCAACCGGAGGAGGCGTGCCACACGTGCGCCGATCCTGAACCACCGTGCCAAAATGGAGGACATGAGAAATGAGCGCTATGCCATCTCTCTTCGCATCCACGCGAAATAAAGTCATTCTCACCGTGGCCGCGATCGCCGTCATCGCATTATGTATTTTCAGTCCCATCGTACGGATACTCTTTGGGATCGTCATTCCTTATGCGGCCATCGCAATTTTCGTCGCCGGAGTCGTTTACCGGATCGTGAAATGGGCGAAATCCCCGGTTCCATTCCGAATTACGACGACGTGCGGTCAGCAGAAATCACTTCCCTGGATCAAATCCAATTGGCTGGATAATCCGCATAATACGTTAGGGGTGATCGGACGAATGGCGCTGGAAGTGCTCTGTTTCCGTTCCCTTTTCCGGAATACGAAAACCGAACTGAGAAACGGTCCCCGGCTCTCTTATGGAACGAATATCTACCTGTGGCTGGGCGCGCTGACGTTTCATTGGTGCTTTCTAATTATCGTGATCAGGCATCTGCGCTTCTTCACCGATCCCATTCCATTCTTCGTCCGTATCACGGAATCGTTGGATGGATTCTTTCAGATCGGCGTGCCGCTGCTTTACCTCACCGATCTGGGAATCGTCGCGGCGCTGTCCTATCTTTTCCTGAGACGGATTCTCGATTCGAAACTGCGCTATATCTCCCTGATCGCGGATTACTTTCCCCTCTTGCTGATCCTGGGGATCGCGCTGACCGGAATCATTATGCGCTACACGCCGATGCGGGCGGATATCGTGGGAGTCAAGGAACTGGCGATGGGAATCATTTCCCTTCAACCCACTGCGCCTGAAGGCATCGGCTGCATCTTCTACATCCATCTGTTCCTTGTCTGTACGCTGATCGCCTACTTCCCGTTCAGCAAACTGATGCATCTGGTGGGAATCTTCCTCAGTCCGACAAGGAACCTGGCCAATGACAACCGGATGCGTCGGCACATCAATCCCTGGGATTATCCCGTCAACGTTCATACCTACGAAGAATGGGAAGACGAATTCAGGGACAAAATCAAATTGGCGGGTCTTCCTCTGGATAAAGAAGAGTAGACAAACCTTCCACCCCGTTTCCCGAATGGAGGGACAGCGTGGTGGATTTCGGATAAAAATAACGTGGATTTTCGTCAGTCCATTGAAACAAGCGATCGTTTCGCAGACTTTATACAACACAATAGGAAATGAAAAGTTCCCCGATTGAGAGACGGATAAAATGGCGAAATTAGATATAAAAAAACCTGATGAACTCGCCCGGGTCGATTTTCGGCCCCCTAAAAAAGAGTGGATGGACCCGGCCATCGATTATGAGAAGAAAAGAGGCTCCTGGAATTACAGCGGCGCTCCCAAAAATACGAAGTATCTCGATCTTCCCTTTCCGAGAGAATGGTCGCCTACGGACGACGATTGGAAACTGCCGGAAAATTGGAAAGAGATTATCTTCGAAGGGATTCGGGAAAGGCTGGACAAATACCGGTCGTTCCGGCTCTTCATGGATATTTGCGTACGGTGCGGGGCCTGTGCGGACAAATGTCATTATTTCATCGGGTCCGGCGATCCCAAAAATATGCCCGTGCTTCGAGCCGAACTGCTGCGCTCGATCTACCGCAACGATTTCACGACGGCGGGCAAACTCCTGGGCAAATGGGCCGGGGGAAGGGAACTGACTCCCGACGTTATCAAGGAATGGTTCTACTATTTCTTCCAATGCACCGAATGCCGGCGCTGTTCCGTTTTTTGCCCCTACGGAATCGACACGGCTGAAATCACCATGCAGGCGCGGGAACTGCTTTCGCTGATCGGTATCGGGATCAACTGGATCATGGAACCGGCGGCCAACTGTCAGCGCACAGGCAACCACTTGGGCGTTCCTCCACACGCTTTT
>CAZSIZ010000263.1:5595-8989 GCA_964606645.1 uncultured bacterium
CGCCGACGACCTGAAGGATGTAACCGGCGTCCAGGTTGAAACACCGATCAACAAGAAGGGCGCCGAGATTCTCGTCATCGTTCCATCCGCCGATTATTTCGCAAGCCCTCACTACTATACATTCCTGGGATATATGGCGCTCTTCCACGAAATTGGGCTTGATTTCACCTTCAGCGCTTACGCGTCCGAAGGCGGGAACTTCGGCCTCTTCCATTCGCGGGAGATGATCAAACGACTGAACGCTAAAATTTATGCCGAAGCCAAACACCTTGGGGTGAAGTGGATTCTCGGCTGCGAGTGCGGGCACATGTGGCGGGTACTCCATCAATACATGGACACCATGAACGGCCCCGCCGATTTTCTTGAAGAGCCGGTTTCGCCGATCACGGGAACACGCTTCGATAACGCGAAGACGACGAAGATGGTTCATATCTGCGAATTCACGTCCGACTTGATCCAGCACAATAAAATAAAACTCGATCCCAGCCGCAACGATAACTGGAAAGTTACCTTCCACGATTCATGCAATCCGGCGCGGGCGATGGGGCTGATCGAGGAACCCCGTCACATTCTGAACAATGTCTGCAATAACTACTACGAAATGCCGGATAACACGATCAAGGAACAGACGTTCTGCTGTGGGAGCGGTTCCGGTATCGGGACGGACGAGAATCTGGAAATGCGGCTTCGCGGCGGATTCCCCCGCGCCAATGCGGTCAAACACGTTCAAGAAAAACACGGGGTGAATCTTCTCTCGTGTATTTGCGCTATCGACAAGGCGACGCTTCCCGAACTGATGGATTACTGGGTTCCGGGAGTGGATGTCGGGGGCATTCACGAACTGGTGGGGAATGCTCTGATTATGGATGGTGAGAACGAACGCGACACCGACTTACGCGGGACGCCGATTAAAGAGAGCAACGATCAAGGAGATTCCTGATTATGTACGATAAACAATTAATCGTTCCTCTGATTCTGGTTTTCATCGCGATCGTCACGTTTCCCGTTTGGTATAACGTGGCTTGTGGAACGGGTGAAGGAATGCCCGAACTGACTGTTGTTGAAAACGATGAAACGGAATGTATCGAGCCGACGGCTTACATGAGAACGTCGCACATGGATCTGCTGAATCAGTGGCGAGAGGCCGTGGTGCGTGACGGGTATCGCTACTACGTCTCATCCAGCGGCGGGAAAATCGAAATGAGTCTCACGAAAACGTGTTTGAAATGCCATTCCAAGGCAAGCGAATTCTGCGACCGATGCCACGAATATATCGGCGTCGAACCGTATTGCTGGGAATGCCATATCACGACGGAGTCATTGTGATGGGTGTGAATCGAAGAAAATTTTTCAAAGTCACCGGTCTGGCCACGTTGGCAGGGCTTGCGGGAAACCAATCGGTTGAAGCCCTGAAGGCGAGCCGCCAGAAATTCCTGCATGATGATGAAGCGCTTCACGGGGAACGGTGGGCGATGACCATCGACCTGACGAAATGCAAATCCGATGAAGGCTGCACGGATTGCTCGAAGGTCTGCCATAGCGCGCACAACGTACCGGACATCAAGGACGAACCCAAGCACGAAATCAAGTGGATTTGGCAGGAATCGTTCGAGAGCGCATTTCCCAGCCAGGGGAACGAGTTCATCAACGAAGCCATCGAGCATCACCCCATTCCCATTCTATGCAACCATTGTGACAATCCTCCCTGTACGCGAGTCTGCCCGACTCAGGCGACCTGGAAACAGGACAACGGCATCGTCATGATGGACTGGCATCGCTGTATCGGTTGCCGATACTGCATCGCCGCCTGTCCTTACGGATCACGGAGTTTTAACTGGGTGGATCCACGTGGTGAAGACGAAGAGGGCCATTCGTTGATCGAGAAACAAGACCCTGACTTTCCCACCCGCTCAAAAGGCGTCGTGGAAAAATGCACTTTTTGTAACGAGCGGCTTGAAAAAGGTCAGAAACCGTTGTGCGTGGAGAAATGCCCGCATGGCGCAATGGCGTTTGGTGATTTGGGCGATCCCGATTCGGACGTCCGAAAGTTGCTTCACGAGAAATACAGCATTCGCCGAAAGCCCGGTCTGGGAACACAGCCGGAAGTCTATTATCTGGTATAGGTGAGAAACGATGTTAGAATACGCGCTTAAAGGAAATCGGCCGTACTGGAGCTGGCTGGCCGCCTTGTCGATTGTGATCGGGATTGCCGGTCTCTGTTACTTGAAACAACTCAGCGACGGTCTGGGCATCACCGGGATGAGCCGCGATGTGACGTGGGGATTTTATATCGCTCAGTTCACCTTCCTCGTCGGAGTGGCGGCGTCGGCGGTGACCGTGGTGCTTCCCTATTACCTTCACGATTGCAAAGCGTTCGGGAAGATCACGATTCTCGGCGAGTTTCTGGCGATTTCCTCCGTAGTGATGTGCATTCTGTTCATCGTGGCCGATCTGGGTCAGCCCATGCGTGCGGCGAATATCATATTGCATCCCACACCAAGTTCGATTCTTTTCTGGGACATGATCGTGCTGAACGGATATCTGTTCCTCAACGCGATTATTGCGTTTGTGATGCTCGAAACCGAGCGAAAAGGGGCGACGCCTCCCAAGTGGCTCAAGCCGGTCATTTATCTCTCGATCCCCTGGGCTGTCAGCATCCATACCGTGACGGCGTTTATCTATTGCGGATTGCCTGGCCGGTCCTTCTGGCTGACGGCGATTCTGGCTCCACGCTTTCTGGCTTCCGCGTTTGCCGCCGGTCCAGCGCTTTTGATTCTGCTTTGCCTCATTCTTCGGAATACGACTAAGTTCGATGCCGGGAAAGACGCGATCCAGAAGATGGCGGTCATCGTGACGTATGCAATCGCGGCCAGTCTCTTCTGCCTCTTGATGGAGGTCTTTACCGCCTTTTACAGCGCCATGCCAGAACATCAGGTTCACTTCCAGTATCTATTCTCCGGGATCGGAGAGGCCCGTGCGCTCGTCCCGTGGTCGTGGCTGTCCGTTCTCATGTCGGTTGCGGCGCTGATTCTTCTACTCAATCCGGCCACCCGGAAAAACGAGTCTTTCCTGGCCGTGGCCTGTGTCGGCGCGTTTGTGGGATTGTGGATCGATAAGGGATTGATGATGGTCGTCGCCGGTTTTATTCCTTCTCCCCTGGAGCACATCACCGAATATTGTCCGACATTCCCCGAATTGATGATCTCTCTCGGCGTGTGGGCGATTGGATTTTTGATTCTGACCGTCCTTTATAAAATCGCGCTTTCCGTTCGCAAAGAAGTTTGACAAAACAGGGTTTAGGGTCTAGGGTTTGGGGTCTAGTTTAATGGTGGGCTACGTTGTCAGGCTGTGTCACAATACGGATTACAGAATTATATATTAATATTCCGTATAA
>CAZSIZ010000264.1:0-8979 GCA_964606645.1 uncultured bacterium
GGTGACGCCTGCTTCTCTCAGCAAGCCGGGTTTGCCCGCTTCGCTGGGCAAACAAGGAAGGGGGATCGCAAGATCCCCCTTCGTCTTTCATCGAACAGAAAATCGATAATGATTTCTCGTGGTTCTTCTCAAGGCTTTATGCGATCGATAAATCGTTGGGGATCGCTTCCCCACGTTCGATCGTGCTTTCGATAAAGCAACGGATCGCATCGTTCGCCATGACTTTTGCTTCATCGTATGTTTCGCCAAAAGTGCAAATTTCCGGGATTAAAGGCACAACCACGTTGTACCCCCCTTCTTCGACAGGCTCAAAGAAAACCGTGTAATGATACTCTTTGTTTTGAAGCATTTGTTCTACCCATAGAAATAAGAGGTGACGATTAAGTTTAATGAAACACCTTTATCCGGATATTTCAATAGATCTCCTCGGTTGTCTTAGTAAATCTCCCAAGAAGGCACTTCCGTTACTGCGTTATTGAAGAATAAATAAACGCGTCCTTCGATGGCGTACTGTTCCTCGGCGGAATCGAGGATGGAGCAGAGAATAGCGAGGTCAATATCGCCGTCGCCGTCGAAGTCGCCTTTGGTGGCGTAGCGGGGTTCTTCTTCGACAGGGAACGAAGCGGTTTCCGTCATTGTTCCCGTTCCGTCGTTTTCGTAAAATTTCAGGGAGGCGTCCAGCCGGATCGTGTCGCCAACGCCAGTCAGGTCCTGAACCGTGACGGCCATATCCGCATCGCCGTCGCCGTCGTAATCATCGGCCAACACACTGAAGGCAATGCCGGATGTCGGAACGGTTGTGAGGGCATCCAAACTACTTCCCGTATTCCGGTAGATATTCACAGACGCATTCGTTCCCAAAAACGAAGTAAAATTCATGTCTCCAACAATCGTCACGGCCACATCGTCGATTCCATCCCCGTCAAAATCCCCGGAATCGAGCGACCAAGGTGTTAAGAAAAGCGGTGTTTCCATTGGGGGAGAAAGCCCCTCATCCGTTCCTTTGAAAATGTCGAGCATCTGGTCTTTGTAGACAAAATTGAAACTCGAATCGAGCTCCATAATGCCTTGATCGAGGCCGATGACGTCCATTTTTCCGTCGCTGTCGAAATCGAATGAGATCAGATCGATCAGACTTCCAAACGTTTCGACCGGCTGCGCCCCGGTGAATCGGCTTTGTCCTCGATTGATATAGGGGTAGACTCCGGCGCCGGTTTGTGTGATCCCGCTGAGCGTAATACTGAACTCACCGTTGTTGCCGACCAACACATCGTTGTCGCCGTCGCCGTCGATGTCGTTGATCTCGACCCACGATGGAACACCCAGAATACCGATCGGGAATTGATAAAATGTCCCACCGTCTTCCGAGAAGGAGAAAATGACGTTCGCGCCGCGAAAAACCGCTTCCGTTTCTTCGATATACTGAACGTTGACGTAGGCCAGATCGTCGCGCCCGTCTCCGTCCAGATCCCCGGCGGCCAGCGCGACGGGATGTTTCAAGCCGCCTTCAAGCAGCAGGTTGTTTATCTGGGTGAAATTACCGTTCCCGTCGTTGTAGGCCAGGGTAATGGAGTCGCTGAAGATATTGGCGATGGCAAGGTCGAGATCACCGTCCCCGTCGAAATCTCCAGCGTCGATCGTGCTGGCGCGTTTTCCCACACCGAAGATCGCGCCGTGTTCGAAATTGAGTTCCGCATAAGTCATCACAGGGATAAGTAAAACGATCGGCAATGCAATAACACAGAATCGGATGATTGAATTCATGAGTCTTTTTTCTCCAATGAATTTATTTGCTCTATAATACAATAATCAAATTATCTCCTAATAATGTATCGAAAATGTAATAAGTTGTCACTAAAAATTGATAGAATCTCTTTTCAGCGATAGAATAATAGAAAGTAGAGGACCGTGTAAGGTGTAAAAAAAGGGATACGGATGTGAGAGTGAAAGCGTTTACCTTGGTTGAGTTACTGGTCGTCGTGGCGATCATCGGTATCCTGGCGATGATCGTCCTGCCCAATTATCTCAACGCTCAGATTCGAGCGAAGGTCGCGCGAAGCCAGGCCGATATCCGTTCCGTCACCGAGTCGGTCATGGCCTACCGGATCGACAACAACCACATCCCGCCACTGGTCCTGAGCGGTGGAACCTCCGTGATAATCGCACCCCAGCACGTCTCCGTACTCCATTATTTGACCACCCCGATTGCTTACATCAATGCCTCTTCCATCTTCAGCCCGTTTTCGCCCTTACACGGATACTGGTACTACAATTGGGAATATTTCGTAGAGAGCACCGGATCGCCGCCCACCTGGTATTGGAACAACTCCGAAACGCCGGGAAAAGCGTTATGGATGGTTTCGACGATTGGTCCGGATGGAACGAAAAACCCTTACGAAGTGCTCAATGGCAACGTGATCTTATGGATGGAATACAATCCCACCAACGGAATCCACAGCCGAGGAATTATCCAGAAACACGGCGAGTAATATTCATTTTTTCTCCCAATATAACGAACCTTCCCGATGAGAATCCACCGGAAAAAATCCGCTTTATAGAAATCTTGTTCCCATCAGCCATTCGGACTTCGCGGAGCCGACACCCGCCAGGTCAAATTATACCCAGGATACCCGGAGACCTGATGCCCCTGGGCACGGACGACATCACCCGGTGAGAGCAGTCCATTCGTCGAATCGTAGGGAAGCCAAAACCAATCGGTTGGATTCGCCCCGTCACTGAAATTGGACGGAAGGTCCAGCCAACGATTCGGACCGTGAGAAACGATCATATATTGACCGTGCACTTTTCGCGCTTCTTGATTCCCAGGAGCGTTCACCCCGGCCAATCCGCTCCGGGTTTGGCAACTGAAAACCTTAAATCGGTAACGGGAAACTAAACGCGGCAGGTCATCCAGTGGGCGACCCAGGGGATCGTAGAGTTTTTCATTATTTAAATAAGCGACCGGCTCGACAAGACGGTCCGGAAGATAATACGGCCATGAAGTCAACTTGCCGCTCTCATCGGAAGCGAGTTCGGGACAGGGATAAGCGTTGTTATCCACTGCGTAGGTCTCCACGGCCACACTGACCGCTTGCTGATCCCCTTGAATCCGGGCAATCGTCGCGCGCAAGCGGGCGTTCATGAAATTCGGTACGGCAATCGCCGCCAAGATCCCGATGATCGCCACCACAATCAGCAATTCAATCAGCGTGAATGCACTCCGCTTCATTCCATTCTCTCCTTCATGCAGACACAAATCTCAACCATTCGTCTACAATGCTTGGAAAGTTTCAGTGTATCACGAGCACGATATAATCTCAAATCCAATTAGCGTGGTTTTAATAGTATCGCCGGATTGATTACATTACAGTATTGAAAATCTCGTGCTTTGCCGGGATTTTCCAAACGCCATTAAGCACATATCATGTTCTGGAACAATGTTACAAAATCATTCAATGTACGAATAGAGAGAGTAGCCGATGAATACGTATCTTAGAACGATTGTCGTTTTTAGTATGCTGTTGACTATATATCCCGTTCACACTGTTGATTTTGAATGTGGTGCGTTGGCTGGTGTTCGCTATCGAATCGTGATTTCCACGGATATCGGAGGCAGCGATCCTGACGATTTCCAGTCGATGATTCATTTCTTGATGTATGCGGATTTGTTCGATGTCGAAGGCCTGATCTCGTCCCCGTGGGGAGAAGGCCGGAAACAGCATATCCTGGAAACCATCGATTACTACGAACGGGATTACACAAAACTGAAAACGCATTCACAACGCTATCCTGAGCCGGATTATCTTCGCTCGATCACGAAACAGGGTGCCGTCGATTTTGCTCCATCAAAAGGCTATCGAACGCCGACCGAAGGATCCGATTGGATCATCCAGTGTGCAAAAAAAGACGATCCACGTCCGTTGTACTTACTCGCCTGGGCGCTACCGGAGGACATCGCACAGGCGCTTCACGACGAACCTGACATCATGGAGAAAATTCGCGTTATCTATATCGGTGGACCGAATAAAAAGTGGGGAACGAACGCGTTTGATTATCTGGAAAGAAACTTCCCGGATTTGTGGATCATTGAAAACAATTCAACCTATCGAGGATTTTTCAACGGGGGAAATCAAAACGGCGATTTAGGCAATCTTTCTTTTTACGAAAATCATATCAAAGGTCATGGCACGCTGGGTGATTATTTCGGGCGTTTTCGGGGTGGAGACATCAAGATGGGTGACACGCCCACTTTAACGTATTTTTTCTATGGTGATCCAGGAAATCCTGAAACGGATAGCTGGGGTGGAAAATTCAGACGGGTAACTCACCGCCCGAAATTTATCTTCAACCGTCATACGACGAAGAAAGACCGAGTCGAAGTGTTTTCTGTCATCGAGTGGAATTTCAAAGGCCCAAATCTAGGGCCTGCCAACGATGATGTCCAGTTCAAAGTTAAAATTGATGGACAGTATTTTAACGGATATTACACGGACAGAGGCGTATACCGTTTTCGATTAACTCCGAAAAGCGTTGGCGAGTGGTCGTACATTATCGAGAGTCCCCACCAATTCCTGAACGGCAGGTCCGGCCAATTCATCAGCGTCGGCGAAGAAGAACTCGGTCGCCTGGATTATGATATCGAACATAAAAATTGGTGGACGGATAGCCTCGATCCCGCGTTAAAGGAAGGCGCTCATTCCGGTGCGAAAACAATCAATCGCTGGCGGAAAGAGATGTTTCGTCATTGGCAAAAACGAATGGATTGGATTAGATGAATGATAGAAACTCTTATATCTGAAAAAGTGTTTAGCGGAAAGCATGAATCCGATTCTTGAATTTCAATCCGTATCGAAGCAGTTCTCTGGCGTCCAGGCGTTGCGTTCGGTCGGTTTTCAAATCGCCGCCGGAGAAGTCCATGCGCTGGTTGGAGAAAATGGAGCGGGGAAATCCACGCTGATCAAACTGGCGACCGGTGTGATCGCGGCAAGCCAGGGCACGATTCTCTATCAAGGCAAACGAACGGCCTGGCCATCGCCGGTCCACGCCCGCCGCGCGGGGATCGCCGCCATCCACCAGGAAGCCGACCTGTTCCTCGATCTGACCGCCGCCGAGAATATCCTGTTCTTTTCAACCTTCCCCAAAAAACGCCTCGGCCTGATCGATTGGAAAACCGCTTACGCCCATTGTTCCCAGTGCTTCGGCCAGGTCCGGGAAAGCATTTCTCCGCAATGCCCCGCGCGATTGCTGACGGCGGCCCAGCGTCAAATGACGGAAATCGTATCCGCCATTTCCCAAAACGCGAAAGTCATATTCATGGACGAGCCGACTTCGTCCCTCTCGATGCGTGAAACCGAAATCCTTTTCAGTCTGATCGCGGAATTGAAACACCAGGGTGTGACGATTGTTTACATCAGCCATCGTTTGGAGGAAATCTTCCGGATCGCCGACCGCATCACCGTGCTGCGGGATGGCAAGCGGATTTGGACCCGGCCCGCATCGGAAGTTTCACGCAAGAAACTCGTCTCCGCCATCGCCGGACGTGAGATCGTTTACACCGCCCGCCCTCCGGGCCAGCCGGGACCGTCCGTTCTTGAGACCGATCGTCTAAGCAGCAGCGACGGGAAAATCAAGAACGTCTCTTTTCATCTTCGCCAGGGGGAAATCACCGGTTTATACGGCCTGGTCGGAGCCGGGCGTTCCGAATTGGCGCAAACCTTATTCGGGATTCGCCCCATCACCGGTGGACGGATTCGACTATTCGGTGAATCGTTCACCCCCCGCTCTCCGAAGCATTGCTTGAAAGAGGGATTGGTTTACGTCCCGGAAGACCGTCTGCTGCAAGGATTATTTCAACAGCAAAGCATCCGCACCAATCTCACCGTCGGCTCGCTGAAAAATTGTTCCGCCCACGGTTTCATCTCACGCAAAGCGGAAAGCGTCCTCGCCTTGCAGCGCAGTGAAAAGTACGCAGTGAAATCCCCCACGCTGGAACGCCCCGTCGTGACATTATCGGGAGGCAACCAGCAGAAAACCGTCCTGGGGCGATGGATCGAAACCGAACCCAGGATTTTAATCCTCGACGAACCCACAAAAGGGGTGGATGTCGGAGCCAAAGCGGAAATCCATCGCATGATCCATCAACAGGCAGACCGGGGAGTCGCCGTTCTGATGATTGCTTCCGAACTCTCTGAAATCCTCGCTTCGTGCAGCCGCATACTCGTCATGCGTGAAGGGACCATCAGTGGATCCTTCAATGCCGATGATGCCAGCCAGGAAGCGATTCTAACAGCGGCCCTCCCGGACGAAAGCACTCAAATCGAAACAAACGAAAAGTCTGAATCCAAAACACTCCTGGCTTCCGCAGGAAAAGCCGCCCGCCGAATCTACCGGGATCATCGGGAGATCGGGGTGCTGAGTATCTTGCTCTTTTTCTGGATGGGCCTTTTTATTTTCGCGCCGGGATTCCGGTCGTGGGAAAGTCTGGCGGGAATTTTCACGAACGCGTCGGGTGTGATGATCGCCGCGATTGGGATGACACTGGTGATCGCCGCCGGGGGGATCGATATCTCGGTCGGATCGCTGATGGCCTTAAGCGCCGTGTCGGGAGGAATGCTGCTCGAAGCAGGATGCAGCGTTTGGTTAAGCATCACTGTGGGGCTGGCCACCGGGCTCCTCGGTGGAGCGGTGAACGCCACCGCGACCTATTACGGTCGCATCCACTCCATCCTCACCACCCTGGGCACGATGAGCGTATTCCGGGCACTGGTGATTCAAATCACCGGGGGGAGATGGGTCAACGACCTGCCCGATTCGTTCACAGCGATCGGACGCACTCGTTTCCCCGGCGATGGATGGTTCAGTTTCCCCGTACCGGTTTGGATAGCCCTGGGCAGTGTCTTGGTGTTCGATGTCTTTCTGCGTCGAACGGTGACGGGTCGAAGCGTTCTGGCATTGGGCAGCAATCCCAAGGCGTCGCGATTGGCCGGACTCTCCGAAAAGCGGATACGTTATCTCACTTTTTGCGCCGGGGGTACATTGACTGCGCTGGCGGGCCTGCTTCACACCGCCCGCTTCGGTCAGGTTCAAACCAATTTGGGTTTCGGTTTCGAGTTGGATGTAATCGCGGCGGCGGTGCTGGGCGGCTGCAGCATTATGGGCGGAAGCGGTTCCGCCGTTGGGGCGGCGCTGGGAGCGCTGCTTCTCGCCACGGTACGTACCATGCTGGTCTACCTTCACATTTCGACATTTTACGAAAAAATCGCGATCGGCCTTTTGATCCTGGCGGCGGTTCTGGCCGATCATGCGTTCGAATCGCGCCGCCGGCGGGAGTGAACTATGAAACGAATCTGGATATTGCCGGCCGTGCTTGCCATCGAATGCCTGATACTCGGTTCGCTTTCTCCCTATTTCTGGGATGCCCAGAACCTCTTCGACCGCAGCCGCCATTTTGTCGAGATTGGAATCATGGCCGCCGCGATGACGTTTGTCATACTGAGCGCGGGGATCGATCTCTCCGTCGGCTCGATTATGGGGCTTTCGGGGATTGTCTTCGGATTCGCATGGCAGTATCCAGGGGTGGGTTTGTTCGGAGCGGTATTGCTTGCGTTGCTGACCGGCGTGCTGGCGGGTGGATTCAACGGCTGGATCGTTGCGCGCTGGAACGTTCCGCCTCTGCTGGTGACATTAGCGGGGCTGGCCCTTTTTCGCGGGATCGCTTTCGGAATCTCGAAAGATCAATATGTCTCCAATTTCCCGCCACTTTTCCAAGCCTTGGGGCAATCGTACATCGGAATCATCCCGGTTCAGCTGATCCCGTTGACTGTTGTTTTTATCCTGGCAGCGTTGTTTCTAAACAGAAGTCTCTTCGGACGACATACGGCCCTCTTGGGTGAAAACGAAACAGCAGCCCTCTTCGCAGGAATTCCGATTGCGTGGGTAAAGTGGCTGCTGTACACGCTGAGTGGACTCTCCGCGTCCATCGCCGGACTGATCTACACCGCCCGTGTCAACACCGCCAAACCGGACGCCGGCATGGGCTGCGAGTTGGACGTCATCGCCTGTGTCGTGCTAGGGGGAACGAAGATCACCGGAGGCAAAGGCACGATTCTCGGAACGTTTCTCGGCCTGCTGATTCTAGGAATGCTGCGCTACGGTTTGGAACTGGCCGGAATCGCCAGCGTCTGGATCACCTTCACGATCGGCCTCCTCCTGATCGCCACCGCCATCCTCAACGAACGCCTCGGCGAGTAGATTATGGATTCAAAATGGTTTTGTAGCGCAGGCTTCCAGCCTGCATTATTTCTTAACGGAGCAACCTGGCATCTTGCACTACAAATAACGGGTTTCTTGATTTTTATGATCAATTTTATAAGAGACTGCTGAACTTTTTTTTGTCTGAATCGGGATGAACCGGATAATCACTTTCAAAATATCCTGAATATCCTTTCATCCTGGGTATCCAGATTCAGACAATTATATGACGTAGACGTTCGCGGTCGTCTCTCATAACGGCACGGCTTCTTCAAGGACACGGTCGCGTATGCGGCGGTTTAATCCCTTCTCGGTAACGACATCGACTTTACATTTCAGAAGGTCCTGAAGATCGACCAGTAAACCACCCAAATCGAACAAACTCCTTCCCGTTTCGAGTTCAACCAAAATATCGACGTCGCTCTCCGAATCAGCCTCCCCACGTGCTGTCGAGCCAAAAAATCGAAGATTGAAGGCTCCATGCGTGGCTGCAATTTCCAGAATTTCGCTCCGGTAGGTATGGATGAGTTCTTCAGTACCCATCGCTTAACTCCCAATCGTAATGCAATGAACGATATTCATTTATACTATCATTGATCGGTCTTTTAAGGAAGTTAATATTCCATCGAGAATTCGCCGTTACTATCAAGGCGAAAAATCCATACGAATATTGACATTGGACGAAGCGGCTACGCCGCAGGAATCGTGAAGCCGAGGTGATCGAAACGA
>CAZSIZ010000265.1:0-8951 GCA_964606645.1 uncultured bacterium
AAGATCGACGAGACGTATTTCTACAAAGTGCAAAGGTTCATTTTCAACAAGCACGGCCTCGACCGCAACCCCTGGGACAGTTCGGTCCAATTCAAAGACGAACTGATAACGAAAACCTTCCCCGCCGATTCGGGATTCGAGGCCGCGTTCCGATTTACCATCGCCGACCAAGTTCCGAACTCGCTCTGGGCGATCGTCGAGCGTCCCGATCTGTACACCATCGCGCTCAACGGCCATCCGCTTCAGCCGACGCCGGGCGCGTGGTTCCTGGACCGCTGTTTCGGAAGGCTCGATATCGCGGGCGCGGCGAAACCGGGAGAAAACGTCCTGACGCTTTCCGCCAAACCGATGACGATCTACCACGAACTGGAGCCGGTCTACATCCTTGGCGATTTCCGCCTGCAGCCGATGGACAAGGGATTCAAGATCGTGCCCGACAAGCCGTTAGCGCTCGGTTCATGGTCCAAACAGGGCCATCCCTTCTATGCGTCCCGCGTCATCTACCGCGAGGAATTCGAGTTAAAAGCGCCCAAGGGAGATTATCTCGTATCGCTGAAGGACTGGTGGGGAAGCGTCGCCAAGGTCGAAGTGAACGGCCAGGACGCCGGGTACATCGGTTGGCAGCCCTGGGAACGCCGGATCACGCCGTTTATTCAATCCGGGACAAACGTAGTAGAAATAACCGTCTACGGTACGCTGAAAAACACCCTCGGCCCCCACCACAACAATCCCCCCCTGGGCCGAGCCTGGCCCAGCATGTTCCAGAAGGGCAAAGACACCCTCCCCAACGGCGCCGCCTACCACGTAGTAGATTACGGCCTCAACAAACCCTTCGTCATAGAGCAAGTGGTTTGATATAAAATAAGCGAATGGGCAAGTCATTCTTACAGACCTACCCATTCGCAGCAATATTGTAGGATGGGTCACGCTTTTCGATCCAACAATTCAACTTATTGACCAACCCATTCATAGTAATCGAGATGTGCAAGGAAATAAAAATGATGGGTCAAAAAAGCTCGACCCACCCTACACTACTACCTTTCTACTTATAAATTTGGTTCCTCGGAGAAATCAGTGGGTACAAAAGGGAGAATACTGATTTAAATTTCATAAGACACTATTCGGTGGTGATATGAATGGCCGGTTATGTTGGGCGGTTTTTTTCTTGTATGACGTGTGCTTTGTGGATATGTTCTTCGTGTGTGGGGATATCGAATTCCCGAATGGCTTTTAACACCGGGAGACCGGGTGAAAGGCTTTCGATTACCCCCCAGCCTTCCATGTCCAATTTTTCGATACGAATATCCCGCCCGTATTTATTCTTCAGACTTTCGATGTTCTTCGTATAAGGCCAGATATGGACGATGGCTTTTTCCAGGTTGACCGGGGCGCAGACCCAATGTTCGTAGCGTCCACTGGCGGATATTTCCTCTCCCGTGATATCGATGATTCGTGTGGGATCGTTCCAGGTGCTGGTGACGATGTATGTTTTATTCATCCAGGCCTGCGCGTTGAGCATTCGGCCGCCGGGGAACGCGCTCGGCCAGAAAACAATCTCCGCCCCTTTGCGGCGTAACGAGCGCCATGCGTCATACCAATTGACGTCGAAGCAGATTTGAATGCCGATGGTTCCGAAATCGGTTTGAAAGACAGGGGGATCGAGTGGACCGGGCGTTACGCCATCCGCGATCTCTCCTGTGGTTGGGTGGATTTTATGGTAAGCGCCCACCACGCCGCCCTCCCGGTCGATCACGACGGCGGAGTTGTAGATCGTGTCTCCTTCTCTCGTATTCAACGGACAGATCACATAACACCGATGCGCTTTCGCAAAATCGGCAAACGTCTGGACAATCTCGCCAGGCACGGCCTCGGCTTGCTTCTGGAAAGAAGGTTTTTGTGAAACGCGGTTGTAAGGGAAGGTTTCCGGGATGCAGATAATATCCGGCTTCATCGGCAAGGTCTCTTCCATACGTTGTTTGACCTTACCCAGCATGTCCGGCATCGTCTTCGCTTCCAGCCGTTCCAGTGACAGGCTGGCGATCCAGACTTCGTTCCTTGAATGCGAAGACGATTCTTTTCTTTCCCTTGTTTGCGCGTTTTCCGATGCGATTAAACCCACGCCCACTCCCGCCGACGCTTTTTTTAAGAAATGCCTACGTACTATTTTTTTATCGTTCATCTTTCCATCCTTTTTGTTTTTTGACCTAACTCATCGGCGGAGGATGATTGTTTGGTCTGGTTTGGTTTTAATGCAGTAGATGCCTTCACACCATTCTTCCCGATCGTCAGGGCTATTGATAAAGACAAACTCGTCTGGATCTTTCGATCCGGTGTCAATCAGGAGATCGCCGCCCCGCTCCGAATGAATAATAATCTCCAGCAGGCGACCGTCTTTGCGTGTAGCCGAAACGAGAAATGCTCCTTCTGCACGTAGCGAACGGAATGACACATTATCCCATGATTTCGGAATGGCGGGGAAGGGACGAATGACTCCCGTGTGGCTTTGGAGAAGCATTTCCTGGACGCCTGCCGCGAAAGCGAAATTGCCCTCAAGCGTGAAGGGGCGGTATTGCATCTTGGATTTTCCGGATTTGCTCTGATCGCCGTTTAAGTGGAAGGTGTTGATCGAAATGAAGCATTCGGCGAAATCACGCAGCGCTTTCGCGGCCTTTTCCCCCTCACGTGCCCGGGCGCATAGATTGCCCATCCAGGAATACGAATACCCACACCAAAAATCAGGGCCGAGACGTTCCAGTTCGTTGATTGCGCCTTGGATAATCTGCTTGCCGCGTTCGCCATCCTCCAGATCGACGAGGCCCAGGGGATGAATCGCCATGAGATGAGAAAAATGGCGGTGCGACTCTTGCAGTGCTTCTCCGGGAGCGACCAAGAGGCGTTTGTCGTCTTTCGCGAGAGCCAGTTCGGGCCATTCGCTCAGGATTTGTTTCCAGCGCTTGGCGTCTTTGTCGATATTCAACTCATCGGCGAGTTCGATGGCCGCCCCGTAGAGCCATCGAACGAGGGCCAGATCGTAATTCGTGGTTTGGCGGAACCACGCCTCAAGACTGTTGTTGTGAACTTCGGGAGATGAACTGAGGGGTAATTGGCGGCGGTCCCGGTCATCCCGAATGGAATGACGGTCGAAAAAGATGGCGCAATCGCGTATCCAGGGATAGGCGCGTTCTTTGAGAAATTCCCGGTCCATGCTGTAACGCCAATGCAGATAGAAATGATGCGCCAACCAGGCGGCGGTGGTGGGCGAAACGGAATATTGATTCCAGCCCCCCATCGGATCGCCTACGATCGTGGTCATGCCGGGAACGTTCAGGCCGTCATGCCCGTAGAATTGTCGGGTCCATCGTTCGGAAACGGGTTTGATTTTCCACAGCCAATCCAGGAACGAAAGCCCTTCCTCCAAATGGTTGCCGCTGTAACAGGGCCAATAGCTGAGTTGGGTGTTCAAATCGTGGTGGTAATCACCTTTCCAAGGTGGAACGCGGCGTTCGTCGGCGGTCCAGACGGCCTGGAGGGAAATTGGAGGTGCTTTCCGTCTTGCGACGCAGCCGAATTTGTAGGTTTCCCTGTACCACTGATTTTCCAGGATTTTGTCAGGGAGTTCGATGGACGATTGTTCCCAGAAAGCGGTCCACCAAGCCTGGTGAGATTGAATGGGGCGATCGAAGGACCGGCGAAGTACTCGTTGAACGTTTCGCTTGGCTTGACGTAATGGCGGAGCCGACTCATCCGATGAAACCACCGACCACGCACCGATCCATTCACATTCATCCACTTTTTTCCAGGCGCAATAAATCGCAAACGAAAATCCACCCCATCCCTCTTGAACGTAGGAACAAAAGTTTTTGCCGGTTTTAAGCTGGGGATCGGGATAGCCTAACGCACTCAGCAGGTGGCCCGATAAGGAATTGACGTTCTTTTCGGATGCTTGTTTTCCGCCAAATGGAGGGGGAACGAGAATCGGCTTGAGCGCCTCTGGAACACCCGTGAATCGAAACAGGCCTACCGGTTGAACGGCATGGATCAAGGTTTCCAATTGGACACCACCGCTCCATTTCACGGTGCAGATTGCCTGGGCGAGATCGATTCGCACTTCGTCGACCTGGCCGAATTGACTCTGGTCGAATTCCAAGCGTCCTGCCGGGATTTTGGTCGGTGCGGGATAATCATTGTAAGGCCGGTCGATTAACTCGCGAACCGACTCGATATCGCCTTCTTTGATCCGCCCATACATCCAGGGGAAGGCGAATTCGGGTTTGGAGAAATTCTCCACCGGACGCTTGTCCCAAAGGTCGGCGCGGTCGAGAGAAAAGCGCAAAATTTTTTCTTCGTTCCAGACAAGCGCGCCGATCATGCCGTTTCCAAGCGGAGCGGCTTCATCCCATCGATCGGCCAGGCGGCTGAATAGCAGGTCATGCGTTTTATTGGGCTGGTTTGCCATGACTGAATTTGATACGAGCAGCAGTACGATAAGATAACGGTACATGATTTTCCCTCACGATGTTGGTTTGATTTTTTCGTTCGTTCTGACATTAAAGACATTACCGCTTCAGCTGGATACCGATGATGAAAAGAGTATCGCATCTTTAAATTTCTTAATAGGGTTCTATTTTTTTAGTTTACTTTTCTTGTTCCTTTTGTTATTGTTCCACTATGTTGAGTTAGATTTTTTAAAATAATACGCGCGAGGAGTGGGGAAATGTCAAATAATAAAATGAACCGGCGACGATTTTTATCGACATCAGCAGGTACGGTGGCTTCAGTCCCAGCCATACACGCTCATACCGCCAGTAAGAAAACGAGTCAACTGGCGATTCTGGGCGGTAAACCGGTAAGAAGCCAAAATTTTCCTGACTGGCCTCCCGTGAACGAACGCATACAAAAGTCGCTCGTATCCGCCTACACAAGTGGGGCGTGGTGCAGAATCGATGGCGGAGCAAACCAAGTGAAGACTTTGGAGAAGAAATTTGCCGAACTCATGGGCGCAAAACGCTGTGTCGCAACCGGTTCGGGAACCCAGGCTTTGCACACGGCGTTTGGCAGTCTGGGGATCGGGGCTGGTGACGAAGTGCTTGTCGTTCCCCATACCTATGTTGCTTCGGTCAATGTGATTTCGTTGTGCAACGCGCTGCCGATATTTGTCGACATCGACCGCGAAACGTTTCAGATGGATCCCACCGATTTGGAAAAAAAGATTGGAGCGCATAGCAAGGGAGTTGAACCGGTTCACATCTCCGGTTTGCCATGCGACATGGACCGTATTATGAGCATTGCAAAAAAACACGATCTGAAAGTGGTTGAAGATGCCTGTCAGGCACACCTGTCCGAGTATAAAGGCAGAAAATGTGGGACATTCGGTGATCTGGGCTGTTTCAGTTTTCAGTCCAGTAAAGTCCTTCCATGCGGTGAAGGGGGAGCCGTTATCGGGAATAACGATGAAATCATGGACAAGTGCTTCTCATTCCAAAACTTGGGTACGACGACCGTGAAAGGTCTTCGCCGATGGGATTATTTAGCCCCTAAGTACAGAATGAATGAAATCGAGGCATCGATTTTACTCCCGCAGTTGAACGACTTGGAAAAAATGACCGACAGGCGAAACGTCAATGCCGCATATTTAACGGAAAGGTTAAAGGAAATTCCCGGAATCGTCCCACAAAAACCATACAAGGACGTTACGAGAGCATCACACTATCTGTATGGGTTACGATATCGAAAAGAGCATTTCAACGATCTTCCCCGCCAAAAGTTTTACGATGCGGTGAGAGCGGAAGGCATTCCACTCAGCCTGATCTATGCTTACGAACTCAATAAAATGCCTTTCTATGAAAGAACGTTGAATTCTGCTGCATTTAAGAAGATCTACTCGAAGAATCGATTGAACAGGGCACGCGAACTGAATCACTGCCCCAACAACTCAAGGCTTGCCACGGAAGAAGGATTATGGCTTTGGCATCAGGTCTTTCTGGGAATCCAAAAAGATATCGATGACATTGTCGATGCGTTTATCAAAGTCTATGAAAACAAAGATCAATTGGTTTAATCTCTTATCAGGATAATCGATTGTAAAACGGTTATAGAATGACTTTTTTCTATTCCAACAGAGACCAGTTATCGATAGCTGTTCCACTCAGTGTTGGGATGGGAAACGGCTCGGACCGCAGTATGCCCATCATATTGTCACCACCACCGGATGTGTTACGATCGGCCGAGTCAACACCGAATTCGCCGTCTACCCACACACTTCTTTGTGGCCGATTCATAAACCAATCCGTCGCAAGGCCTGCGTCAACATTTTCCGGCGTGGAGACCAGCCAACTACTGAAATTGTCAGGCGTATTGATTTCTTCATTCCAGTGAGTCAAATTACCCATCTCAAAGTCCGAATTGGGGAAGGCCAGGTCGGCTGTATGACCATCCCAGAAATAGAAATCATCCGCGGCCATCCATGCCCAACCACCAGTCAGAAGATCCGCAATATAGATTTGGCCATTTTTACCTTGGTGTGTTGTATCGATATAAAAACGGTAATCAGGGAATTGCCATTCATCAACGCCGCCTTTCTGAATCCCATTCCAAGAAATACCTTGATTGATTTGCCGATAGGTGAAATCCTCTTCGTCATCAAACGTACCATTGTCGTTCACATCGACCCTCAATTCAATCGAGTTTTTCTTATCTTCCCCACTTCCATCCACGGGATTGATGGCGTCCTCAATTCGCGTCGAATTTTGAGCTGAACTGAAAGACATGAAGATGCTTTGGGATGGATCCGGAATTGGCTCGATCGTAAACACATCCGATCGGAGTTCAACTCCCATCAGATCGGGGAAATCGCCCCCAGCATCCCATAATGAACCGGAGCCAATCCAGACGCGTTCTGATCGGGAGAATCCACCGGCGGGATTACCGAAAAATGTAAAGGTTGCATCAGGATCATCCGCATCGCTACCGTCTAATAGTGGGATGGTGTTCACTGTCCAGCCGGGGATACTTCCACTTGGGTGCGCTTCCGGGGGAGGAGTGGAACCCGTCAGTTCTTCCGGCAGAAAACCACCTTCAATCCCTGACTCAAATCCCCCGTTCAGAATGGCGTTGTTATCCCAGTTCATTCGAATGGCGTCAAGGCTGATTCCATGTGTATAGGAAGCATCCGCGGCGACAACCTGGGCTCGTCGACCTTCGAATCCGGACGTATTAATGATCACAGTTTCCATGGCCGCATCATGGTTATGCCACATGAAACCAATCAGTGGGATATCCTCCCCGGATGTATAGGCGCCATTGGGATCCTGTGATTCCGTACCAAGGTCGACATAGACAAAAATCCCGTTATCACTGTCATACGCCTCAGGTTTGTCCCATCGTGAGGACGCAGGCCCGCCGAATACACCATAGATGAAACTGCTGATTGGAGTCAGCTCAAACGGATCCGAATCGATTGTCGCCTTGTCACTCAAACCATTCACCTGGGTTGTTAAATACTGTGTACTGTAATGGGTCGCATTCAGACCTGTATCGACGCCGATCAGTTGATCGGCGGTTAGATTTCCTGATATGATGTTCCACCCCGCCAAAGGGGGATCAGCCTCGAAGAAACCATTGGGAACCCCATTTGGCGTCATGGTTCCATCCGCATTGTTCAGGCGAATGGAATTGACTGCGATGTAACCGGATTCACTATTATCTACGATTCGGATTTTGGCGGTCTGGCCAGCGAACTCATCCAGCCTAACAATGATTCGTTTCCAATTATCGGGTCCAACATTGTTTCTAGGCTCAGAGGATTCACGGGTTACGATCGCTGTGTCTGTAGAGATCCAATACTCGAAAGTTCCATCATTCCCAACATCGACGCCAACATCAACACCATCGGGTGAAAATTCGTGATACACGTTTGAGACTACGTCAAATATCAGAAAAGTGGGATTATTTCCTGTATTGTTTGTCGCAGACCAACCGAGGAAGGAATTGATTAGCATCAATCCACAGAATCCAAACACAAATAATGATCTTTTCATGATCTCTCCTTTTTTTTGCTGGCTGTCGGTGTGTGATTTTAAGGTGGGCTCATTCTCTCCCCGACATCGAAAATCACTTCATTTTAATTCAAAACCAATCTTGATATAGAGGCCCCTCTTCAAATGCATAGATCATATTGAGAGATAATCCTAAATTTTATGGATTTTTAACCGGGATTTCCCATTTAGATTGAGAAATCATCTCGTTTTCTTGATTTTATCCTATTTTCTCATACCTGAATATTAATTCGACTAAAATCTGATATCTGATAATCCTACTAAAGTAGGAGAGATAGTGGGCTACGCTGCGCTTTGAGACAATCCTATATAACTACTCGACTGGTTTCCAGAAATTGAATAAGCGGGGAAATATCCGGGTATCGACGAATGCAGCGGCGATTGCGCCAATCGCGTACATAAGGATGTCGAGTGGATCGAATGTGACTCCAAAGACGTAGTATCCAAAATATTGACCGATTTCGGCGGCGGTTGCACCGGAGAAAATCAACAGCGCCTTCACTTTCCATGACTTTAGGATCGGGAAATCAGGTTCGCTGAGACACAACAGAAAATAAAATCCGAACGGGAGCGCGATGTCTCCAAAAAAACTGTAGTAGAGACGATACCAGTTTCCATGCAAGTAGGTTCCTATACGAAATCCGTGCATGGCAGCGAGGATCAGCTGGATGCTGACGATGAGAGTGGTTTTATAGACTTTTTCTTTCATGATGCCCTGAATTTATTTAATTTGAATTGGTTTGATATTAATAGTTTTTTTTCCCTCCTTGTCTGAAACACCGGGATTAGCATTCCGGTCCATCGGGACGGCCAGAATTCAAGGATGAACCTGATGTAATTTTAATAAGGCTCCTCACAAGAATCTGTGCACGAGTTTGGGTTCGGGAAGGTCACCCA
>CAZSIZ010000266.1:0-8891 GCA_964606645.1 uncultured bacterium
CAAGATGTCCAAAAAAATGGGTCGATTTAGGAGTGGATTTGCGAGGTCTGAATTAGCAAAGATAAAACCTTATCAACCATTTTAATCAGAATTATGCTTCCACTCAATGATTGATGACCGGCTTATGCCAACCCAACTAAACGACCCTCGCCTGAAGGCGAGGATTTTACTCCCAAATTGAGACAATCATGCCCGTTATCAGGATATTGATGCCACTCATACCCCGCTGGAAGTTCGACAATAGGCTGAACCTGGGCTGAGACTGGACCGGAATTTCCCAATTGAAGCCCCATCGTTAGAATCAATACGGTTACGATAAACGGCGTTTTCGTTCTGTTACGCATGATTACTCTCCCGGCGGGTATGGTGGTTTACGCCAAATATACTCTATCCTCTTGAGCACATATAACACAGATTTCACCCGCTTGTAAGAAATATTCTGCCTTTTGTAGAGAAATAGTGAGGCTGGAATTTGTAGAGGTTACGGCGCTTGGGAAGAGCCGTCCACTGCTCCATCCTCTCAACATATCGTTAACATGCGGAAATATTACTTATCATCTGTTAATATATAAACTAGCCTTTAGGCGGGGGTGTGGGTATGACTTAGTCTAATCAATGAGATTTTAATCCCCGTCGATCCGGTTCCGGTGTCTACAACTGGCCGCTTGAACCGCCAATAAAATTCAATCCCGTAACCAGAAATATCATTCCAATCAACGGCACTGCCTGAGTAGCCCAACCTCTACCGGCAGGGAACTGACCAGTTCAAAGGGATTTTGTATCGCAGGGAATTAGAGGGGAAATCCAACCGAAAACCCATTGCCTGTGTGACGCTGAACGATTTAAGGCATGTGATCAATGAGTAAATGCGAGGGAAGTACGGGGAGGAATAGCGAGGGGGATCGTGTGGGGAACATTGTCTTCTGCACACCCCGTGCACAAAAAATTGGCCACCTATTTGGCCACCTCAAGGGAGTCTGCGTAAGGTATACGTTATATTGAGAATTCGTAAGTTGAGTGAAATAAATATGCCGGAGGGGGGACTCGAACCCCCACGTCCCGAAGAACACTAGGTCCTGAACCTAGCGCGTCTACCAATTCCGCCACTCCGGCTTGATTGGAATCAGGTTTCTATTCTCAATCCCCTGGAAACCTGTTAATTCCCAATAATTCTTGCTCCATAGGATTCGACTTATTAAAGAACGATTCCCTGATCGGTGAATGGTTGAATCATAAATGACGCTCAATCATTAAGGAAGGGATTTTATCCGTTGAGAGGAATCAATCTGGTTTTCCGTAAAACCGCGCCAATCGGTTAACCAATATCATTTAAGCCGTTTTTCACTTTTTATCAACCGACCGCAATCGGCTGTGTGGTTTGCTGGATCGTGTTCACTCTTGTTCGTACACTCCCACCAACGTTCAACGCAGTGAGCCGGACGATCCGCATCTCTGATGAAAAGTCTATTTCACTCAAGTGGACGGATATCGAATTCGTATTTACCTTGGGCTAGAAAAGCCTTTTTCAATTCGACGTTCCATCCCGATCCCCGAACGAGTTTCCGAACATCATCAATCTCATCCTCAGGCATTGAAGGACCTACAATTACAGATTGAAGCGCATCCCGCTGGAAGGGTAAGAAACCATCCTTTGGTGTTGGCAATTCATCATCTGGTTTTTCAGATACGACAATTCTGAATTCTTTCTCATATCTCCAATCAAACGATTTTGCAAGAAAGGGTAACAGGAGTTTATCATCATCAGTGTCATAAACATGTAAAAGTGGAAAGTCATTAAGATATTCGACTTGGAGTGCCCAACAAAATAATTCGTTCTTAACAGAAAACTCAAGACATATCCCTTTGCAAGAATCGCTGTAATGAGACCACATTAGAGTCGAGTCGGGTCGAGTGCTAAGACAATAAATCCGAAACTTTTCCTGAATCTCTTGTGTCGTTTCTTGGGACATATCATTGATCATCTCTTCAAGCATTTCGTGATTAGTAAGAAATTCTTGTTTCTTTTGTAAGAGATTTTCTTCAGATAGTAAATTACACTTTTTTCGTCCTAAATTAATGAAATACCGAACAGTTCGGTCGCATTCATCTTTATCATCCGGTGATGGTATAGCGTAAAATAGACAGCAATCCAAAGGATCGTTGAAATCTTTTGGTGATGAGAAGTAAATAGTTTCTCCAGTAAATATCCGCGCAAGATGCTCTGGCTTATTGAATGATTGATAATGATAAAGTGTTGGAATGTTAAGTTCTGAAGCTGTTTTATTCTTCATTATTTAATCCCATTTATCAGGATTCCCCATCATAGGTAGGGGTAAACCTACCCCCGGAGTTTTTGGAATATGAGTTCGCGCACGGTGTCGGCGGAGGCTTTGCCACGACTTTTGCGCATGACTTGGCCCAAGAGGAAATTGAGGGTTTTGTCTTTGCCGTTCTTGAAATCTTCGGCTGGTCCTGGCTGCTCAGTGATCACTTCGTCCACCCACTTTTCGATCTCGCCGCTGTCACTGACCGCTTCCAGTCCCTTCGCCTTGACGATGATTTCCGGCATCTCACCGCTTACCAGCATCTCGTTGAAAACTTTCTTGGCAATGGTCTGGTTGATGGTTTTCTTGTCGATCAACTGAACGAGTTGAGCGAGGTGTTTGGGGGTGATGGGAAGGTCGTTGATGTCACTGTCCTCGTCCTTCAGTTCGCGCAGCATGCTGACCATGATCCAGTTGCTGAAGGCTTTGGGATTGTCGTGAATCTTGACACATTTCTCGAAGTAATGGGCAACGGATTTATCTTCCGCCAGCACCCCGGCGTCGTAGTCGGGAATGCCGTATTCATCGGCGAAGCGTTTGCGTTTGGTCTCCCGCAGTTCGGGAAGGGTTGCTTTGAGATCGTTGAGGTATTGCCGGTCGATTTTGACCGGCGGCAGATCGGGTTCGGGGAAGTAGCGATAATCTTTCGCGCCTTCTTTGACGCGCATCGAGCGGGTTTCGTCGCGTTCGTCGTCCCAGAGCCGTGTTTCCTGAATCAACACGCCGCCTTCTTCGAGCGTGTCGGTCTGGCGCTCGAATTCGTAATCGAAAGCGCGCAGTGCCGCCTTGATCGAGCCGATGTTTTTCACTTCGACCTTGGTTCCCAGTTCCTTGACGCCTTTGGGACGTATGGAGACATTCAGTTCGAAGCGTATCGATCCTTCCTGCATCTTGCAATCACTCACTTCGAGATAACGCAGCAGGCTTCGCATGGTGTTCATATAGATTTCGGCTTCTCCCGGCTGTCGATGTCGGGTTCGCTGACGATTTCCAGAAGACTGGTTCCCGCGCGGTTGAGATCGACCAGCGAGGTGGCGCGCGAGCCGCTGGTGTCATGGATCAGTTTCCCCGCATCCTCCTCCAGGTGGATGTTGTTCATGCGGATATCTTTCTCACTCCCATCGGGAAAGACGATCGTCAGTTTACCGTTTCGTGCCAGCGGGGCGTATTCCTGGGAGATTTGATAGTTCTTGGGCAGATCGGGGTAGTAATAATTCTTCCGGTCGAACTCGGTGACTTCGGGGATATCGCAGCCCATCGCCAGCGCCACTTTCAGCGCCATCTCCATCGACTTTTTATTCAGAACCGGCAATGTGCCCGGCAGCCCCAGGCAGACGGGATTGACATACGTGTTGGGATCGCCGCCGAATTCCGCGCGCGTTCCGCAGAACACTTTCGATTTGGCCGCCAGTTCGACGTGAGTTTCAAAACCGATAACGGGTTCGTATTCCATGAATTTCCACCTTCACATTTCAGAGAATTATTCTATTCGATTGTAGCAAGGCAAGACCCGTATCCAAAGCCGAATCGAGCCGGAAATGAAGTCCGCCGATCGCCCAGCGTGCGTTAAGCGACAGGTTTTTATCGAGATAGGATTATATATTGGAGATGAGACAGAGAGCCAGATCAGCCAGTGAAGCGGAGAGCACCGGGAATTGACGTCATTGCTTTGGTTGTGTAGCATAAAAAGAGTTATAAACAAACTTGGGAAAAGGGTGTTTGGGATATGTGTCGATATGCGATCAACCGGCGGGGCTTTTTGCGGAAATCATCGATGATGGGGACGGCTGCCTTGGCGGCGTCGTTAAGTCTGGAGGAGAAAACTCTCCTGGCTGCCCAGCAACGGAAAGTTGAACTACCGAAAGAAAGCGTCAAAGGATTGCCGACGGGTAAGATTGGCGACGTGACGATCGGACGCCTGATCTGCGGCGGCAACCTGATCGGCGGTTACGCCCACAGCCGGGATCTGGTGTACGTGTCCGACCTGCTGAAAGCCTATTTTACCGAAGAGAAAATCCTCGACACCTTCGAGATGTGCGAGGAGAATGGCGTCAATACTGCCGTCCTGTTCACCGGGGCGACGCGGCACGTCGACACCTTTCGGCTACTGGATAAATACAGGAACGAACGCGGCGGTAAAATCCAATTTCTGGCGCAGGTATTACCCACAGAGAACGACCTCTACGGGAACGTGAAACAGGCCATCGATCGCGGCGCAGTGGGGGCGTTCGTTATCGGGAACGTGTCCGACGCCTGGGTGCGCGCGGGGAAAACTGAGGAACTGGGCAAGGTGGTTTCCTTCATCAAAGAGAACGGTCTGATCGCCGGGGTTGCGAGTCACAACATCAACGTGCCGATCCAATGCGAAAAACAGAAGATCAATACCGATTTCTATATGAAAACGTTGCACAGCAATAACTACTGGTCCAAACAACGGCCCGGACAGAATAAAGACGTGATCGACAACTATAACGAGGATAATTACTGGGATAAAACACCCGAACAGACGGTCGAGTTTATGAGGACGGTCGATAAACCGTGGATCGCGTATAAGGTACTAGCGGCAGGTGCGGTGCGTCCAATGGAAGGGTTTAAATACGCTTTCGACAACGGCGCCGACTTTCTCTGCGTGGGGATGTACGATTTTCAGATTCAGGAAGACGTGGTGATTGCCAAGAAAATCCTCAACGAAAACCTGGCGCGGCAACGACCGTGGATCGCGTAAGCGGCCGATCGTCCTTAGGTGCATTTGTCTGAATCAGTAGGATCGAGATTTTCCAGGATAATTCTGAAATGAATATCCTTAATCAAATACCCCTACAGATATACGAAGCAAACAAATATACTTCGAACTAAAATCCTTACTTGCAGCGCCTTGCTGTTGTGTTGCTCGATAATATCGTTTAACTAATGATAATAGAAAGTTTTTCCCAGGAGATTTTGATGAGCGATACGTTTTATCTCAGCACGGCGATATCTTACGTCAATGCCAAACCTCATTTCGGCCACGCTTACGAATTCATCGCCGGCGACGCGATCTGCCGGTTTCGCCGGATGCAGGGCAAGCAGGTTTTCTATCTGTCCGGCGTCGACGAGCACAGCGCCAAAGTTGAGAAATCCGCCGAGGAAGAAGGACTGCATCCCAGAGAGTATTGCGACCGGATGGCTGACATCTTTAAGGATTTACATGACAAAGTCGGCTCCACCCTGGACGGTTTCATCCGCACTAGCGAACCCCGCCACCACGACACGACGAAGGACCTTCTCCAGCGATGCAAGGAAAAAGGCGATATCTATCAGGATCACTATAAAGGCTGGTACTGCACGGGATGCGAGGCCTTTTATTTAGAAGAAGATTTAATCGATGAAAAACAATGCCCCGTTCATAAAACACCCGCCGAATGGAAGGAAGAGGAAAATTATTTCTTCCGGCTGAGCAGTTACACCGAAGCGCTTCAAAAACACTACGCGGACCATCCAGGCTTCGTTCAGCCGGAGGCTTTCAAGAACGAAATGCTGGCGCTGATGGAACGTGGACTGCAAAACATCAGCATTTCGCGCTCGACGACCGACTGGGGCATTCCTATCCCGTGGGATCCTTCGCACGTCGCTTACGTCTGGTACGACGCGCTCTCCAATTACATCACCGGTGTGGGTTACCTCAAAGATGACGACTTGTTCAATACGTTCTGGCCCGCCGACGTGCATTTGATCGGCAAGGATATCAATCGCTTCCACTCGGTGTTCTGGCCCGCCATGCTGATGTCCGCCGGGATCGAACTGCCCAAGAAGATTCTCGTCCACGGTTTCATTTATCATAAAGGCGAGAAGATGTCCAAGACCATCGGCAACATCGTCGATCCCTGGGGGCTGCTGGACGAATACGGGCGCGATCCGCTGCGTTATTTCCTGCTGCGCGAAATCGCGTTTGGGCAGGACGGCAACTATTCCGAAGACGCGCTCATCAACCGGTACAACGCCGACCTCGCCAACGACCTCGGCAACCTGACCTCGCGCGTGCTTTCGATGGTGAAGAAATACCGGAATTGCATCGTTCCCACCGTTACCGGGACCGACGATTCGCTGCGGGAAACAATGTCGAAAATCCCGGCGCTCTACCTGGAGGCAATGGAAAATTACGCCATCCATCAGGCGCTGGCCGTGGTGTGGGATCTCATCTCGCACGCCAACCGCTACGTTGACGAGCAGGCGCCCTGGGCCTTGGCGAAAGACGACTCCAAGCAGGAACAGCTGGACCGGGTGCTGCTCAACCTCGTGGAAACCCTGCGCACGGTGGCGGTGCTGATCTATCCCGTTATGCCCGGTATATCGATAGAAATGCTGAGGCGGCTGGCTTGTCCCGTCGAGGGCGATTTCCCCCTCTTCTCCGATCTGGAACGGCCCAACGCCACCGCCGGTCAGACCATCGATCCGGGCAAAGGCCTCTTCCCTCGCCTGGAACGAAAATAATCACACATTTATTACACTGGTAAAACAAGGGGAAAATCGATGAACCATCTCACGTTTCGTCTCGCCACATTATTAGCCGCCACCATTCACTTTTCCGCTTCGGACAGCACCGCCGCGAACGATCCCGGTTCGATGACTGGGGCGGAACGCAAGGAACTCGCTCAAACGATTCTCGCGGATAAAACTTTGTCCGATGTGCTGAACCAGGCCCAAACGCTTCTCAAGACTGGCTTCAACGCGGGCGCGGGTTACGGCGAGGTGTGGATACGTGATTTTACGACGTTTATCGAACTTTCCTGCGATGTCTGCGACCGGGAGGAGATCGAAAAGAACCTGCTGATGTTCTTCCGCTTCCAGGGAGACGACGGCAACATCATCGACGGTTTCATCCCTGCCACCAAAGGCAATGTCAACTACGACTACATTAAAAAAGCCAGTCTCCCCAACTTTCTCGGTCATAAGAACACCGTCGAAACCGATCAGGAATCCTCTCTGATTCAGGGCGTGTACAAATACGTCAAGAAAACCGGAAACCATTCGATTCTTACCGCCGTTATCGATGGCCGCACGGTGCTGGAGCGCATGGAGTTCGCGCTGCAGTTTCTTCTCGACAAACGCTTCGTCGAAAAGTACGGCCTGCTCTGGGGCGCGACGACGGCGGATTGGGGTGACGTCCAGCCCGAACACAGCTGGGGCGTCGTACTGGACGAAAGCAGTCATAAGGCGATCGATATTTACGACAACGCCATGTTCGTCATCGCCCTCTCGAACTATTTGGAATTAGTCAAAGACGACGAAAAACAGGTCTCCAAATGGACGCCGCGTCTGGAAGCAATACGTAAGAATATCCGTGCTCATTTATGGGATAAAAAACGTAAGAAGTACATCCCGCACCTCTACCTCGAAGACGGCTCCCCCTTCCCGAAAGAATTCGATGAAAGCGTGATCTACTACCACGGCGGCACGGCGATGGCGATCCTGGCCGGCCTGTTGACGAAGGATGAAATCGCCGCCTCTCTCGACCAGATGGTTAAGAACGTGAAGCAATCCGGCGCGCCTTCTATCGGCCTGACGTTATACCCGCCCTATCCCAAAGGTTTCTTTAAAAACAAAGGCATGGGCCCCTATTCGTACCAGAACGGCGGAGACTGGACCTGGTTTGGCGGCCGGATGATCCAGGCGCTGATCCAGCATGGTTTCATCGAGGAAGCCTACCGTGAGATGCGTCCGATGGTTGAGCGTGTCAAGAAGAACAAGGGATTCTTCGAGTGGTACCGCGTCGACGGAACCCCCGCCGGTTCTGCCACTTTCCGAGGCTCGGCAGGCGTGCTGGGCCGCTCCATCGAAATGCTCCAAGCCTGGGCTGAAACGCAATAGTATATTGAGTCAGTAGATGGGAGAGTTGTTTCGAGAGTTGTCGAGACAGATGGAATGTCAAATTGAAGTAGGCCATTTGATGGTGAATCATGTTCGCATGTTGATCTCCATCCCACCTAAATATTCAGTAGCACAGACGATCGGGTTTATCAAAGGGAAAAGTGCAATCCATATCGCTCGTACCTATATGGACTGAAAATAGAATTTTGTGGGTTAGAGTTTCTGGGCGCGTGAGTATTTAGCATCCACAACAGGAAGAGATGAAGACGTGATCCGAAAATACATCCAAGGGCGAGAAAACTAGAATAAACGGTTAGATCAACGGGGATTATTTGAATTAAGGCCACCTTTAGGTGGATCAAATAACAATCGCTTTGAGCGGTTCACAAAATCAAGGTTCCGGATTTTCCGGAGGTATATGACTTTACGAAATATTTTTTTAGAAAATGATTGATTAACAGATCACCCGTGTGAAGTAGCAAGTCCTCCTCCAAGCCTGAGGGTAGTTAAAGGGGGATTGCAAATCTAAGAATCACCCCCTTCCTAACCTCCTCCAGGCTTGGGGGAGGGATTATTCACTTCAACCGACTGACCAATTACACGATCGAAAGGGTTCAATCCTGTAATCGATTATCGATTGCATCATGAGAAAAGAAGACAAACACTCATTGGACGAAGCGGCTACGCCGCAGGAATCGTGAAGCCAAGGTGATCGAAACG
>CAZSIZ010000267.1:0-8853 GCA_964606645.1 uncultured bacterium
CGTTGCCTCACCGCCATTCGGTTACCGAAACCGAATGGATTTCGTCTGGTGGTACGACGGACGCTTCGGGCTGCGCGAGCGGGGCAAGTGGTATTCCGTTGTCGATTTGGAAGCGTGCCTGCTGCTGCCGAAGCCGGTGATGGATGTCGCGTTCGAGGTGAATCATCGCGTGCATGAAGCCAACCTCCCGTTCCACGATACCAAGCACAAGAAACCGGGATTGCGCTATCTGGTCATCCGCCGGGGAGTCTTCACCGGCGATTTGCTTCTCTCTTTCGTCACCGATCCGATGGACCTGCCCCCCACGCTCTGGGAAGACCTCGAGGGGGTGACCTCCGTCTATCAGTTAATCAACGACAATATGGAAAACGATATGTCGGATGGGACACCCACACTGATGTGGGGAGAACCGAACTTTCGCGAGACCATTTCAGAACGCCTGTTTCACGCCGGGCCGCGTTCTTTCTTTCAACCCAATCCGGCGGTTGCCGAAAAAATGGTCGAGTATGTCAAAAACGAATTACTCGGCCAGTGCGATTCTCTTGTCGATCTGTATTGCGGCATCGGGCTTTTCTCCGTATCGCTGGCGGACCAGGTACGGCAAATCACGGGCATCGAGTGCAACCAGGAAGCGATCGACTGGGCCAAAATCAACGGGCAGGGCACACAGGCCGAATTCATCTGCACCGATGCGGAAACATGGAATCCCGCCGACTTAAGCCAACACCAAACGCTGATTGCCGATCCTCCCCGAACCGGATTACATCCAAAAGTATGCCAGACGCTGATCGATCATCCGTTCGAGGAAATTATCTACGTCTCCTGCAATCCCCGGTGTGGGGTGGAGGATATCGCGCGTCTCGGTGAAACCTATTCCCTTCGGTCGCTCAAACTTTTCGATCAATTCCCCCAAACGCCGCATGTCGAGGCCATCGCTCATCTCGTCCGAAAATAATTGGCTAGGGACCACGATCGGTTTTCGAATCGTGAGGTATAATATTTTTCATTATCAACGAGGAGGAGATATCATCATGTATCGACTCAAGTTCCATTCAACGATCGTCGGTCTGTTGTTATTGACTCAAACCCCCTTCGCCCAACAGGAAACCACACATTCATGGGAACCGGTTATCCGTGAAATCGAATCCTCCGTCGATCACAACCACTGCACTACCCGTCAGTTTCAACACATGTCTTTCTTCCACAAAGGCGTATGGTTTGTCTTTTACAGCGATGGCAAGAACTTCCAGTATCAAACATCTGATGACATGGGGAAAACCTGGCAGCGTGCTCTGAAACCTATCGATCAAGCCCCGAACGGCTCCAGCAGTTTCGACGTGCTCAAAGTCGGAGAGACCGTCTATATCAGTCATGCGTTTTACCCGTCAGGGCGCTATGACACAAACGCTCCTTATGCCAAAGACCCGGCGAGAAGACACGAATACCGGCATGAAGGCCGGATCAAGAAAGCGCGGATCGAAGGCCGAACGCTGCACCTGCTTTCAGATGAGAATCCCGGTTTCACTCCCGACTACTCGAAAATCGTCCAGGACTCGGTCGGCCATCTATGGGTGTTCACAAGAGAATCACAACGGGGAACCGCTCATCGAAGCCGCCAACCGAACGAGATTCGTGAATGGATGCCGGAGACGGTCTGTATTCCCGTAGCAGGAAGACACGCGCTCGATGCGGCAGCGTTAGACCAAGGAAAACTTTATGCCACCTCTCTATTAACCGATGCCGGAAAACTGTACGGAAATCTCTACGACGGTCAAAAATGGGCAAGCGAGCCGGTTTTGATTGCCAGTGACGTTACGAAGGTCCCCGGCGATGACCGACGGCTTTCACTCGGCTTCGACGCATCACAAAACCGGTTACATCTATTTTATGTGGATGCATCCAATAAACTCCGCTATCGGTCTCTCGATGCGCCTTATCAAGCGGTAGACTGGCAGCCCGCCCTCTCCTCACCTGCTTTGGAACTCGCAAGCGGAATTTTCACGTGCGCCCTGAGTCTCGACACCTCTCAAATTCCCATTGGATTGATGGTGACTTACGGAATCGAAAAACATCTCGGTAAAGACAAACGCGTACGAACCGGGGCGTTATACACAAGACGTTTTAATGGGAAGCAATGGCAAAACGAAGCGATTCCGATCAGCCCGCCAAGCACAATCCACAACTGGTACCCAAACGTCAATCAGGACGTCCGTGATGGATTGTGCGTCATGTACTCGCGTTCGGTAAACCCTTCCCGTCTGGGCAAACCTTTAGCCGTCATGGTAAGCGTCTTACCAACAGGGCAACCGAACTGAAAGACCACATTCACCCCACCCAATAACATGTATGGGCAGGCCCCTGTGCCTGCCCATAATCAACTCAATCCATCGTTCTCGACCAACCAGAATTCACCTAAAAAGCCCAGGGCGGTTTACCACGGTAGTATTGCTCGTATTGACTGTTGGTTTCACGGCCAAATTTCCAGATATACCAAAGATCGCCGTTGCTGGCGATGCCGTTGGTGGATTGGTAAGCGATAGCGCTCTGGCTGGGGTGCCAGTCGCCACTGTCCCCGTCAGGTCCGGCGGCGGCCAGCAAACCGAAAATCCCCCCCTTATTCGCACATCCCCAATCCTCGTAGGAATAATAAATCCCGTTGCCGAACGGATCGGTGGGAATGGAACTGATATAATTAATCGGGGTTGTCAACGGTTTGTAAACCTGCCCGTTGAAATGGTTATCCCCTTGGAGCGCTTTGATCCCGGCTCTCGAAGGTTTGAGACCGATAAATGGCCCATCGAAGCAGCATTCGTCCGATCCGTCGCAGTCGTTTCCATCGACCAGCCATTGGTTGGTTTCGAGATGGAACATATTCACCGAATCGCGCAGGGTGCGGATGTCGGACTGGTTGCGGGCAATTTTGGCGCGTATTTGAGCGTTAAGAAAATTCGGTACGGCGATGGCCGCCAAAATCCCGATTATGGCGACAACGATCAATAGCTCGATCAACGTGAATCCATAGGATTTCAAGTTCATTCGGATTTCCTCCGTCCGTCAATTCAGAAATCTCGTGACGTCTTTCAATCGTAATCAATTAAAAAAAAGATTGTAAGAGGGGATAGAATTTTTTACAAGTAAGAATTTTCAGCGAGTTGCGTTATGAGCAGGCAGTGGCGAGTTCTTCTTGGGGGCAAAGCGCGCGGATAACGTCGGCGGCTGTATACGAAGTTTCACCGTCTTTCAGAAAACGATTAACGAGAGTGAGTTCCTCGCCAGTCGTGATCAGCGGTTTTTCGACATAACCCGACGCCTGAGCCTGGGGCATTCCTATGTTGGCAATCAAGCAGTTGCAGAGACACTTGCGTCCTTCCATGTCTTCCGGCTTCCCCCCTTTGCGTAAGTAAGCATCCGAAGGTTCGGAGGGACACCGGTAGTCCACTTTCCCTTCCGAATTCTTAAACACCGTTCGTAAATAACCCAGGTCGCAAATTCGGGTTCGTTCCCGATAAACCGTTTCGTCCGACATCGTGCCTTCCAGTTGAAGCACCTTGAACGGAAAGCCCGTGGGAGAGGCTTTGGGATCGGTATAGACTTCCGCTTCACCGGAGCGGAGTTTTTCAAGAATCTCGCACTTGATATCGTCTGGAATACCGGATTCCTCACAGAACGCAAACGGAGTGCCGACTTGAACACCGGCAGCTCCTTGATCCAAGGCTTCTTGGATTCGAACAGGATCGCCGTATGATCCAGCCAGCCAGATAGGCAGTCCCAGCGACTTGATTTTATCGAGATCGACGATGTCTCTTTCACCGTAGATGGGTTCGCCGTTGGCGCTCAGTTTCAGCGCGCCGCGTGGCGGGGCGTTGTGTCCCCCGGCGGTGGGTCCTTCGATCACGAAACCATTCACGGCGCCGGTGGCTTTCTTCACCATCGAGACCGCCAGAATCGCGGAGGAAATAATCGCAAGAAAGAGAGGCCGTTTCAGGGTGTTTTGAATCGAGCCGACGATCGCTTCCGGATCGAAACTCATCGAATAATCGTCGCTTTTCTCGGCTCCTTCGACATTGATTTTCAATCCGGATTTCTCGTGATGAACAAATCGATCCAGAATACCGGGGATTTCGCGGGGAATCCCAGCGCCCATGAGCACGTAATCCACTCCCGCCAGCATCGCCCCGTAAATGGAGGCCAAGTTGGGCATCTGGATTTTTTCAAGATAATTGATTCCCACATCGCCTTCGTGGTCTTCTTTGGCCAGGAAGACTTCCGTGAAGTTGGCAACGACGGTCAGTTCATGCAAGGTCTGGCTGGGATTGAGCGTGTACATGGGGATTCGCTTAAATGCTTCAGTGATCGCTTTTCCCCCCGGTACGAAATACCGGTCGTAAATACGCTGGGCGATTTCGGGAACGGGAAAATGGTCGAGTGCGCGTCGGATGTGGCCGCCTGGATCGCCTGACTGCAAACGGCGAACCATCACCGTATCCAACGCCGTCCCGGATACGACCCCCAGCTGTCCCAATTTAGAGACGGTTTTGGCAAGAAACCAGTGAGAGACACCAGCCCCCATCCCGCCCTGGATAATGGTTGGTAGATTCATAAAAACGAAAACTCCTTGCCGACTGTTAGAACTCAAATTCCCTGAATTTTTTTAATATAATACCCGATAATGAATGAATTGTTAGGCCATGAGGGCATTTGCCGCGATGAAGCGAACGGCCCATTCGTCAGCTCGTTTACCGCCCCGATTCGGCAGCGGATTCTTTGAGTCGTGTCAGAACTTGGTTTTCTTCTTCCCGGCGGTCGATTCGAGTGTCGTTCCAGCACACGATCAGGTCGAAATCCGGCAGGACGGCCATCACGCGCTTGCCTCCATGTCCGAAACAGCCGTACGCGTTCGATGGAGCACCGGACCAATGGCGCTTCCCGTTTCGATCGATCCCATTGGTCCACCAGGCGAAGCTGTAACTGCCGAAATGATCGGTCTGATTCGCTCCCCCGCCGATGGAGCGCTGATCGGGTATCATCCCGGCAGACTTACCTTCGGTTCGCGGGATCGAATTCGGCAGGGGAGTGGATACGAGCATTTTCGCATAATCCTCGCGAATCAATTGCTTATCTCCCCATCGCCCCTGGCGCAGGTAAAGCAACCCAAACCGGGCGAAATCCCGCATTGAGACTTTGAGCCGTCCCGCGCGGTTGTGGCCGAACGCCATGAAGGTAGGGGAATCCTGACATTGCAGCACATCCGTTAATTGGGGATGCAGCACCTCGCGATCCACGCGGTCCCAGGTCGAACCGTAGACCTTAAGAAACAACGTGTCGAAGAGAAGGGCCATATTGTAATCGTTGTAGTCGTAAGCCTTGCCCGGTGCTTCGCGCACACCGTAGCAGGATATTTGGTTGCAGAGATGCCGCCAGGTGATAGCGCGGTCCTTATGACCGAGCGGGGCGTTCAGTGGTTCGAGTCGAGGCTCGAAGCGCATAATGGGTTCGTCGATGCTCTTAATCTTACCGTCCTCGATGGCCTTGAAAACGAAATGAACGTACCAGGGTTTCGCCGCCGAGGCAACGTCCACCCGGAGGCTGGGATCGCCCCATGAATACACCAGATAACCGTAACGGACCACACATCCAAAACCGCCGGTATACTCGCCGAGCGCCTTGAGTTTGCTTTCGTCCAACCCCACGTCCGCAGGCGTCTGGGTCTGCCATTTCTCCCCGGGGAAAACCGGCTTGATGTCCGCAGATTCCGCAGCCTGAATCCCCATCAATACGAAAATGAAAGCGCTCAACACACTGTACATAAAATTTGACAAGTTCCTGTCAGGTGAGGTAATATTCATATTCGGTTGTCCTTTTTTTGGCTTTCCAGAATCGTTTAACCGACATATACTATCGTGTATAGACAAGTGAAAAATTTAAAGCCGCCATTTTAGGTGAGTATGATTCGTTATCCAAAAATGGGAATTAAGAACATTATAGTTTCTTTTTTTTGCGGTGCGTTCATTCTGATCGCTTGCTCCATCATTCAGAAATTAAGTATCGGTGCCAACTTATTGAATCCGAAAGGCTATATCGTTCCTTTGGTGTTTGGTGGGATAACCGGTATCATTATCAGGTTGTATATTTTGAAATGCAAGGAATACCAAGATGCGTTGCAGCAGCGCGTCAATTCATTGGAAAGCATTCTCCCGATTTGTTCACACTGCAAAAGAATAAGAAAACCCGACACCGATCCCAAGAACCAGGATTCATGGGAAGCCATTGAATCCTATATATCTCAAAAAATCCAAACGGAGTTTTCCCACGGTATTTGCCCCGAATGCATCAAAACATTTTATCCAAAACAAGCCCATATATTAGATGATAAGGATGAAAAGCAACCATAACGCTTTTCGGGTACACAGCGCTATCTTATTTCGTTTGAAAACCGCTTGTAATAATCGATGGCTTCCTTTTCGCCGATCTTTCTCCCCACCACGAGCCGGGAACGGGCGCGCACGGTTTGACCGGCGGCGATGTCCTGGCCGAACAGGGAGAAATAGACCGAATTATGTCCGGCGATTCCATCCGGCGGGTCCATGTCGTAGGGCGCTTCAACCGCGAAGCAATCCTCTTGACGAGACATCAGAAGCACCGTGATCCCGTTTACCGAATCCCGTTTCATGCAGAGTGGATTGGCGAAGAACTTGGTCACGGAAAAGTGAACGGGATGCGGGGGAAATTCCCAGCGCCCGTCATAGATCAACCGGGCAGCTTGCCGGTCGCGGGGAAAGGCAAGGTAGGTTCCCTGCACAAGTGGATTCACGCCGGTGGACAGAAAATAGGGATCGCCCGGCGTGTGAAGCGTGGGCTTAACATACACGGACGTTTTAAAACGGTTGTTGAAGTAGGACGACAGAAACACCTCGAAGGCTTTCAACTCCCGATTTGGTTTGACGGCCGTCTCCAGATCGAGCGTAGAGGGCGATTTCCAACGGTAGACGGCGGTCATCTCGAACGGTTGTTCCTCTTGTGGGGGCCAAACGATTCGAACCGAGCCATCGGGGAGAAGCGTGGCGGTTTTCGCGTTAGCACGGGCGCTGTCTCCCCAGCGTTTATTCGCGGAAAAGAGACGGTAATAACTGAGAATGCCTGGATTATTCTGCCCGTAAGCCAATTCGTTTCCGGTGTCGCAGTCGATCAGACTCGGAATCCCCTGAGATTCACGATCCGCCCGCAACTGGCCTTTCACAACGCCTGTGTCGAACGAAAAAATCCCCTTCCCCTCATCTTGAAAACTAAGTTGACTCTGAGCAAATGAGGAAAGAATCGTGAAGGATAAAATAAGAAATGATAACAACAATCGCATAGTTCCCACCCCTCTGAAAAAATCGTTTTTCTGTTTCATACCCTAGCCCCTAAACCCTAGACCCTAGTCTTTCAATCCTCAAGATGTCTTGGTCGATCGAGCCAATTCGGTTCAATGATAATACAGTTTTCAAACGGCCAATGATTCAGCCGTTTACGATGCCTCCGCGATGTTTTTTTCGTTCCCGCAGTCCGGGCAGTAAGGCAGCAGCGATGGGCGCGTTTCCTTGCATTTCTCACACGTTTCGTATAGCCCTTCACCGCACGATGGGCAGGTATAAGGCCGCTCGCCAGTATCGGAATTTTCGTTCGCGAATGAACCAAGCAGTTTAGGCCCCTTGGCTGTCCACACGGCGTGTTTGAAGGGGCCGCGCTCGATGGGATAGGCGCAGACCGGACACCGATGCCGGTTGTAGGCTTCCTTATACTGCTTGAGCAGCCAGTCTCGCTGAGGAGCCGCGATCGTCCGGATCAGATGGATCAGGAACGCCAGGACAATGACGATCGCCGCCCCGATCGCGATGTATTTGAAGAACTCGCGTGGGAAATGATCGTGCATGACGACGCCGATTTTCCAGAACAGCGCGATGAATGCGGCGTAAACGACCGGCGCGTACGCTCCCTGCCGCGCCTTGATCGCCATCCAGGCTACAGCAAGAAACAGGGGAACCAGAAACGCCAGTTTGATCGAAGCGATTTTGAACAGATGACGCTGCCTTAACTGTTGGTATTCCGCACCAGACGGCTTCTTTTTCGCATCGATATCCTCTTGAAGGGAATCGATTTGCCCTTTGACTTCACGCTGCCGTTCGCTGAGCGCGGCGATCTGACGGTTGGCTTCCTGAAATTTTTTCTGGTTTTCCAAAAACAGGGCCTGGCTTTCCGCCATCGCCTCTTGTTCCGCTTCCGTGGGTTTGACGCCCTTCTCCAAGTTAAGCCGGTGTACTTCCAGCAGTTGATTCATCGTCTGTTCAGAATTGCTTGTGCTGGTTCCCAGGATATCTTGAATCTCGCGCTGGTTCTCGCGTTGGGTTTGGATGTTTTTTGCTTCCTTTTTCAAGATATTCAACTGGTCGTACAGGTCTTGTCCGACGTATTTCTTTTCGATTTCGGCACGGTTGGGTCCGGGAATGCGTCCGATGTCGCTCAGGATAAATCCGAGCAGCCAGACCAATAACAGCGCGAGCAGTGTACTGAAAAAATATATCATAATCCGGTGAGTGCGTGGGCCTTGCCGTTTCACGTGCGTTTTCATCTCCAAATTCTCCTTTTCAATTCATCGATTCTCAAGCACAATCAATTCGCACAATCCGTACGACCTGAACTAAATTGGTTTGCTTACAATAAACACTGTCAAAACAGCATGTTACTCCAACCCCCAACCGATGACTCACTATATGAATCATACCAGTACAACAATAATTATATATCTTAACTTCATTTTTTGTTGGACGAAGCGGCTACGCCGCAGGAATCGTGAAGCCGAGGTGATCGAAACGA
>CAZSIZ010000268.1:0-8840 GCA_964606645.1 uncultured bacterium
TGTTGACCTACTGATGGGTCATGACTATGGTAACATTTATAGATGAGGCAACGGGTGTACGATGGAGAGTTTCATTTCTATCAAAACCAAAACCGAATGTTCCCCAATAGCGGAGAGGCGTTCGAATTTCACGACAACGGGCTGATTGTAATGCGAAAGATCGCACATCGTCAACCATATAGCCGTTCTTTCTGTTACTCATCTCACTCTAAAACGTTATCTGGGAGAATAAAAAGTCGCATTATTTCGATCTCCATTCGCGGTTTGCAGTATAATCAGGAGATGAAATCTTATGGCCTCTCTTACCGCCGTTGGATGAAAGGAGTGCAGAAAAGATGGCGAAATCCACCAACTTCTATTCGACCGTAAAAACATCCACTCTCGTCCTGGTCAGCCTGGCCGTATTCACTTTTTTCCTGATCGATCCAGGCCGTGTCGAGGTGCCGAATCCATTGGAAATGACCGACAGCGAGCGAGACGGCTTTAAGGGGCCGGTGCGCTCCGTCACATTTATCGCAATCAGAAAGAATGCCTGTCGAGCCGCTTATCACTATGACGAGATGGGAAACCGAACCGAAGAATGTTATTACGATTCGTCGGGCGGTGTCATCGAACGAACGTGCTACCATCACGACAGTTCCGGAAACTTGTATCTAACGCTTTCATATACCGATTCCGACTATCCCACCTCGAACGCCACCGAAAAATCCTATTACGCCACGTTGTACGATCCTGTCGTTCCGGTGATCGCCAGAGAGGATTATATCAAAGAAGGCCGCACCGAAACCCACCTGGATCAACATGGAAACTGGACGTCGCGATCCTACGTCGCCCGAAAATCCTGGAAAGCCTTTAGCGAAAAACTCCATACGGAATCCCGAACCCTTGCTTATTACGATTCCGCAAACAACAATAACCACGATTAGCCGACATGAACGGCGACCCGTCGGCCGCCTAAAAATCACGAGAAATAGTAAAGAGTATTGAATCATGTTTATGCAAAAATGGCGTGAATACTGGAGCCTCCGGGAGGATCCCTTCAACTGCGAAGACGCGGACAAAGATATGATTTTGGCCTCGTTGGATTCCTCGGCGGTTCATTGGAGTTTCGACCGCTTGTACGGCAACCCCCGTGTGGCCGCTCCAGCTATCGTCTTCGGTGAAAAGGGCAGTGGAAAGAGCGCGCTGCGGCTGATGATCAAGCGGCGGGTGGATGAGTTCAACCGGAAGAATCCGGAAGAGAAAGTTTTTCTGTTCGAATACATCGACTTCAATCCATATATGTCCCAGTTCCGCCGCTCGATCGTCGCCCGGGCCGATGATTCCCAGGCGGCGGAGGAAGTCGTCAAGCGCTGGAAAATCGCCGACCATCTGGACGCCGTCCTGTCGCTGGGCACGACGAAACTCGCGAATGAAATCCTGGAGTTGAGCGATCCCCCTAAGAAACTGACCCGAAAGCAGAAAATTTATTTCCAGATTCTGATCTCCCTCTATTACGATTCCGACCGGCAAACCACCGCCGAAACGCTTCACAAGTTCGGCTGGATCATGAAACGCCGAACGTTCCGCATGGCGTTGAAATGGATGCTGGTGATTTTTTTATCCGTTCTCAGCATCGGGACGGGCCTGCTGCCTCATCTTTTCGATCAAACCCCAGGCCCTGCCAAACTCTGGTACACACTGGGTGGTCTCGGTTTACTCGGTTCGTGGACGTGGTTTATCTATGCGTTAACGATGGTTCGGGCGTTGGCGTCGTGGGCCAGCCGAAGCGTCAAAATTCTCCCCCACAATCCCTCGAACCTCAACCGCATTCTCGCCGGACTCTCTACGAAGGAGCGCAAAGAGTTTGTTGTTCCACGAGGTTCGGAGGAAGCCAGCCGCTATCATCTGCTCGATCGCTTTATGGACTTGATCGAGGAATTCGGCTACCGGGGTGTTTACATCCTGCTCGACCGCTTCGACGAACCGTCGCTTTTAAGCGTGCGGGAGGATTTGATTAAAGACTTCGTTAAAACGCTGCTTGAGATCAAACTGCTCCAATACCCCCGCCTGGGCCTGAAACTCTTCCTGCCGATCGAACTGGACGAAATCCACCGAAACGCCGGTCCCGACGACCTCAAACGTATGAGGCTGGACAAATCCAACCTCATCCCCGAACTCAAGTGGAGCGGCCAGGAATTATACGAAATCGCCAACCAGCGAATGCAGGCGTGCCAGGACGGAAGTGTGCCGGGCGGACAACTGGCCGACCTGTTTGAAGAGGGATTCGACTTCATCTACCTGAAAGACACGCTGACGACGATGGGAACGCCCCGTTTCGCGTTTGGATTCCTGTCCACTCTTTTCACCGAGTACGTCAAGAACTTGCCGAACGATCTCCCCGATCAGGATCCCCGTTGGAAACTGCCGCGCGCTCATTTCGATGTCGTTCGCGCAATGTGGATCGACCGCTCCGGCGTCCTTCGCCGCGTCCTCAATTAACCGTACGTCTTTTCAGACACACCGACTTCATCCCTATTGGAAACATGATTTTTATTGAAAAACTGTTGACAAGGTCCAATCCATTTGAGAAAATCGAAAAATCAAAAGACCATAAGGGAAGATTCTGGTTCCTTATGAGTCATCTCGGTTCAGCCTATTCACCACCAAACGGAGGAGTGTCGATCATGAAAAAATCAATGTTCGTCAGTCTGTTCATCGCAACGATCCTGCTCGTTGCAGCGCTCTCATTCTGCACCGCGCAAGACCTGCCGCCCCGCACCCAGATCACCCATTATCTGGGAGATTATGAAGGCATCGAAGCGCCTGTGATCGATGGCATCATCGATGACGACGCCTGGACCTATTCCGCACAGGGAACCGGACCGGGGAATGCCTTGAATAATTTTTGGTATACGAATCGCCCCGAGTTCGATCGAGACAGTCTCGCTCAGCCCGGAGTGGTGGAGGGAGACGAGCTTCCTCTCGATGCCGATGATTTAGCGTTTCGCGTCTGGACGGTATACGACGACGAGTATCTGTATATCGCCGTTGAAGTCATCGACTTCGATTGGGTCAATCAGTTAGGACCCGGCGATGAAGATGGCGCGACGTGGGAAGAAGATTCGGTCGAAATATTCATCGATGGAAATCACAACGCCGTAGAAGGCAACGTAAACGATCATTCCGAGGAATACGAAACCGGCGGGCAATTCGTGATGACGTCAACCGGTGCGCGGCGTGATAAAGAGGCGGGCGATCCCTCCTTTGGGGAAGGTCCAAACGATGAATGGTTCGCGTCCGTATATGAAAACGAGGCGTTCACTGGTTTTCACTATGAGTTCCAGATTAAACTCTCGAAAATCGGAAATCCCGCTAAAGGCGATACGATCGGATTCAACCTCGCCGTCAATGACGACGACGATGACGCCACGGCTGGGAGCGATATGCAAATTCGATGGACCGGTTTGGCGCATGACGAAAGTACATACGGAGACCTGTACTTTGGACGCCGCGAAATAGTGGCGTTTCTGACCGCGCAGCCGATCGTTCTCGATGGCATCATGGACGAAGCGGATTGGGCGAAAGCCGATGGCGGAAGAGGAAACTTGTTCGAAGCAAACACGAATCATTCGTACTATCCTGAAAGCATGGAGGATTTATCCTTCGATTTCAAAGTGCTGCACGATCAGGATTTCTTATACGTCGCCGTGAATGTGGTGGATGATAACGTAAAAACGGACACGGAACCCGCCGGTTCGGTCGATGGATATACATGGCATGACGATTCCGTCGAAGTGTTCCTGGATGGCGATTACAGCCGTGAGAGCGGAACGAATTATGGATTTGGACTTGGCGCGCAATTGGTTATGACCGCGAACGGTTCTGTCCGCGGTCATGCGGATTTTCTCTTTGGCGAGGAGGATGAGTGGTTTGCGGGAACCGCACCCACCGATAACGGTTATTTGGTGGAATTCCGCTTCAGAAAAGATGCGTTTTTCACGCCGATTGAAACGGAACTCATCGGTTTTAATATCGCGATCAACGAAGACGATAACGATGAGATTGCAGACGACCGCGACGAGCAGATGCTGTGGAACGGTCCCGCACACCGCGAGCGTACTTATGGCGCGTTGACTCTAGGCGGTGCACCGACGTCTGTGCTTTTATGGGAACTGTTTTAAGTATTAAAGATCGGCGAAACCGCTCCCAATGTTCTATGGTTAATGGAAAAAATCCATCTTCTCCCCCCAAACGGGGGGAGTTAGAGGGGATTTGCAAATAGAATAATCAATCCTTTCCCAAAATTCCCCAACAAAACAACGTGTTGATTTTGGTATTTGTAAAACGTATCAAATACTTCCCTCGGCAGACCAATTGCGATAAGATATGAATGAACGAGAGTCATGTAACCACTATTCGATACGTTTTTTCCGTATCGGTTGTTCATTGCTGCTTTAAGGCGTTGAGGTAATACACGAATTCCGGTTGAAACCATGACGATCGAAAACCTCGACGCAAACAAATCGGCTCAGGAACGTGAGGAAGGCAGACGCAAGCCGCTTTCCCCCTTCCCGTTCCCCCGCAAACATCCCAAGCGTTTTCGTGTCAAGAACCTCCGCGAAAACCGAAAATACGTAAAAATCGTTCACCTGATGCCCAACGTGCTGACCAGTTTCAACATCGGGTGCGGCATTACCGCCATTTTATTTGCCATCAACGGCAAACCCGATATCGCGGCCATGCTGATCTTGTTGGCGGCCTTCTTCGATATGATCGATGGGAAAGTGGCGAGATTCGTTGGAGCGGCGTCTCCCTTCGGCATCCAGTTGGATTCTCTGGCCGATGTTATTTCCTTCGGTGTGACGCCGCCGCTGCTGCTGCATTCCGTTCTCTACCCGGATCAACTCAATCGGCTGAGCCTTTCACTCGTATTGATTTACACGCTTTCCACGACGTTGCGTCTGGCCCGCTACAACGTGTCGGCGTCTAAAAATCAGAAAAGGGAACATTTCACAGGTTTGCCCTGTCCGGTTCCCGCCTGTTTTCTGGCGTCGGCGGTTCTCGTTTGTGTGGAGTTTCAGATTCCGATGGAGCATACGGTATTGCGTATTGCGTTTCACGTGCTGTCGGTCTGTTTCGCCTGCCTGATGTTGAGTTCCATCCCCTATCCGGACCTCTCCGTCGTTCGCGTCGAAAGGAAGCATGTCTTTCAATACAATGTAATTATGGTGCTGATTCTCTGCGTAGCCGTGCTGCGGTTTAAGATCGTGTTGACGCTTCTGGCCGGAACGTTCATTCTGGCAGGGCCGATTTACGCGATTCGAGATTACGCTCGCCCCCGCCCAGCGGATTCCCCCTCGGTTTCAAGCAAGGATGATTCCGTCGAGAAAAGTCCATTCAGCGATTCCAACGATCGACCCACACTTTAGGAAAATGGTTCACTTCGCATTTAGCCCAGATTACATTGCGACATAACGGGTGGATCGATAAAGCGAAACTCACCCTGCATTGCTTTTTACAGGGGCGTCTGGTCGATTAATTTTCTCATAGAAGGGATGTACTTCCTGTCTTCTTTTCTAATATGATTCAACCACCATTCTTTTAAGAATTTCAAGATAATATCTGGTTCCTTTTCTCTATTGGCCTTAAAAGAAATCTTATTGGTCTCCTTTACCAGTTTTTTATGCAATACCATGTGTTCTTCGATCGCGGGATAACGTGCCTCTACCATCAATTTTTCTTCCGTTGCAAAGTGAACGACCGTATACTCTTGTAACATAACCAGAGTTGGTTTTAATACTACTTTGCCATGTCCACTTTGAATAAAATAATAAAGAGAATTGATCGTAGAAATAATTCCTCTATGCTGTTCATCGATGATAGGAATTCCAACCTTGTTATCGTCATTCCAAATAATGTATAGAGGCCTCTGCATGATCTATTCTCCTTCTAACGGTTTTGGTTCCCCGTGAATTGGACGATCGTCTCATTTGCGACCGATTTTTCTGGTAAGGGACAAAAGCTAGGATAACTAAAAAAACCCTAAACCCTAGCCCCTAAATCCTGCCCTACTTCGCTTTATCCCACTGTTTCTTGATGAACTGGAGGCTCTTCTGGGCGACTTCACTGTTGCTGCCGAAAAGATCGCGCCAGATACACGTCGCGGCGGCCAGTTCGGGGAGCGCCCTTCCGAACGCTTCGACGGTAAGCCAGCCCTTGTAATTCATTGCGCGCAGTTGCTTGAAAACTTCGCCGAAACGAATGTGTCCCGCACCGGGGATGCCGCGATGATTCTCGGAGATGTGGACGTGGACGATCTTTTTACCCGCCCCTTTCATCGCTTTAACGATGCTTTCTTCTTCGATGTTGGCGTGGAACGTATCCCACATGACGCCGAACTTTTTCGAGCCGACCTCATCCGCGAACTGGCAGGCGTCGCCGATCGTGTTGATGAAGTAGGTCTCGAAACGGTTCAGGGCCTCAAGCGCCAACGTGACTCCGGCTTTTTCGGCGGCCACGGAGGCTTTCTGCATGACGGCGATGCCCCGCTTCCACTCGTCTTCCGTGCGGGGACGGCCCGTCAGATCGCCGACGGGTGACGTGAAGGGTCCACAGACTGTGTCTGCGCCGAGGATTTCCGCGATGCCGATCGCTTTTTTCAGATGGTTCAATCCCGCGCGCCGCACATCGGCTTTGTCGCTGATGGGATTCGCTTCCGGAGGTACGCAGGTGACGACCGAGCATTTCAATTTCAGCCGGTCGAGGTGTTTGCGCAGTTTTCTGCTCAGGGCGCGATCGAAGGCGAACAGGGGGAATTCCACCCCGTCGAATCCCAACTCGGCCAGTTCCTCCAGCACCTGCACGTGCTGCTCGGTAATCGTTGCATCCCACAGCAGTAAGTTCATTCCAATTTTCATGATACGGTTCCTCTCGCTTCTTTTATTTTTTAATTCAATCACACCTTTTCCGATTTTTCTGCTTCAAACATGCGTTTTCAAATCACGCTTAATAATACTGGCGGTCGCGATCCCAGTTCTTCAGAAGAAATTCCTCGGTCATCGTCGAAGGAACACCCTCCGCTGGTATGTCTAATTGCGCCGTCCAGTAGATGGCATTGAGGATGAAAGTACGGTAATTATCGTTACCCCAATTCTTATGAAAGTGCCCGCCGGTAAATCCGAATCCACGTCCGCCGTCCGGACGCTCGACACACCAGGCAACGATTTCCGAGCGTCCGGGAAACTGCTTGGACGGACCGCTTTTTCGAACGTTGTCGGGTGGGGTCGCGCTCAGAAGCGACGTCACGCCTTTCATGTTGGGCCGGAAGTGGATGTTGAAATACCACTCATCGCGCAGCTCGAAAGGTTTAACCCCGCGTGTGACGGGATGGACGGGAATCGTTTTAAAATTAGCGTCCCAATGCGGGTTGGTCGAAAAACCGGACTCGTAGTAACCGCCGATCCAATCAAGAAATTGCTGGCCCGCCTGGTTCTTCGGCACTTCGACTGCGTAGTGGACGATCGCTAATCCGACGCCTTTTTTCATCTGTTCGGTAATCAGTTGCATCCCCTTGCGTCGAAAGATGGGATGCCTGCCGCCGCCGTCTGAGAAGACCAGAATCGAATCTGCGTTATCGAAAGCGGTGGGATCTTTGGGAAAGCCGTTATGGTAGGTAGCGCTCACCGTTTCGGGCAGTTGATCGAGACAGTGTTTGAGCAGCACGATACCCGCGTTGTGTTCGTGATCCCCGTGGGCGTGGCTGCGCGGCCCCGCGACCAGCACGATTTTTTTCTTGTCAGCAATTTTGAATCGCTTGAGCCGGATATCCTTGAACTGAACCGTCATAGGCGGCCCGGAATGAACCTGAAGCGCGAGAATACCTGACCGTGCCCCCTTCGCGGTTTCGTTGTCGATCACTTCGGACATCACTTTCCCATTGATCGTATGAATCAGATGCGTTCCCCGTGCAGAGATCGTGTAATCGTTCCATTCTTCTTTTTTAATCAGCTTAAACAGTTCGTCCGTATCGTTCACCTGGTCCGATTTCTTTTCGCCGTTTTTACCGATCACCGTCTTTTGCCCGCGAGTGGCGAGTGGACCGCGTCCGTGCTCGTCGTAGAGTGCGCCCGTCCATCGTGGACCCGCCTCGAAATCGGCCTGATACCCGCCGACGGCCCATTGTCCCAATTCCCGGCTGCGGTACTGGATGCCAGAATTACCGTCGACGATGCGGATTTTCAGACGCAGTTCAAAATCGTCCAGTTCCCCCGCGCGCCAGATCAGAAACGTGTTCTTCTTGCAGGGATTTTCCGGCGTGGATTGCCCGGTGATGGCTCCATCTTTGACCGACCAGAAATTGGTATCGCCATCCCACCCGGTGAGATCTTTGCCGTTGAAGATTGGCTTGAAACCGTCTTCACTCTGCGCGGGTAATCCCGCAAAGGCCATACACAGAATGAGTAAACCGGCGGCAGCCAATCGTTTTCCACCATAAAAAAATCGTTTTTGAAACATCGCTAATCTCCATTCGTTTGTTGATCGACTGTTACGGACAGAATTCTCCTGTCTAATCCCAACAATCATAAGAAGGATAACACAGACTACGGATTCATGTTAAGTGAATGATCGAAAAAAACATCATTATAATAGGTTTAGATTCGAGTAAAAATCCGAAATCGGAATATTTTTTGTACACCACTAGCGGCTTCGGTTCGTTAATCGTATATGAGAGCAATGGATGAGAATCGCGAACGTTCGCAGGATGCCTTAATCCAGGCGGCATCGTCGGGAGACGAGGCGGCGGCTATAATGTACCCCAAAATTCGGACAGTGATTTAAGGTGGGAAACCTCGAAGCCG
>CAZSIZ010000269.1:0-8791 GCA_964606645.1 uncultured bacterium
TTTCAAGATGTCCAAAAAAATGGGTCGATTTAGGAGTGGATTTGCGAGGTCTGAAGTGATGAACGAATCGGAAAAATCATTAAGGATATTTCCGCTCTCGATTTAATTTCCTCCGACGATCCTCCGATTTATATGTCATACAGAATGAAACCGGACGCTCCCATTCCAGAAGACGCCCAAAAAGCACAGAGTTGGAAGGTACACCATGTCATGTTCGGCATCAAACTGAAAAAAGTGATGGACGAATTGGGCGTGGAAGCAGTACTCACCTACCCCGGTGATAACAATCCATACCAATCGCTTGAGAATTTCTTCATCCAGAAACTTACGAAACAAAAATAAGTTACAATCCAAATCAGTGGGGGTGTTTTTCAATACGCCGAAAGGAAAGGTACGATGAACAGAAAAGCATTCACTTTAATCGAATTATTGATTGTCGTTGCGATCATTGGCATTCTGGCGGCCATTGCCGTTCCTAATTTTATCAATGCCCTTCTGCGTGCCAAAATTGCCAAGGCAGAATCCGAGATGAATTCCATAACCACCGCCCTGGAGCAATACAGGCTCGATCATAGTTTTTACCCTCTTTGGAAACACCCGGACGGAACCAATAAGAACCCCCTCAACACCCGCCTCATCCCGTTAACCACACCGGTCTCTTACATGTCTTCCGTTCCTCAAGACCCGTTTATCTATGGCGCGCCCGGCGCGCGTATGAACGACGCGCAGAACGAGTCTTACATCACCTATGACTATACGGAAGCCTGGAGCCGGATCCATTTCCAAGGATTGAGTGTGCTTCCCCCTCAGGCGCGCTGTTGTGATTACAAACTGACCAGCGCCGGACCCGATTACACCAACACGTGGGGAAACACCGTCACTTACGCGATCTCAAACGGTTTGTCCAGCCAGGGAGATTTGATCCGGCTCGGCGCTCGATCGTCTTATCCCTGTGACGACATGCTGGTCGGTTTATAAAATCATGATGGTTCGATCGATTACAAGTAACTGACGAAGAATCTTTTTTAACAGGAGCCGGAAATGCCGGAAAAGAATACGGTTGACCGCAGGAATTTTTTGTCAACCATCGGTCAGTCATTTTGCTATGCCGCACCCATGCTCGCTCTGACGCCGAAAGGAAACGGACAAGCCCGGCGTACCGGGAAACCCAATATCGTATTTATCCTGGTTGACGATCTGGGCTGGGCTGACGTGGGGTGTTTCGGAAGCACTTTCCATGATACCCCGAACATCGACCGGCTCGCGTCCGAAGGGATGAAATTCACCAACGCCTATGCGGCCTCTCCCTGCTGCTCGCCCACGCGGGCCAGCATCATGACGGGCAGATATCCCGCGCGCCTGAACTTGACCACCATCGTCGAAGGATATCGAGGAAATAAAGCACCGCAGGATTCTCCGATCTTACCGGCGCAAACGCTTCCCCATCTCCCTCACGAAGAGACCACCCTTGCGGAAATCTTCCAAGCGTCGGATTACGTCACTGGTATGGCCGGGAAATGGCATTTAGGCCGAGGGGAATACAATCCCTTGCGGCAGGGATTCGATGAGGCTTTCGGCGCGCCACATGCCGGGATGCCGCGCAGCTACTTCTGGCCTGAATGGAAAGGCAACCCCGCGATCGAGGGCCGGTTCGAGGGCGAGTATCTGACGGATCGGCTGACGGATGAAGCCTGCACATTCATCGAGACCCATCACGAAAAACCGTTTTTCTATTTCCTTAGTTATCAATCCGTGCATGTACCGATCGAAGGCAAACCGGATAAAATTGCCAAATACGAAAACCGCTTGAAAACCGATCCTCCAAAGAAGGAGACGCAGAACAATCCCCACTATGCCGCGATGGTCGAAAGTGTAGATGACGGGGTTGGCCGAGTCATGCAAACACTTCAGCGTCTTGAAATCGAAGATAATACGGTTGTCGTATTTTTCTCCGACAATGGCGGTTTGAGCCATCCCAGCCATGTGGGGGATCACACGCCCGCCACGACGAACGCCCCCCTGCGTTCCGGCAAGGGATTTCTTTACGAAGGCGGTATTCGTGAACCGTTAATCGTCAAATTCCCAGGCGTAGTCAAGCCAGGCGGGATCTGTCACGAACCGGTAATCAGCACGGACTTCCTCCCGACCTTTTGCGAGTTGGCGGGAATCGACCGCAATCGGGGAAAGAAGAATACCACAATCGACGGAGTGAACCTGAAACCCCTTCTACTCGATCCGAAGGCCACGCTTAATAGGAAAGCATTGTATTGGCATTATCCTCATTTCAGTTCCATGGGCGGACGTCCTTCCGGCGCGATCCGAACGGAAGGCTTCAAGTTGATCGAACATTTCGAATCGGGAAAATTAGAGTTATATAATCTGAGAAACGATATCGGTGAATCGAAGAACCTGGCCGAACGAATGCCGGAAAAAACAGCTCGGCTGCACCAAATGCTGGTTCAATGGCACAAAGAGATAAACGCCAACACTCGATATCGTCCCAACCCGAATTACCGTAAAAACCGATCGGCAGAAAATCGATTCGATGAAAGAGAATGAAAGCAATGGCAGACAGGATCATTCCTAGAAGAAAACCTTTAACAGCGAACATCGGAGTCTATGGCGTCGGTCATCATGCCTATTGGCCTCAGTTCGACGGTCTGCTGGATGAGTTAAAACGCAAGCAAAATCGATTGATCGAAAAACTAAATCGGCATAATGTAACCGTAACCGATTTCGGTATTGTCGATGATGCCAAAAGCGCGTATGCGTTAGTGCCCAAATTGAAAGCGGCCGATTTGGACCTGATCTTCTGCGATATGCTGACCTACGCCACATCCAGCACGTTTGGAGTGGTCATTCGTGAAATGGATATCCCGATCGTTTTGGTAGCGCTTCAGCCATTAGAAGCGATGGATTATCAGCATGGAACCACATACATGCAGCTCTGCAATGATGATTTCTGCTCCGTCCCGGAATTTACCGGAGTCGCGATACGAATGGGCAAGAAACCTCCGAAATGTATCCTGGGTTTTTTAGAAAACGATCCAATCGCCGATGCGGAAATCGCCGACTTTTGCCGGATCGCGAATGTACTCCACGACTTAAAACGCGCCCGAATCGGTCTAATGGGACACGTCCTGGAAGCAATGCTGGATATGCACTCCGACCCGACTGCCTTCACGGCCGCTTTCGGATGCCATATCGTTCAAACCGAGCCGCACGATATCTATCGGCATTATAAAAATATCTCTGAAGAGGCCATCGCGACCGAGTCGAATAAGATACTGCGTTTCTTCGATACGCCCGAACCGAAATCCGATCCCATCACCCGAAAATTGACCGATGATGATTTACATGCCGCCGCCAAAGTCTCCGTCGCGCTGACTCGGTTTATCGAGGAAAAAGAGCTGGACGGTTTGGCCTACTATTATGAAGGCGAGCCGGATTCAGAACTGCGAAAAGTCGTAACGAACTTAATCGTCGGCAATTCGATGCTGATCGCCGCCGGGTTTCCGATGTGCGGGGAATTCGATCTCAAGACGTGCATCGCGATGTTGATCGTGGACCGTCTCGACAGTGGGGGAAGTTTCGCCGAATTTCACCCTATCGATTTCAAGGAAGGTTTTGTCCTGGTCGGACATGACGGTCCCCATCACATCAACCTGTCCGAAGGACGCCCGGTGCTGAGAAGCCTCTCGAAATATCACGGTAAACCCGGCAGTGGGGCGAGTGTCGAGTTCAAGTTGAAAGAAGGTCCCATCACCATGCTGGGTATCACAACTACTTTTGAAGGAAAAATTAAATTCGTCATCGGTGAGGGCGAATCGATGCAAGGGCCGATTCCCCCGACCGGGAACACTAATACGAGGGGCTATTTCAAACCGGACGTTCGCACGTTCCTGAAGCGCTGGGTTGCGGAAGGCCCGACCCATCATTACGCGCTGGGCATTGGGCATCATGCGGAAACCCTTCAGACAATCGCCGATTATTTGAACATCGAATGCGTCATCGTATGCCGAGATAAGTGAGTTGTGATATGGGACCTGGATTCGCTATATGTATCGTCCTTGGATATTTCGCTTTCCTGCTGTTGATTTCCTATTTCACATCCAAAGACAGCCGTTCGAGCACCTTTTTTATCGCCAACCGCAGCTCGCATTGGTTCCTGGTCTCCTTTGGAATGATCGGAGCCGCCTTATCGGGAATCTCGTTTATCTCCGTTCCTGGTGAAGTCTCCGTCACTCAATTCGCCTATTTCCAGTTGGTGATCGGTTACGTATTGGGGATCGCCATCGTCGCGATCGTATTGCTGCCGTTATACTATCGTTTAAATCTTGTTTCGATTTACAGTTTTCTCGATCAACGATTCGGTTTCTGGTCCTACAAGACAGGGGCCGTCTCTTTCTTTATCGCGCAAAGTGTTACATCGGCTTTCAAACTTTACCTCATGGCCAGTGTCCTGCAAATCTCGTTCTTCGATTCGTATCACATTCCTTTCCACGTCACGGTTTTAATCACGATTCTGCTGATCTGGTTATACACATTCCGGTCTGGAATTAAAACCATTGTCTACACGGACATCCTGCAGACCGTATTTTTATTACTGGCAGTTCTTATCAGTATATATGTGATAGGGAAAGAACTGCACTTATCGACGGTAGGTCATCTGCAAAATTTTTGGGACTACAGCGAATCCACGATGTTCAATTGGGATTGGAAATCGAAACAGAATTTCTTCAAATACGTCTTCACCGGCGCATTCATGACGCTAGTCACCAACGGCCTGGATCAAAGCATGATGCAGAAGCATCTAACCTGCCGCAATCTTCGCGAGTCGCAAAAGAACATGTTTTGGTTCGGCGTGATGCTGATCTTCGCCAATATAATCATTCTTTATCTGGGCCTTCTATTGGTCCAATACGCCCAAGTCAATGGTATCGCGATCCCGAACGACAAAGACGAATTGTATCCTTTACTGGCGATCCATCACCTAAGTTTCGTCGCCGGATTGTTCTTCCTGATCGGTATTTCAGCTGCCGCCTATTCCAGCTCTGACTCAGCCTTAACGTCGCTGACTACATCATTCTGCATCGATTTCCTGGGTTTCTCCAAACAAGATAAAGATAACATAAAAAAGCGTTATATGATTCACCTGGGAATCGCCCTCTATTTATATGTATTAATCCTGGTTTTCCACCAAATCAAAAGCGAAAGTATCATCAGCGCGTTTATTACTGCAACCGGCTACACGTATGGACCATTGCTAGGTTTGTATGTCCTTGGCATTTTCACAAAAATTCAAATCAAGGATTCCTGTGTGCCATTCATCGCTCTGCTGTCTCCCGCGATTTCATATCTTGTCTATCTAAAATCCGAGGAATGGTTTTGGGGGTATCGTTTCGGCTATGAAATTTTAATTCTTAATGCCTCGTTAACATTTTTCGGTTTATTACTATTGAGAGAAAAAAACGTTAGGAGATGATAAGATGTTTCGACATTCACACTTTTTGATAATCCCGATCTTTTTCGTGCTTACCTTTATCGTTTCGATCGATGCCGCGCCTGAACGAAAAGATAAGAAAAATGAGAATACTATAAATTTAGAGGAAGGATTCAAAACCCCTCCGCTTGATGCCCGTCCGCGCGCCTATTGGGGCTGGATGAACGGCAATGTCAACATTCCCCAAATAACCTGTGACCTGGAGGAGATGAAAGAAAAGGGAATCGCTGGGCTGGACATTTTCGACGTAGGGGCCAAAGACCCGAACAACGTGGTTCCAGACGGCCCGGCTTTTATGGGCAAGGAGTCGGTTCAAGCAATCGGCCATGCCGTGCGCGAGGCGGGCCGTTTAGGGTTGGAAATCGGTTTCCTCACCTCCAGCAGTTGGAACGCGGGCGGCCCCTGGGTGACACCGGAATTCGGAGCGAAGGGAATATTCTATTCACGAACGAAAGTAAAAGGGAAATCCAGTTTCAGTCAAAAACTGCCTTTCCCCAAAGTCCCCGCAAAATCACCGAAGGGATCGGATGGTCTCCCGGCCTATTATAAAAATATCGCCGTCATAGCAATTCCTTTTTCGGAAGATAATAAAATCGATGATTTGAATTCCATCATCGATCTAACAAGCCGCTTGGATACTAACGGCAGACTCAAATGGCAAGTTCCATCCGGTGAATGGGAAATACTGCGCTTTATCTGCGCGGGCACGGGCGAACGTCTGGTGCTTCCAAGCCCCAATTCCAGCGGTCTGATCATCGACCATTTCGATCCAGCCGCCACCGAACTGCACTTTCAATACCTGATCGATGCGTTAACAAAAGAGTTAGGCGATTTAGGAAAAACAGCACTGACATTCATGTATCTGCCCAGTTACGAAGTCGCCAGTTATGAAAAAGAAAAGGGATTGGTTTGGACCCCACGAATGCTGGAGGAATTCAAGAAAAAACGAGGCTACGATCTGACAACATACATGCCTTTGTTATTCGGTTACACCATCGATGATAAGGAAACTGCTGAGCGATTCGATTTCGATTTCAAGATGACACTGTCCGATTTAATTATCGACTATCACTACACAAGAGCGCGTGAAATATGCAACCGTCACGGCCTCCTGTTATGTTCCGAAGCAGGCGGTCCGGGGCAGCCCTTGCACAATTGCCCGTTCGATGCGCTCCGTGCGCTGGGCGCACTGGACGTTCCCAGAGGTGAGTTCTGGTACAAACATCAACGCTTCGATGAAAACGGCGTCGATATTCTATGGCTGGTCAAAGAGATCGCCTGCGCGTCACATCTCTACGGAAAAAAAATCGTAGACGGTGAAGCCTTCACTAGTTGGCATCACTGGCAACTCGGTCCCTTCGACCTAAAACCGCTGGCGGACCGGGCAATGTGCGGTGGCCTGAACCGTTTTACCTTCCATACCGGAACACATAATCCCCCCGAAGCAGGCAAACCGGGATGGGCCTACCATGCGGGAACCCACATCAATGTCAACCGGGTCTGGTGGCCAAAAATCAAGCCGTTCATCGATTATCTATCCCGTTCCTGCTATCTCCTGCAGCAAGGCCATTTCGTCGGCGATGTCTGCTATTACTACGGTGGTCAAGCACCGAATTTCGTCAAACCCAAGCACGTCGATCCATCCTTGGGCGCTGGATACGACTACGATGTCACCAACTCCGAAGCGATCGTGACACGGATGAGTGTCGAGAAAGGCCGAATCGTCCTGCCCGACGGAATGAGTTATGAACTACTGGTCTTACCGGAACGAGATGACATGGATTTAGACGTTCTGATGAAACTGGAGAAACTAGTCAAAGGTGGAGCCACCGTTTACGGCCCCAAACCCACGCGATCGAACGGCCTGAATGATTACAAAGCGCGCGATGCGAAAGTACGCCGATTGTCAAACCGGTTGTGGGGTAACTGTGATGGCGTCGAAGTAAAGAAACATACTTACGGCAAAGGCAAAATCATATACGGCCGTTCCCTTCGTGATATTTTACTGGAACGGAAGATCGGTCCCGATTTCACTTATGATAGCCAGAATGAAGACAGCGTTCTCGATTACATCCACCGCAAAACGGACAACGAAGACATATACTTTGTCAGCAATAAAACGATGAAATGGATAAACGCAGACTGCATGTTCCGTGTCACCGGCAAAGTTCCCGAATTGTGGGAACCGTATACGGGCAATATCCAAAAGTTAGCGATTTACGAAACAGTTGGAGGGGAAACGAAATTACCATTGCGCTTGCCCCCAATGGGATCAGTTTTTGTCGTTTTCCGAGCAAAATCCAATCAACCTCATTTAACTACAATTTTACCTGAATTCTCATCGTGTGAAGCAAGTTCGACAGATGATGGCCGGATAGAACTCACGATCGCGAATAATGGTCAATATACCTTGGAAGCCGTAGGAGACCAGTCTCTAATGCTCGAAATCGATGACCTTCCCAGTCCGATCGAGATAACCGGCCCCTGGGAGGTCCGATTTCCCGAGGGATGGGGCGCTCCGGTGGTAACGACATTTCCCGAATTAATTTCATGGACACAAGCGAAAGAGGAAGGCATCCAATTCTTTTCCGGTATTGCTGCCTACCACAAAGTGTTTGAAATCCCCGCCAGTCTTGTTTCTGAAAATTACCGACTGACTCTCGATTTGGGAGGAGTGAAAGATATCGCGGATGTTTACATCAATAATGAACAGGTAAGCATCCTCTGGAAACCACCTTTTCAGGTGGATATAACGGATCAAGTCAAGTCGGGGAAAAATCACCTCGCCGTCGAAATCGCCAACCAATGGTCGAACCGCCTGGTCGGTGATTCCAAACTCCCAATAGAAAAACGATTCACCAACACCAATATCACCTATTCCATCATGTGGAAACAACCCTGGGAAAAAACCCCTCTGCTGGAATCGGGCCTACTAGGTCCCGTGCGTATTCATGTTTCGAAAAAACTGAGTGTTCAGATTCCAAGTCAATAATAATGGTATAGTAACAAGGATTATTTCAAACAGGAGGTTCGATCCAATGCAGTATAAAGTTCAAAACGGACAGGCGAACAGAAAGAAAATCCAACGAACCGCATGGTTATTGATCTCGCTATTATCGGTCATCCCTGCAGGGATAGCGAACGCTGATGAATCTTCAGACAAAACAATTCCTTTCGATCGCATAGTGGTTGACAGGCATGGCCCACAAAATCCCTGGATCAAGATATTGGCCGATCTCGATGGCGACGGGAAGCAAGATATCGTCATCGGCGGACAGAAAGGTCCAT
>CAZSIZ010000270.1:0-8770 GCA_964606645.1 uncultured bacterium
CAGTACCGCATCCCCGCAGTTGTAGCAAGGAATCAATACGGCGTTGGACAAATCCTTATCGTTCGTTTCGCTCATAACGTCATCGTAACCGAATTGAGAGGGCCGGCGAAGCGAATCAGTCCGTGGCCGTGTCTTCACTCCCGGCTTTTCGGACGCAGCGGAAACCGTAGGCGTCGTACCCGAAACAGACATCGGCGAGGCCGGGCGGTTCGCTGAAACGCGTCGAGGAACGGCAATACTCATCCGTGCTGTTCCATCCCCCGCCGCGAAGCACGCACTCGTCTCCGGCATCGGGACCGCGCGGGTCTTTTTCCGGATGGCTGGAATAACCGTCTTCGATGTAATATTGATTGCACCATTCCCACACGTTGCCGTGCATATCGAAAAGTCCCCAGGAGTTGGGAACTTTTTGACCAACGGGGTGGGGGCGCTTATTGGCATTTCCAGAATACCAGGCGTATTTCCCCAATTGCGCCGGATTGTTCCCGAAAGAGTATGGTTTCTGAGTTCCCGCCCGGCAGGCGTATTCCCATTCCGCTTCGGTCGGCAGCCGGTATCCGTTCGCATCGTAATTGCATTTCAGAGGTTCCAATTCATAGCAAGGGTCAAGCCCTTCTCTTAACGAACGCATGTTGCAGTAGCGCACGGCGGCGAACCAGCTCAGTTGTTCGACGGGCCGGTCTTCTCCTTTGAATTTAGACGGATTTCGACCCATCAGCGATTGGTAACGGTCTTGAGTCACTTCGTATTTGTCCATATAGAACGGACTGATTTGGACTTTGTGCGCGGGTTTTTCATCATCCTCCCCGTGTTCATTCCCCATCGTGAATTCGCCTCCGGGGATCGCCACCATTTCAATCCCGGTTTTGGTCGTGATCGATTTAACCGTCGCCCCTTTGGACAGAGAGACATCGGTTGGAGGTTTTTCACTACAGGCAAAAATCAACAGAATGATTCCAGTCAGCAATCCAATCACGTTTCGAGCACTGAGTCGTCCAGTCACTATTTTCATCTTTAGTTTTATTCCTTTAATGTCTGGCGGCTTCGTAAGAGGTGGGATTCCGTAAGATCGCTTGTGTCCGGTTTCGGATTTCCTTGGCGAACGGGGCGACGCGTGGATTCATCGCCATTTGCAGGGCGGCGAAGCAGTTTGACGGCCACGCGGCATTCACCGACCAACTCGTCCTGGCTGCCTCCGATCTGGACCAGCGCCGAGGTGATCTTTTTGCATTTCTCAAGCGCGTCTTCCCCCTCGTAGTCAATCAGGGTTTCACGAAATTCATCCACCAATCCTTTCGCGTAGGTTATCGATTGAATCTTGCCCCGCCTTTTTTCCATACGGGTATCGATTCCCTGAGCCAGTGCTTCCATCGACGTGAAGAAATCCGTTAAGCCGGGATTCTTCTTTTTCTGCTCTTGAAGGTACGCCTTCATCTCGTGTCCGAATTCCACATAGTCATCGATCCGTTCCCGGATATGCTTGACGAACGCGAACACATCGGTCAGCGCCTTTTCGATCACGATTCTCTTTTTCTTTTGTAGTTTTTGTTCGTAAATGGGGTTGATAATATCCCGCGAGGTACACGTGGCGATTCCTTTGAAGGACGAGCTCTGTCCTTCCAGGTCCAGAATGTATTCGCAAGGCCCGGTTCCAAGTGTTTCACGAAGCAGATCCACCAGTGTAAACCGGTCCAGAGGTGTCTTTTTCACCCGGTTGATGGGATAAAAGAGAGCGGGGCCTTCAAATTGTATTTTTTTCTTATATAACGGTTCCAAATACCCCTGGCCTTGATTGTCGATCCAGCAGGGATACAGAAATTCTCCCAAAACGGTGGTCCATCGTTCCCGGGTTCGAGTTCTTAGCCAGTCGGTCTGACCGAACGATGCCGGATTATTGAACCAGTCTTCCTTATAGAAGGTTCCATCCTCTAACTGGAACAGCATTTCCCAACTATCCGTCAGGTGGTTCGGAAGCGTCCAATCCACCCGCCACTGAGCCGGAAAAGGGATATCCCAATCGAGCGGGAACACCTTTCCCGCATCGTCTTGCGTGATGTCCCGATGATGCCAGATTCCCGGCTCGTCGAGAACCGCCACCCAGATGTCGCCCTCTCCCCCGTAATGGAGTTCCGAAGAGACGACCGACCGTTCATCGCCATTCCCGGCCAGCGTAATACGAACGTCCTGCCCTCTTTTTTCGCAGACCGTCATCAAGAGCGCATCCCCGTCTCCCAGCATCTGCAGCATGAAATTCTCGCCCGGCAAATCGGTTCGATCCACGGGAAGCCGCCGGGCATCGATCGTGATATCGTCAGCAAAGAAATCGGGAAGCACGGCGAATCGGCCGACCGACGACACGTTCAACGTTTCCACGCCGTCACCGGGAATCGTCTTGATGAAAACCTGGCCCATATTCAACTCGTAACTCAGGGCCAAACGTTTTCCGCCAAGTGTTTGAAGCGTGGCTTCCAGTGAAACCGTGTTCGGATTATTCTCCAGGATTTTCACCGAAACGCGTTGCAGCGATTCATCGTTCGCGCCTGGCGAAAGTACCGCCCGGAGCGTGTAACCATCCGGCGAAAGTGAATGCAATTCCGCCCCCGATCCTTTCTTGCGTAAAACGATGGCAAGCCGGTTGTTTAGAAAAACGGTATCGCCTTTGAAGCGGTGCTTGGTTTCATCTTCCGGGATGGGAATCCATCCAGTCTTTTGGCCCAATGCTTTACTCGTGAGCGGTTCCGAGGCCGAAGCGCCTGTGTCGAACAGGGATGTGAAGGGGGGTTGATCCTTCTCCTGCGCCGAAGTCTGAAATGCCGTCATTACCAACAGAATCAATACCGCTAAACCGTAACTCATCCAATTCAGTTTCACATCATTTCTCCTGTCCATTGATTGCCGTATCATTTTTCCTGCAGAAATCTTTCCGCACGCTCCCGGATTTCATTCAAAAATTCCGCTTGTTCGGGATGACGGGCCGCCGCCATCACGCATTGCTGCTTCAGCCATCGCGTTTTCATCCGACATCGGGAAAGCACGCTGTCGCAGGCCGCCGCCGTTGAGCGAATCGAGGCGCAGAACGTTTGACATGGGGAAACCGCATTGTCCCGACCGATCAGTTCGACGATTTTTCCCGTCAACCGCTCGATCTCGTCACGGCGCTTCATCTCACCGCTTTTCGCGGCAATGCTATCTTCGATCCCGCCGATCGTACTCAGCAATTCTTGAACCATACCGGCCTTTTCTTCCTTGGCACAAAACGTTATCAGTTCACGAGCGAATGCTTCATACTGCCGGACTCGTTCCTGGGATTGAGCCATCAACGCGGCCATCGCCTTCAACCGTTCCTCGATCGATTCCCGATAGCGTTTTTCCCGCTTTCTCTCGAATTGCTTTTCGATCCACTCCGTGACTTGATTGGGTGTCGGATGGTCTTCCGAAGCGAGACCCTCCACATCGAGAATATATTGACAAGGCCCGACACCCAGCGTGTTTCTCATAATGTCGATGGGGCAGAATTGTGAAAGCGGCGTGGTTCGGTTCCGGTCGAAGGCGTAAATCAGAAACGGCTTGCCGCTTTGAGTTCGGATAAAATCCTCTGTCAATGGCAGAGACGCCGCCAGGCCGCGTTCGTATAAAATATTCGCTCTCCACTTCGCTGGAAACGGAGGTTTCCAATCGAGCGCAGTATCCGATTTCGTTTCCTTACCGGACGGTTTCCCCTCGAACCAGATACCCGGTTTCTCCATCAGCGCGATCCAAATTTTCCCTCCGTCCAGACATTGGATTTCCGAGCCATAGATCACTCGTTCTCCATCGTATTCGCTTAAGAGAACTCGAGCACTCTGTCGGCTGGATTCCCACACGCACATCATCATGGCGTCCCCGTGACCGAGTGCATCAAGGATAAATTTTTCCGTGGGCAAATACACCAAATCACCCTGAAACGATTCGGCGGAGAAGATCATGTCGTCGCCAAAGTAATCCGGAACGATAGTGTACCGGGTGTCCGCCCCGACAAACAGTTTCTCTACTGTCTGTCCGGGGTGAATTTCAATACAGACCTCCCCGGTCGTCAACCGGAATCCAGCCTTCATTGTGCCTTTCCCGAAACGAAAAACAGCATCTATCTGTACCGCGCCGGGATTGTTTTCTGAGATGGTGATCGAAGAAAGCATCCCCGAAGCGGATTTTGCCGTGTTTCGAAGTGCGAGAAACGCACGAAACACAGGCCCGTTCGCTGTCAATGAATATAGTTCCGCACCGAATCCGTCCTTCCGAAAAACAACGGCGAGCCGGTCGTTCGAGAGAACCGCGTCTCCCGAAAACCGGTGCGTGAGATCGTCTTCTTCAAGCCGTATCCAGCCTTGCTTATCCGGTATCGTTTCGGGTTGCAACATCATTGGAGATGAAGAAGCCGTATCCCACAAATACGTAAAAGGATCGTTGCTCTGTTGGGGGGTATTCTGGCAAGAAACGCCGACCGGCTGGAATGTATATATGACTGCAATAATAACGAATATAACAAAACGGCAGTACTCGATCCTCAAAACCATGCTTCAATTCTCCTATTATATTCAATCCGGTCATTTCCAATCGGGATTCATATCCGAATCGCCTTCGGTCAGCCGGACGGGAGTGCCTCCCCGCGACGGAATGATGTAAAGTTCCCAGGGGCCGTTTTCCGTCATCCCCTGACAGTAGACGATATGTTTCCCGCTTGGACTCACCCGCCCATAGCGCTGAACACCGCCGAAATACGTGATCGTGCGGTTCTTTTTACCACTGGGCTGAATCGTGCAGATGTGAGTCTCCGTTTCGTAGACGAGCCATGTTCCATCCGGTGACCAATGGGGTTCGCAAGCCCCTTTCTTATCATAGATTTTAACCGGATCGCCGCCGTTGGCATCAACGAGATACATCCCGTTCTTCCCATTTCGCAGGCAGGCGAAAGCGATCGTTTTCCCGTCCGGACTCCATGCCCCACCTGAGCAATCCGGCCAGTCTTCGGGAACGATGGTTCTCTCTTTCCGGCTGGATAATTCCCTGACCTGGATTGTCCCATCCCGGCGAAAAACAATTTTCGAGCCGTCGGGAGACCATTCCGCCTGATCCCCATCGCAAATCCGCTTCAGGCCGGATCCGTCAAGAGAGATCGTCCATATCCCGGTTTCCCCCCCGCGCGTCGAGCTGAACAGGATCGATTTTCCGTCAGGGCTGAAGACGGGATCGGCGTCGTGTTCGTCCTCACCGCCTTCGGTCAATTGCTGCAGGTCCGAACCGTCCGCGCCGATCGTCCAGAGTCGCCAAGCCCCAGCCCGGTCGCTGGAGAAAACGATCTGCCCCTTAAGCGCCCCGGATTCCTCCCCGCAAACCGGCAGCACCAAAAAGAAAAATAAATATACACTCCCCATTAAGATGACCGCTCGGCCAACGTTCCCCATCATCGTTTATTCCCTTCATCCATCCCGGCATCACTCGGTTCATTTTACTATTCCAGGAGCCTGTGTGAAGTCATCAGAAAACAGACCCTATCGACAGTCATTCACCCGGATTTTCAATAACGAACGATCCTGTATGGGAAAGGGAACTCAGAACTCTTTAAAATCGTCGTCCAGAGGAATGATCTTTTCCGGATCGATGGAAGAATCGTCTTCCCGCACATCATCATCTTTCCAGGTTCGAGGTTCCTGCGATTCATCCACGTATTGAATTTGTTCGGATTTCTCCCCTTCTTCGAGAAGCGTGTGTTGAATCGCCGCGGCTCTCGCCCCGTTCACCATTTCCATAAGAAGCGCTGCGACTTGATTCAGATCGTTGGCTTCGGACGATAAGTGGTGACTGGAAGCGGCCATCTGCTGGGAATGGGAAGCGTTGGTCTGGGTGATATTTTCGAGTTGGACAATCGCCGATTTGATCTGATCGATACCGATCGCCTGCTCGTTGGAGGCCATCGAAACGTCGGCAATCAAATTCAATACGCTTTCAACGGATTCGATGATCTGAGAGAAAATCGAGGCCACTTCCTTTGAAACGGCCACACCGTGTTCGGCGTTTTGCTGGGCTTCTTCGATCAAATCGGCGGTGTCCTTGGCAGCTTCCGCACTGCGTTGAGCAAGGTTTCTCACCTCATCGGCGACCACGGCGAATCCTTTACCGGCTTCTCCCGCCCGGGCCGCTTCCACGGCGGCATTGAGCGCCAAAAGATTGGTCTGGAAAGAGACTTCGTCGATCGTTTTGATGATCTTGGCCGTTTCATCCGAGGAGGCGTTGATCTTATGGATGGCTTCCGACATACGCGCCATCGCGTCCCGCCCTTTTTGCGAGGCTTCGTGTGTTTTAATCACCATCGTGTTGACTTGCGTCGCGTTTTCCGCATTCTGCTTGGTGGAGGCAGCAAGCTGTTCGAGTGATGAAGACGTCTCAGTAATGGATGAAGCCTGAGTGTTCGCCCCCTCTTCGAGTTCCATACTGGACCGTTGCAGTTGCTTCGATGTGGTTGAGACCTGCTCCGCTCCCTGCGTCATCCGTTCGATAATCCGTTGAAGCGGATTGGCAATGGAACGGGATAAAATAATTCCGGCGAGCAGGACGAGAAGCAGAATGCTCCCTCCCGAAATCAGCAGCCATTTCTGCCAGCGTTCAACCAGGCTGCTGCTCGTCAGGAGGGTGTTGTCGGTTTTTTCTTTCATCGACACCGCTTCGGCGACCAGGGCTTCATCGATTTCTTTCATCCGCAGGGAAAGTGTGTTCGACAACTGAGCCAATGCAATCTCCGAGTCCAACAACTGCTTTTGGGCATTGATCGTATTGTTGACAAGTCCACTAAGTTCATTGCACCTCCGCGTAAATTCCTGGGCCGCATCACCGCCGGGCAGAGCGATGAGCGCATCATTCAATTCCATGAACAGCGTCGCAATCCTGGATTGGATGAGCGCGATGGAATCGCTATCGGCTGCCAGAAGCACATCCTTCATCGACGCATTCAATTGATGGCACAAAACGGTGATCGAAAGAACGGTTTTGATGCTCGTCACCGCGCCGCTCATGGTATCCGACATCGAATCGAGGCGATTGGCGATCGTGGTTTTACTATTCTGAACACCGTTTTTCACCGATACCAATACATCTTCGACCGAGACCCCGGCGAGTAATTCGGATGAATCCACCGCGCTCATGGCATATTGGTTGACCGCTTCAATCCCGGCTCGAAGCCGATCGGCCTGTTCCGAAAGGCCGTTTAACGCCACATCCAATTCCTGCCGGCGGATGAGTTGATATTGTTTCGCCGCCAGAACGTCACCGATGTACTTCTCAACCGAGTTCATAGTTTCGGTCAATTCCGCTTTGCCGGTTTCCTCGGAGAGTTTGCCGATCTCGGTTCTCGCGTTTCCCAGAAGCGTTGCGGCGGTGGATTGGGCCTGCTCCACATTGGCTGAATCCGTAGCGAGCAGCGCGTCTTTGACTGCGGCGTTCAATTCGTGGGAATAAGCGCGCACGGTCAGCGCGGTTTTGATGAGAGCAATCGCCGCGCTCATCGTTCCCGCAAGACGGTCGAATTCCGGGGCGATGGTTTCCGTGCTGGAGGCAATTTTACTTTTCACGATCGAGAGCGCATCTTCAACCGAGAGAATGGCGTCGGATTCCGTGCGGTCCGCCGCTTCCATCCCAGCTTTGTTGACGTTATCCAATTCGATCGAAAGCTGCTTCATGGATTGCTGCAATCCATCGGACGCTGTTTTCAGTTCTCCATCAACCGTCATCATCCGCTTCTTGGCGGCCAGCATCGTTTCGATCTGAGCCGCCAGGCCGTCGATCTCTTTTCTCAGGTTTTCGGACGTTTCACCCTCCGGCAGCGCGCCAAGTTCGTTTTTCGCATTGGACAGCAGTGTTGAGATAACAGTGTGCGAGTCTTCAAGAACAGCGGGATCGGTGACATGCAGTGCCTCATTAACCAAGGTGCCCAATTCGTGACCCTTGGAACGGATCGCCATGGACGACTTGATCGTGGAGATCACCTGCTCCGTGGCGGCAGACATGGAATCCACACCCGTTGAAATATCGCTTTCATTTTTAGATACAACCGCTTTGACTTGAGCCAAAGCACCGTCCATCGTACCAGCCGCTTCATTTTCCACACTGTCAGCCATCGCCAAGACCGACCGATTGATATCGTTCAGCGCGACTTCGCTCGAATTCCGCAGATTCACGAGTTCGATTTCGGCCCGCATCTGTAAACGTTTTTGGGAGACAAGCGATTCGAGAGTGTCGAGCAGGTCTCGATCGATCCCGATTCGGTCCGCTTGCCGGGACTTGAAATCATCGAGTTTTGCCTCTGCCGATTTGAGCGCCTGCTCGTCCTGGGCGCTGGTGATGGAATCGATCACCGACCGCAGGAGAGCGGATTGTTGGCTTTGACGGTCGATTCCGACGCCCCCATCCGACAGGAATCCTTTCATAGTTCCATGAATTTCTCTCAACGACTGGATCCCGATCAGGCCGACGATACCCGCCACGATTGCACAGAAAAGAAATCCGCCTAACAAACGGAACTTCAGTTTCAATTTCGGGAAAAGTTTCATAAGCTCTATACCATTTTACTCAGGTTCGTATCGTAGATTCCTCTGAGAGAATATTCGATCGCTCTCTTCGACCGGCTTCCAACGATCGCGCAAACGGTATGGAAGTCGCTCCCTCTTCTGACATTTTCGATCGTATCCAAATAGATAAGGGTTTTTGTGTCGCTTGCCGACATGAAAACCCTATTGGATGA
>CAZSIZ010000271.1:0-8752 GCA_964606645.1 uncultured bacterium
TAGAAACTTAGGGATTTTTGATGGATGATTGGTTTCAATTAGTGAGGTCTGGAGTTAAAACATGAGCAGGCACTTTGCATTGCTTGCTTTGAGCCATGCTATTGAAAACCAATATCATTTCGTCGTTTTTTGTTTGCTTATTCATTGTACATATAGAACCAGTAAAATCACTTGGCTTAGATAGAATAAAATCCAATCCTGTTTCTCCTTATATAACATGGAATCTCAAAATATTCAATCATTTCTCAAAATTTTTTCTTGAATCAACTTCGCCCAATTGAAAAGCCACGCTAAAATTCATCGAATCTGAATTTCGATAAATGGGAGAAACCACGATCATGACAAAACCTTCATTCAACCATCATGCCCGTCTATGCCTGACGCTCCTCACCGCCTGCGCGTTCTACATTCTATTCAGTTCCAACACTCAGGCCGAACCGATCCAGTGGAAAAAGCATACCATCAACGCCGACTCGCGTTTCGAGATCGCGGGCATCGGCGACATCAACGGCGATGGCAAGCCCGACATCATCAGCGGATCGCATTGGTACGAAGGGCCGAGTTGGAAGAAGCACTTCATCGGCAAGATCGAAGAATCCAACAATTACTTCAACGACTTCTCCAATTATCCCCAGGATGTGGACGGTGACGGCGACCTGGACATCGTCTCGGTCACTTGGTTCAGCAAGGAAGCCTTCTGGAAAGAAAATCCCGGTGCGTCCGGCGGTGAATGGCCGTATCACACCATCGACAAACCCGGCAATATCGAGACGGCGCTCTTTTACGATATAAACGGCGATGGCCTGGTAGACATCGTGCCCAACGTTTCCGGCGAAGTGTCGTGGTACGAAAAACGCCCTGCAGGATCGAAAGGTAAATTCTGGACACGCCGTTTCGTGAGCAAGGTCGGCGCGGGCCACGGAGTGGGAGCCGGTGACGTGGACGGTGACGGCAAACTCGACCTCCTCACCCCCAACGGCTGGTACAGCCTCAAGAAAGAGGGCGGCGATTACGCCTACACCTGGCATCCCGAATTCAAACTGGGCCAGGCCAGCGTCCCCATACTCGTTCACGACGTCAACCGCGACGGCCTGAACGATATCGTCTGGGGCATGGGCCACAATTATGGCGTTTTATGGCTGGAGCAAGGCAAAAAAGACGGCAAGCGAACTTGGACCCAACACACGATCGACAAAAGCTGGTCGCAAGCCCATTACCTCGAAATCCTCGATCTAAACAAAGACGGAACTGATGAACTGGTCACCGGCAAACGTTTCCACGCCCACAACGGAAATGATCCCGGTGGCAACGAGCCGTGCTGCATTTACATCTACACCTACGATCTCAAGAAAAAATCCTGGACCCGGCATGTGGTCGACGAAGGAACCAAGGCGGGATTCGGTCTGATCGCCGCCATCGGTGACGTGGACGACGACGGCGATCCCGACCTCGTCTGCCCCGGTAAAAGCGGCCTATACCTCTTCGAGCAGCAAAACCGCTAGCAATAAACGACATTTGTACTATCCCCTCTCTCTTTGAGGGAAAATGGCCAAACGGTCAAGACATCAATAATTTATTAGGAAAAATTGTTGATAAAAAAGTCATATATGATAAAATCAGTCGATTTAAATATGATTTTGTTCTGCTTGACAGTCCATTTTCAAAACTAAAAGAAAAGAGGTCAAGTCCATGTCAGAATCGGAAATGTTTGAATTCGGATGGGAGTATTACCTTATTGCCTTTGGGCAGCCATTATTTTTTATTCTTATAGTCTACATTTTGTATCGTGTGCTTCGCGCTGCTGTTCGATCTGAAATTCGGGCTGCTTTAGCCGAGGATGAAACACTCAAGAAGACTATTCAAGAAAGTGTTAAAAAAGGCATCCTTGAAGCGCATGATAAAGATAATTAACTTCCGAAATATAATTGAGAATGACCATTAGTCTCTTGCTATTCAAATTGATTGCAAAATGGTTATAAGTAATTTCATCGGACAAATCCCCTCCCCCTCTGGGAATAGTCAGGAGACATAAGATGAAACAAACCCGCCGGGAAATGCTCCAGTTCACCGCCGTCCTCGCTGGATGCAGCGCCTGCGCCACATTCCAACCGTCCCGCCGAACGCACGCTCGAATGCGAGTCGCACGCGAAGATTTGAATTGGATGGAGCAAGCCGCCCGAAAACAAATCGACGGCTGCCAGCGAAAGGCGACCGACGGAACGGTTCTATTCACCCCGGACGGTGTCGGTAATTACGGTGCGCTCTGGATCCGTGATTTCTACTACATGCTTCAGATTTTCGACGCGGTCGGTGCCGGCCAAGCGCGTGCTGCGATCCGCTATCTGCTCGGCGGCCAGCGTGACGACGGCATCGCCCCCGACCGGCGGCAGGTGGACGGCGTCACGGTATACAGCGCGGGCGGCTTGAATCATCCTGTCGGTCTTCCCCCCTTGGACAACTCGGCTTTCCTGGTTTCGCTCGCCGCCCTCTATGTCAAACACACCGGCGATACGCTTTTCGCGAAAGAGACCGTTTCCGCCCTGGATCGGGCCATGAACGCCATCCCCCGCAGCCCCTCCGGTCTGGTGTGGAACGATCCCAAAAAGCCGCACTCACCCTATGGTTTTACGGACACTATCGGAAAAACCGGCGACCTGCTTTTCTGCTCCCTGCTGGACTGGAAGGCGTCGCGTGAACTGGTTTCGTTAAGCGAACAGGCTGGAAATCGACCGCTCATTCGCAGATATCGAAAACGAATGCAGGAAATCGAAGAAGGCATTAAAACTTTAATCGATCCCGCCACCGGCCTCTTCCTCGCCGCTTCCGCCGATTGCCGTCAAGTGGATGTCTGGGGAAACGCCTTCGCGGTGGCCATCGGTTTCCCCCTGTCCCGCAAACAGAAAAAACGCATCGTCGATTTCTACGTGAATCGCTATGATGACGTGATCGAACGGGGCCAAGTGCGCCATCTGATCGAAGGCGAATTCTGGAATCGCCTGTTGATCCCGATCAAAAATGGCGATTACCAGAACGGCGCTTATTGGGCAACCCCGTCGGGCTGGGTGCTCCAAACGCTCGCGCCCGATCACCCCCGATTGGCGGAAACGATGCTGCGCGATTTAGTGAAGGATTTCCGCGAGCGCGGGATACACGAATGGGTCAACGGAGAACGGGTGCGTCTGCCGCATTACGTCGCGTCGATCACCAATCCGCTCGCCTCCGTGCGCACCCTCTTGGCGGGCGGTTTCGCTGTGATCGCTTAGAGCCGTTCCCCTATTGAAAGTAAAGTGGTTCTTATGGGTGTCCAAATCACCGCGTGCCGACGCGCGGTGTCCATTCGAGTAGTCCGACCAACCTATTTTGACAGGTAACAAAAACGTGTAGGGGCAGGCCCCTGTGCCTGCCCAAGACCATCCAACCCGACACCTTTAGTCTGGCAGCATCCTATCATTGATGGAGTCTCATCGTGTGGGCGTAATCGATTTTTTAAACGTGAGCGTCATCTCGTTCAAATCATCCCCCAGATTGACCGGGCGAATCAATTCAGGAACGGGGAAAAACCGTTCCTGATCCGTCATTGGAAACGACGCGAAGACCGCCGGGGCAATATCGGACTTGATCATCCGTCCGTCCTCCAGCTGCGCGAGGAGAAAGAGGTGGGCGATGCCGAATTCCTTCCGATTTGGATTCTTCACGAGCAGCGTGTTGGTCCTGCGCAATCCAGCCACGGCTTCCGGCGTGAGCGGGATCTCCAGCATATTCCAGAACGGGGAGTAGGCGACCTCTTTTTTCGTCATCATGCAGACGCCCGCCGGGATGCCGTTGATTTCCAATGGCGCGCGAACCGCTTCGGCTTTGGTCCAAGGGGCCGTATAACACCACGCCCGCTGAATCTTGCGAAGGTCTTCATCGCGAACCTCTCCCACTGGTGTGGAAGCCGGTTCCCTGGTATTCACCAGCTGCCCAGGCTTGGTCCATTCGTAGGACCGGAGGATGCCGCTGCCAAGCACGTGCCAATCCACGGTGACTTTGCGGCCACGCACCGTCACGAGATTATAACTGCTGGTTGACCCCTCCTGATAACCCCAGTAGAACTTGAGCTCGTCAGGCGGGATGAAGATATGTCGCGATTCATCGAGCGGAAGCAATCCCGGGCGGTAGGGATTGGTGGGAGCCGGGCGTATATGTTTGAGGAAAGGCGCCAGTTGGAAGAGCCGGCCTTCTTCCACAACGGCGCAGCCCATGATCTGCGTAAGAGGCTTGCCGCCAACGAGTCGAACCGTCACCGAGTTGTTGTGCGTATGGCCGCAAAAGTATGCATCAGCGCCATAACGGGCCAGCAACTCCGCGAACGGCTTGGTATAGGCCTGATTGGTAAAGCCGGACCGCGCAACGATCCAAAGCGGGTAGTGACCCGCCGCAAAGATGTGTTCGATTTTCGGATTGGCGACAGCCGTTTTCAAGTCCTCTTCCGCCCAGGAAAGCTGCTCGGTAAAATCGCGCTGCATGCAGTCGAGGATCAAAAAGTGACAGTTGCCCCTGTCAAATGAATAGTCGCTGGCCGTCAAGGTTCGCCTCAGATGTTTAGAAAAAATCGGCAGGGCGTTTTTCTCGTAGGCGCTGCGCCGATCGTGATTCCCTATGGCGATATAGAACGGTATTCCGATCGTAGACGAGAAATGCTGAAACGCGCGAGCCGCTTCCGCCTCCCAGTCGGTATTGCTGCCCGCGTGGAAAAAGTCGCCGGTTTGGAGAAGAAAGGATGGGCGCGGATTGAGCATAGCCAGTTCTCTTGCCGCCGGTTCGACGAAGTAATCAGCAACGGTATAGTCGGGAATCTGGTAATGAACATCGCCGAAAACGGCGAACCGCAGTTCCGGCGGGGGGGCCGTGAGCGCAAGATTGCAAGCGCCGAGGATCGAGAGCGCTAAACATGCCGTGCCCCGAAGCAGCAGGTGTCGAAGGAGTAACCTTCCCATTGTTCTTTTCGTCTGTCTCGGTACGGTTGCCATAACGCAATCCTCCTATTCGCCCAGAAATGTTATCCGTTCGTCGCATGACCTGAATCAACGGAGTCCGGAGGTTCTTTTGTTCCGGTCTGCGCGGCTCTTCGCGGGCGTGGAAAAACTCGGCTAGTTTCTTTGGAAATTCTACCAGTAGCACGACATCGATTAAACCGCGATTCCCCAGATAAAACGAGAATATTTTTCTTCATTTCATGTGAATGGGCTGATCCTGTCAAATATGGGCTAAAATAACGACATTAATTGAATCAAAATCATCCCCAATTTCCCGGTGAACATTGATGCCTAAAAGTGCTTTCACTCTCATTGAACTATTGATCGTCGTTGCCATTATCGGAATCCTGGCGGCAATCGCGGTGCCGAATTTTCTCAATGCGCAACTGCGAGCCAAGATCGCCCGTGTCGAAGGCGACCTGCGCGCCATGAAAACCGCCATCGAAATGTACCGGTTGGATCAGAGCGGTTATCCCCCGTCCTGCTCGCTGGAGGTCGTCGGTGACGTTCAGTTCCGCGCGGGCGAAATTTTTTCTCCGGTCGAATACGCCAGTGTGCCCGCCGTCGATCCGTTCAACACGTTGGAAGGAAGCCGTACCAGCCAGTTCGCCGCCCGGGAGTATTTCTATTTGAATCACGACACAACCTGTAACTGGCCGGGAACCATCGTTGAGTGGACGGTCGAGAACACGCCTTCCGCCCCCCAGCACGCCGAGTACCTTCTCGCCAGCCAGGGGCCGGACAACCTTTCCGAAATCCAGGATCGCCGTGTCTCCCCCCTCTTCGACGTCACCAACGGCCTGATCAGCCAAGGCGACATCATCGTCTTCGGCCCCTAATCCCACAGTATCCATCGCATCGTGCTGGCAGGCAGACATGATGATATAATACAAAATGGTATAAACATAAAATTTGAAAAAGTGAGCACAGCATGTTGGGTGAGTTTCGTCTAATCTGAAATAACAGGAGCGATAGGGATATGGGCCACGAAACGTTGAACAGACGCAGATTTTTGAAAGCCACTGCCGCTGCGGCCACAATGGCGCTAGGTACACCGCTCGAACCGTCGGCTCGGCAAGCAAGGAATGAAAGACCGAACATCCTCTGAATCGTGGGTGAAAACCTTAAACTCGACCTCGGCTGCTACGGAGCGAAAAACGTCCACACGCCGAATCTCGATGCGCTCGCGGCGAATGGCGTTCGTTATACTCGCGTATTCTCCACATCGCCCGTCTGTGCGCCAAGCCGGTCCGCGTTCATGACCGGAATGTACCAGACCTCGACCGATACGCACAACATGCGCTCACACCGTGACGACGATTTTCGTTTGCCGCCGGGGGTACGGCCGATTACCCATTGGCTCAAGGATGCAGGCTACTTTACGGCGAACGTTAAAACAATCGGGGATCACGTGGCCGGTACGGGCAAACTCGACCTCAATTTCGTCAACGAAGGTCCCCTCTATCAATCGAACGACTGGTCCGCGCTGAAATCCAACCAGCCTTTTTTCGCTCAGATCAATATGCCTGAAGTGGAATACGATATTTACGACCGCCAGTCGGCAAACAAGCCGAGGATCGAGTGGGTGGGCGAAGACGAGCACCCACCCATCGCCACGCCTGATAATGTCACCCCTCCGCCTTATTATCCGGATCATGAAATCACACGGCAGGAGTGGGCGCGTTACTTGAACTCCGTCTCCGGCATGGATGTGCGCATTGGCAGAATTATAGAGCAATTACGCAAAGAAGGTCTTGCGGACAATACGGTGATTATCTTTTTTGCCGATAATGGCCGGCTCGAGGCCCGGGGCATTCACTGGTGCTGGGACACCGGATTGCATGTACCGATGATTGTCCACTGGCCAAAAAATTTCCCCGCGCCGTCCCAATACAAACCAGGCAAGACAGTCGATGAAGTGATTAGCCTGCTCGACCTCACGGCGACGACGCTTGGGATCGCCGGTGTACAGCGCCCACCGGGTATGCAAAGCCGAATCTTCCTCGGAGAGCGCGCCGATCCGCCCAGAACATACGCCTTCAGCGCGCGCGATCGAATAGACGAGACGGTCAATCGCATTCGCTCCGTTCGCGGCCGGCGCTATCACTATCTTCGTAATTTCATGCCCGGCCAAGGCTTCGCTTCTTTGAATCGCTATAAAGAGAAATGTTTCCTGGTTAAACCGCTGATGCGTAAACTGCACGCCCAAGGAAAACTGACTGGACCTCCGGCTGAATTGATGGAGCCGTTGCCCTTCGAGCAGCTTTACGACACGCAAGCCGATCCGCACGAGATTAGAAACCTGGTGGAATCGACCGAACCGGAACACCGTGGAGCGCTGCTGCGACTCCGAGCTGCGCTCGATACGTGGATCGTTGAAACCGGCGACCTTGGCCAATGGCCCGAACCACCAGAAATCATCGTGCCATTTGAAAAGGAAATGCATGATTGGTTTGGCACACCCAAGTGGTATTCCAAGCAAAAGTAAGGACGAGATAAGGAACTGAATCTCCACGAAGCCAAGCCGGGTGGGCTAAAAGGCAGGTAGGGTGGCTAAAAGCGCAGCGTAGTCCACCAAATTACTACCCGCGTCGTTCATACCAAATAGTCAACTTCCTTCGGTCGCGAACGGTGCGTGCCGGGTTAAGAATCCCTTTAGCGAAAAACCAGAAAAACTCCCACCCAGTAAATTGGTGAGCTTTTCGAGGCGACGTGACGATAGGGGTTTTCAAAATTGTCAATCGCCCCAACCGCTTGAGTTTTTTCGCCAATTGTAATTCTTCCGAAACAAAAAATTCTTCGTCGAATCCCCCGGCGTTTTGGAAAGCCTCGCGAGTGACGAAAAGAAACGATCCGGCGGGCAGACTGAAAAGTTTAGAAACGCGATTCCACAAACCCAACCCGACGTTGATGGTCCATTTCCCGCACGGCTCGGACCAGTGGACCGTGGTTCCCCCGCCGATAAAACCGTTCTCGAAGGCCAGCATCATTTCCAACACGTTTTGCGAATTGATCAGCGTGTCCGCATCCACGAAAAGGAGATAGCCGCCTTCCGCCGATTCCGCTCCCCGGTTGCGCGTCGCGCCGATATTCCGCTTACCCGATTTCACGACTTTGGCGTCGAGGGAACGGGCGATTTCAGCCGTGTCGTCTGTAGAATCGTCGTCAGCGACGATGATTTCATAAGAAGAAATCCCCGCATCATGCATGGCTTGACCGACGGCCTGAATGGTCTCGCCGATAAATTGGCTTTCGTTGTAGGCGGGGATCACGACAGACAGCATCATGGAATTGGTTGCCACTTTCACTTTTTCCGACTCGTCATCTATTGAGTTTACCCGGTGGATGGTATTCTGAAAGAGATCGATTTGAATCGTGTTATGAAAGGACGTATGCTGTGCCTTCGATCTGGTCGTATTCGGACCCTGCCGACCGTGGTTTCGGTCTTTTCAAGCGCCGCATTTTCCAGGTCGTGCGCGATCTCGGCTGGAAAACCGAACTGGCCGAAGCCCCGCTGCTCGAACCAGGATCGAAACCCATTCTTCGCGACAGCCTGCTTAAGAGCCAGCCGGACTGGATTTTGCTCGTCAATCAGTCCGCCGCCCAGTTGTATGAGTATCTCGAAATCCCGCCCCATTTAACGCCTTTGCCTCAGAATAAATGGGTCTGGTATCTCGACGATCCCCACTTTTTCATCGACCGTCCTTTCGAGAAGCAGGAATACGTCTTTTCAT
>CAZSIZ010000272.1:0-8693 GCA_964606645.1 uncultured bacterium
AACCTACCTTAAAATAGGTGAAAATTTGTCTTGACAATGGGGTACACTTCAATCCTCGCCGACCCAGACTCCACCGTAGATGCAGCCGCCGAGGTGTTCGGCAAAGTGCCCGTAGATGTTCGGGTCGATGGTCTCTTCGCCCCGGTCGGCGTAAATAACCAGTTGGTTGACGAATTCCGAACTCTCCGTCGTGAACACTGAAGCATCACACGACAGCAATGCGACAGCCATCGTAATAGAGATATTTCTAATAACCTTTGCACGATTCATTGGATATTTCTCCTCTTCAAGTCCTTTGCAATTGATTCTCATTATTATCTTAGAAATGCGCCGTTCGATATAGATGAGCAGGCAAAATATCCCCACCTCAAATTTCCGACAAGTATTTTTATAACAGGTCAGTCGTATGAAATGATAAGGTAAAAACAGGATTGGCTTTATTCGTGAATCGCTTCTACTGTTCGAGGAGTTTCAGGGAAGTGGAGTTGATGCAGTATCGCAGGCCGGTCGGTTGGGGGCCGTCGTAGAAGACATGGCCAAGATGGCCGTCACAACGGCTGCAGAGCACTTCGATGCGGACCATCCCCAGCGATTCATCGCTTTTCGTGCTGACGTTGTCGCTGGTGACCGGCTGCCAAAAACTGGGCCAGCCCGTCCCCGAATCGAATTTGCTTTTCGAATCGAAGACATCCAGCCCGCACGCGGCACACAGATAGATTCCCGGCGTTTTAGTCGCCCAATACGCTCCCGTGAATGCCGGTTCCGTTCCCTTTTCCCGCATAACGCGGTATTGATCCGGGGTGAGAATCTTCCGCCATTCCTCATCGCTTTTCACGATTCGCTCCGGTGGATTCGATGTATTTTGTTTCATAATACGGTTTTCCTTTTGACTCGATGCAGGCGATGGATTCGCCACGGATCCCTGTTTCTTGCTATTAACGCTATCCTCATGGCACGCAGGCAGCATCACAATGAGAATGGTGATCCAATGAATTTTTGAAGCCATGATTGAATTCCCATCAGACATAGATAGAATCGAACCGATCGATTTGCCTCTCTCCATTAAGACATATCTTTACGTTCCTGACTATTCATTCTAAGCTTATTTATCGCTTTGTGTTTGAACGCACTCAAGCATTCCATGAAATACCACTTCAACGCAAGATGCGTATGTGCAAAATAAACAGGTAGATACAGAAATAAATATAATAAATATTAATGATTGCTTCCCAAGTGTTCATGCCGATCGAATCAATACGTATAAATGCAGCCCGGCAGTAAGGATTGCGGATTGATGGAAATTCTGGCAATATTAATTAAGGTTCGGTAAAAAGTTAAACCTTGCAGACGAAACGGCAAGATTGAGTTATTCATAAGCCATTCTTAATACGATATCTTGCGGTCACTGAAAGTGTTTTTGATTTTTTACCGTTTCGTTTTTACCAGTTTGAACCTGGATTGATTGGAGCGGCTGATGGCGAAACAGAAAGCGGTAGTTCAATACGCGCTTAAAGAACGCTCGGTCGAGTTGCGGGAAATCCCCATCCCCAAACCCGCGCCGAGAAATGTGATCATCCGTGTTTCGGCATCGGGAATCTGCGGTTCCGATGTCCACCAATACCTCAACGAACATAGCTGGCCAGTCAATGTGCCCGTCGTCATGGGGCACGAATTCAGCGGGATCATCGAAGACGTGGGCAAGGAAGTCAAAGCGTTCGCTCCCGGCGACCGTGTGGTAAGCGAAACAGGTGCGGTGATCTGCGGAGATTGTTACTACTGCCGAACCGGCGATTATCACCTCTGTCCCCATCGCAAAGCCTTCGGTCGTGGTGTGGATGGCTGTTTCACCGAATATCTCACCGCCCCGGCGCGTTTCCTGCACCGCGTACCCAAAGGCCTGCCGATGCACCTGGCGGCGTTGACGGAAGCCTATTGTGTCGCTTATCACGCCGTCGGAGCCAAGGCGGATATCAAGCCGGGGATGAGCGTCGCCGTGCTCGGTTCCGGGGCGGTTGGACTGATGAGCGTACAGATGGCGAAACTTCGAGGGGCGCATCCCATCGTTCTGACGGGCTTGGAGAAGGACAAAGTTCGGCTGAAAGCGGGAAAAAAATTGGGCGCGACTCATACCCTCGCCGTCGATAAGGACGATCTGCGCGAATTGATCCGCTCCATCAACGACGGCCTGGGAATCGACGTGGTCGTCGATATTTCAGGACGCAACCTCTCCCTGAAAGACGCCATAGACATCGTTCGTCCCGGTGGACAGATCATGCGGGCGGGATGGGGACCGGGAACCTATAACTTCTCACTCGATCCCCTGGTCCATAAAAGTGTCACCCTTCAAGGCATCTTCAGCCACAATTGGGATATGTGGGAAAAAGTGGTGAGTATGCTGGCGTCGGGCGTGCTGAATCTCGAACCGCTGAAAGTACAGCGCCTGCCCATCGAGCGCTGGCAAGAAGGTTTTGAAGGCATGTGCGAATCCCGACTCATCAAAGCCGTGATCGAACCCAATCCCAAATAAAAGTCGATCCCTTCTCCACTCAGTTTTTCTGCGTGGATTCGACGATTGCGTGTTTCCCTATTCCGCGTATCTGATTCGATGGCTTGTCCAGAGGCAGCAGACCACGCTCAAGCCCAGTAAAATAAGAATGTGCGAGGCGTAGAGATTCCAAAACAACTCCGGGATTTGAATGACAGCCTCCGTTTTATTTTGTTTGCAAGTCGGCCACAGATTGAAAACAAAATTCGCATTCAAGGCCGCCAGGACGTTCGAGACGGCGTCCATCCCGTGTTTCCCGCCCAAGGCGATTCCTGGAGTGGGGTGGATCATTTTCAAAAACGCCGGTCCGAACACGAACAAGGCCGTGCTCCCGTAAGCGAAGATCAACGCTGGGAAGGATCGGCGGTGAAAAGTCGATACCCAAATCGACAACGAGGCCACGAAAAACACCGTCAACACTAAAACCGTCACAACGAGAAAATGCCCCATCCAAACCGTGTAGATATTCCAGGATTGAAAATTGCCTGCCCCGGATTGATATCCATAAGAGATCAGCAGCCACATTAGTCCCAATAACAGAAGTGGCGGAACGTAAAAGGCGATGACATGAATCCACCCTTGCCCGGCAGTCAATCCAAGTTTGCCCCGCAGAATCTTACCGGGACCGATCAAAGTGGAACGTAACGGATCCCAGCTGCCCCGCTCGTATTCACCGGCGACGGTGGTCGATCCAACCAGCGGAACGAAAACCAGCACAACCATTGTTGAGAAATACAGCATGGAACCGGGCTGCATCGAGAATCCCGCAAAAAAGATGGAGATCAGCCACAGTACGGAGGGCGCGTCGAATTCGCGCCGGGCCACAAACGACAGAAAGCGTTCGCGTTCGGCGACATACACCGGGTTTTGGTGGGATCGAATCGGCTTGCCGTAATCCCGTACGCCCAGAAACGTCCACAGTTGAGTATCGATTCCTTTCAGCCGGATCGGCCGCCACGATTTCGGTTTGACCCGGTTGATCTCACGGGTCAGATAGTAAGGAACGCCTTTCATCAAATAGTGCGTTACAATCAGTACGACGATGGTCCAAGGAATCATTCGCCCCACGTTTTCGAAACGACCGGAACCGGTTGTCAAAAAAATGAATGTAAACGTGATCGCGTAAGCGCTGGCAACTCCCATGATAAACGACGGCATCCGCGCCCCCATCGCAATCCCGATACAAAGCGAAACCACAGAGACAAAAACCTGCATCGCCCCCAACACGATCACTTCTTTCGGCTCGACAGCCCCCATTGATAGAATCAACGCTAATAGGGGAAATGTTCCGAGAATGGCGGTGAAAATGGCAGTGAATGAGACGATCACTTTCGAGAACGCGAACTCCAGGGGATGGATCGCCGACGTCAGCATCAGATCCAAAGTCCCCGATTCCCGTTCCTGGGAGATGGCGTGAACTCCGACGATCGGAGTCAGCAGCGCCAGGGTAAACAGGCTGAACGTCCGGTAACTCGCCAACAGCAGCCGTCCAGCCATTTGGATTTCATACGCGTTGGCAAATTTTTGCTGAGTGTATTTGTTATACGCCACGGTAAACCCGAAACCGATCACGAACAGCGCGATTCCCATCAGCCAAAAACTGTGAGAACGCCGAAGCACCATCAGCAGTTGACGAAACAATAACGTTTTGGATTGAGGATTGAGCAGCGTGGAGAGGATGCCTTTTTTCATTATCGATTCAATCAGGAACATCTTTTTAAAAATTTAATTACTAATACACTAATAGTACGTTAATTGTTTCAATACGTCACGTTAATAATAAAAATTCAGTCGATTTCGGAAATTTTATCTTAGAATGGTTTTCAACAAAACGTGCGGATGAATGGCTTTTTATCGGGATTGTATTTGGTTAGCCGACTGAAGTGAATAATCCCTCCCCCAAGCTTGGGGGGAGGACTTTGTATTTCACACGGCTGACCTGTTACTCTGGATTCAGAAGAGGCTCCAATCAAACACCGCGACGGGTTCTTCCGCGATTGAACCGGCGTTCAAACCATCGCTTCCCAAGCCGTTACCGGGAGAGCCGGGGAGTAAATTGAAATCCAGTTCATCCGCATTCAGCGTGGGGAGAGCCGCCGCATACATCGGATTCGCTGTTATCGTATCGGCGAGTTCGAGAGTTCCATCACCGGTTTTCAGCAGTTCACCTTCCGAAAGCAGATCCCATAGAACGCAATGGTTCAAGGTCGCCGATCCCGCGTTCACATAAAGATCGTCGGTTTCAACGGTTCCGTCATTTCCATTGGTGCCGAGTAGGATAGAGTTGGTCACCGTTACACCCGGACCGTCGTTGGGAGCCTCTACCGGATCGTTGATGATCAGATGAGTCAATTCCCGAAGATTGAAGAAATCGCAATGGTCGAACCAGGCGTACGAGGTATCCCGAAGATTGATGGCGGATTGCGGTTCCCCGAACTCCGAAGGATAATCCGCCGCGATCGCCGCCACGCAGTTTTTCACGATCATGGGAGCTTCCGGTGTTCCCACCGTGCGTCCACCCGTCGATTTGAAGACCGTCCGGCAGTTGACGAACCAGACATTCTCAAAAATCACTGGTACATCGGACGGAGTCCCGATATTTCCCGTGCGCAGGTCCATCGCCCTTCCCCCCACATTGACAATCGTCAGATTCCGAATCGTGACTGGCCCACGAATAGACAACGCTCGCGAATCCTCTACAAGCAAGGAATAAGTGAGAAAATCAAGAACGGTAGCCTCCGACCCAAATCCGCTTCCAGCACCCTCCAAGATGGGAGAACCGCCTTTGAAATAGAGTTGGGCCTCCATATCATAGACTCCCGATCCCAATTTGAAGATGTAATTCTCATCAAAATCACGCAATTCCTGAGGAAGCAGAATCGCATCGTCCGGCATGTATTCGAAAATCTCCTGTGCGGAAGCGATTGTTCCCAATAAAAGCACCCATCCAATAGTGAACACAGCGATACCCAGTCGAATCATACGCATATCGAAACTCCGAAAATAGTTTTATTTTTTATCTTCTTAGACAATAGTTGTTCGATCTCTCAAAATCAAGTAAATACTGGAAGAAATCAAGAACGGACCTCAACAAAACCAATACAAACATAATCAGATCAGATAATTATCAATTCACCATAAAATCTGATCCTAGGCCCCTTCCTTCACATCGACGGCAACGAGGGTGAGATCGTCGTCCGGTTCACTGTCCTGGAAACGGTCAAGTTCATCGAAAACAGCCGCCAGAAATTCAGTGGGGGGAAGATGGTCGTTCCGTTCGAGCATGGCCTTAAAACCTTCGTGCTGCAGCATTTCCTTCGCCGAATTTTGCGATTCGATGAAACCGTCCGTATAGAGGATAATCCGGTCTCCAGGGGATAATTCCATAACGGTTTCGTTTCGGTCGCCTAAGATTTTTGGTATGATCCCCACGGCAGGGATATGCGATGGAATCGTATCCAATTCCATTTGTCCCTTATGTAAGACGAACATCTCCGGATGCCCGGCGTTCGAGACGGTCATCCGGCCATCTTCGGTGTCGATCAGAGCAACGATCATCGTGGCGAACATATTCGTGTTGTCAATGGTTTTCAGGAAAAAACGGTTGACACGATCGATGACGTTGGAGGGTGGACGGAATTCCGACAGACGCGCTTTGAGTTCGCTATGGAGGAGTTGGGCCGTTAATGCGGCTGAAACACCATGCCCGCAGACGTCGTATAACGCCACGGCAATTTTCTGTTCGTTGTATTGATGGATGGTAAAGTAATCGCCCCCGATGGCGATCAAGGGCTGGAAGCGGTATTGCAAGGAAAGATAGGGCGTGTCGATCGGCTCCGGAAGTAGACGTGTCTGGATTGTGGCGGCGTGTTTCAAGTCCTGATCCAGTTGCCTCTGCTGTTCCTTGATTCTCCGCTCCATGGCGCTACGTTCCAGCACACGGTCGATGACCTTGGTCATATAAACGAGATCGATGGGTTTGGTCAGAAAATCAGAAGCCCCGTTTTTCATGGCGTTAATCGCGTATTCGATGGACCCGTGCCCGGTCATCATGATGATCGGAATATCGATATCCTTCTTGGCTTTTTCCTCGAGAAATTCCAAACCGCTCATTTCGGGCATTTCAATGTCGCTTAGGATCAAATCCGGTGTATGGTTTTCAAGAATTTCAAGCGCTTTCAACCCATTGACCGCTTCAATGAAGCGGTATCCCTTCGACTGGGCGAACAGGACCAGGGATTTTCGGATGACACGATCGTCATCGACGATCAGCAAGGTCAGTTTTTCTTCAATCATAATCGTCTCAAGTATCCGTTTCAACGTATATTCAATCAGCGTTCAGCCACTGGTTTTAAAATCGGATATCCCACCGGATACTACCCCATCCACGCCGGAAATGTTACCGGAGGTCTCTCTTTTTCAGTTATCAGTCTTCGATCCATCATAATTACTAAGAAATATCCTGAATATCCTTTCATCCTGGGTATCCAGATTCAGACAATTCTTTTCGTTTTGTAGAGTAAATCACGTTTTTCGATCTACCATAACACTAAAACGTATCAATTCTACAATAACTCTATTTAGATCCTAAACCCTACTTGTTTCCGTATCCAATTTAGACGTGTATAATCAAAAAACAAATATCTCTCTTGCAGCGTGAGCGTTACGAGCGTCCTTCGATTGGAAACGCGTAACATTCCTGCAAATCAAGCGTTCTTTAAGTATCCAGTCCCAGTGAAGGAGGGCTTCGATCATGAAGATCGGGCCGTTGTCTATTCGCTCAAATTTCATCTTTAGATGCCTGCCGTTTAACGTGGCGGTGATTCTTCTCCTCAGTATCGCTTTCCTCAATGCTTCCGCGTTCACAGCCGAGGAGGCAGTAACGGTTTCTCAACCGGAACACACGGCCAACGAAATAAACATCGAGGAAGAAGAAGGTTACATTCAGGAAATATTCAGCGAACTGCTCCCCACCCTGGAATCCGCCCTGGAACACAAGGATCTTCACGAAACTCTTCCCAAGCGCACCTATATCTACGGCAAGGACCAGCGAAGCAACCAACGCGAGATCGACCGGCTGCTGGACAAAGCCATCGATAGCCTCAACCTGTCGGGGCTGGAACGCAACCGTGCCGATATCCGTGAGTTGCAGGCGAAAGTCAAAGAGAGCCGTCTCGCCGCCGCCCGTTACAAGGAACTGCGTCTGACGGCCCCAAAAAACAACAGCCTGGGAACGTTCGGTAAGATCAATCCACTGAAAAAAACGAAAGAATACTACGACAACCTTATCGCCGATGAGGAAGAGAACGCCGACGATTACCAGAACCGGATCGAAAACATCAAAGCCGAATTCGCGAAAAAACTACGCCGAATCGGTCTGACGATCACGGACGAAGGCATCGATAGTCTCTTGTTTTCCGTGGTGGGAGATCAGTTCGTCAAACTGGTTAACGTCTTCGACAACCTCAAGAAAGTGACGTTTCAACTCCAGCGCCTGACCGAGGAGAGCGGTGAAACGATCGAAATCGCCGAGCGTTATTACGGGATGTACGTCGTGCTGAATGAAACCCTGGACCGGATCCAGAAATCATTCATCCGGTCGGTCCACGAAGACCACATCCCGATCTTGAAAACGTATATCAAAGACGCTGAAGACAATATCGGTGAAGCCCGGCGGCTGATCGGAGAGGGGGGACACAACGAAACCGCGCTGAGGAGTAATATCGAATCGAACGGCCTGACCGTCACGGCCGCGCAATCCTACATCGCCTATCTGAAAAGCCAGGCTGACATGATCGCCCGCGAAAACGAAGTGCTCGAAAAAAATCTGGAAACAGCCCGGAACACGTACAAAACCGTCAAGGTCAGCGGCAACGTCGCCATGCTGATCCAGCACGGCCGCCAACGCTTCGACACGCTCATGCGGCTCGATATGCCGGAACTGCGCGGATTCGAGAACCAAGTCATGCAGCGCGAATTCCAGCGGATCACGGAGGAAATGACTGTCTACCAATAACCGAGATATTATCAGTCGACATGGTGGGCCGGTCGTTTTATGATCGATGATGTACGAAAGCAACGTGCTCTCGTATCGAATGAAGTGTACCCCATTGTCAAGACAAATTTTCACCTATTTTAAGGTAGGTTA
>CAZSIZ010000273.1:0-8594 GCA_964606645.1 uncultured bacterium
CCCACCTGGCGTTTTTCCCTTTCTCCCTTGCTGGAGGGCGACCGTATTATTCTCGATGTCGGCCCCGCGATCGCAATGGATAAAAAGGGTAACACGATTTGGAAAACGGAAAATTACGGGGCCGCTTATTCCTCCCCTATCGCATTCGATTTGAACGGTAAACGGTTTATCGCCATTTTCCCCAAATTCGGTCTGGTTATCCTGGACGCCAAAACCGGTAAAGAGACAGGAAAATATGCGTGGGATACCAGCTACGGCGTCAATGCAGCCACGCCACTTTTTAATGAAAATGAAATATTCCTCTCAACCGGTTACAATAAAGGCTGTGCGCTTGTAGAAATCGGTTCTAATGGTGAAGTCAAAGAATTGTGGAAAAACCGCCTGATGCGGAATCACATGAATGCCTGTGTTTTGTGGAATGGATATCTGTACGGTTTTGACGAAAAAACACTTTCATGCCTCAATTACAAAACCGGTGAGAATGTCTGGAAACAGAAAGGCCTGGGTAAAGGTTCTCTAATGCTGGCCGATGGAAAGTTGGTTGTGCTCAGCGAAAAAGGAGAATTGGTCATCGCCGAGGCCACGGAAAAAGGATTTACCCCGCTCTGCCGCAAGCAAGTCCTTACCGGCAAATGCTGGACGGTTCCGGTCTTGTCGCACGGGAAAGTTTTCGCCCGTAATGCCGCAGGGGATTTTATTTGCCTGGATGTAACTAAGTAAACCGAGTGAGCACAGCTATTTCTTGTGAGGAATGGGTTGGAGTGGCTGAATCCCGATCTTCTTCGCGGCGTTCATCATCGGCGCGACGTCGTTGACCAATGGGAATTCCACTCCCGCGTCTAACAGGAAGCATAGCTGAGCGGGCGTCTCAACACAGCAGTAGTTGATCCGAATTTTGTGGTCTTTCAGTTTTTGGATAACGGCGGGTGAGACTTCCCCGCTTCGGCTCAGCAACTGTATGAATTGATAGCGGCCTTCGATGGTTTGGGTGGCGTAGTCCATCGAGTCTGACTGCCGTTCCATGTTGCAGATCGCGATTTCGGGATATGCGCGGCGAACGGCTTTGGCGGAGGCTGCGCCACAAGCGAGAAACGCCTGATGCTGACGGTTTTCACGCACAATCGTTTCGGCCACTTTCAACGCCAGTGCTTCGCCTCCCTTCAGATGAACGTTGAGCCATACATTTCCCGACATCACCAATAGTGTTTCGGTCAATGTTGGAATCCGCGTTCCCTTGAATTGTGGACCTTTTTTAACTCCCGCGTCGAGTTGCTTCAATTCAGCCAATGTCAGATTGTCTATCTTGCCTTTTCCGTTTGTCGTACGATTGACGGTGGCGTCGTGCATGATGACCAGCTTTCCATCCTTGGTTGTCTGGACATCGAACTCGATCATGTGCGCGCCCAGCCGGATCGCTTCCCGGAACGCGGGCAGTGTGTTTTCGGGATGCGTGGCCATCGCCCCGCGATGAGCGCAGACACCCCGCTGCGGCAGTTGAGAAGCAGAAGGCTCGCTGGCGCTGCTGGAAAAACTGACTTGAATCGTTGCCGCATAGATTATGAAAACAAGATAGATATATTTCTTCATTCTATTCCTCTCCGCTTTCAAGTTGGATTGTATCCGTTGTGCTGCTATTAAAATTCTAAAAGGAACCAAAAAATCTTACAGGGCGAGGCGGGAGGAGAGAGCCATGGCTAACGTAGTTTCGTCGGCGTATTCGAGGTCGCTGCCGGAGGGGAGGCCTCGGGCCAGGCGGGTTACTTTGACGCCGAGCGGGGCGATACTTTCCTGGAGATAAACCGCCGTCGCGTCGCCTTCCATCGTGGGGTTGGTGGCGAGGATCACTTCGTCGATGCGGTGGTCCTTCAGGCGGTTGAGCAGTTTGGGGACGCCGATCTCGTCCGGGCCGATACCATCGATCGGAGAGAGTGCCCCGCCGAGAATGTGATACAGCCCGGTATACTTGCCCGTGCGCTCGATCGCCAACATGTCTTGGGGCTGTTCGACCACACAAAGGAGAGACGTGTCCCGCCCCTCGCCCTGACAGATCGGGCAGGGATCGGCCTGGGCGTAATTACCGCAGACCGTGCAGTGAAGCACTTCGTTCTGAAGCTGATCCAACGCGGATAGCAATGCCTGGATATCCGATTTCTTCCGCTTGAGAAGCGCGAAGGTCAAGCGCTGGGCCATGCGCGGACCGATGCCCGGCAGCTTGGCCAGCTGCTTGGAGACCGCCTCGACGGCGGGGATCCAGGAAAGCGGGCGGGGTAGATCGCTCATGGTGTCAATCCGGGAATCGGGATCCCGCCGGTGAGGGAGAGCATCCGCTCTTTGACCAGCGCTTGAACCCGATCCTGCGCTTGATTGATCGCCACCGTGATTAAATCTTCCAGCATCGCGGCATCGTCCGGATTGACGATTTCCCGTTCGATTTTGATGGAGGTGATCTTCTGCTTGCCGTTCATGGTGACGGTTACCATCCCGCCTCCCGATTCGGCGGTGATCGTTTCCTGTTCCAGTTCACCCTGCAGGTCACCCAGTTTCTGCTGCATCTGCTGAGCCTGCTTCATCATGTTGGCGATATTTCCGAGATTGCCAAGCCCTTTCATTCATTCACTCCTTCAGACTAATATTCAGAAATACGTTCTTAGTGGCGTTTGTAAAATCCCGACAAAACACGGGATTTTACAAGTCGTAACGCATTCAGTCCGAACGATATATTGAAAACCGCTCTAGCGGCCAATCGTCTTACTATCATGCGATTTCAATAACGCCGCTATGTCGTCACTTCCGGCTTCACATCGACGATCTGTCCGGGAAGCTCTTCCTGTAGTTTAATGAAGATTTTATCGTTTTGAACTTTATCGAACAATTCTTTCTTTAATTGCTGCATCTGGGCGGATGGGGGGGCAGCCTCCACCGCGTCCGTATTCTGCGGGGCGGTGCAATCGTCCCGCACTTCGTAGACGATCCTATAATTCCCGCCGAATGATTTTTCAATATACTGTTTCAGTTTCTTTTGATTGACAGGTTTGTTTAATTGACCTAGATGAAATTTTTTTGTTGAAGGAAACGCGGTTCGAATCGTATCCCCATCTAGTTCGAGAGGAACCGCGTTTTCCAGCGCGGCGCGGATGACCGGATCGCGTTCCTCGATATCGTGAAGAAACTTGTTCCACATCGATGAGAGCGAATCGGCGGACGGGGTGAGCGGTACGGCCGCTGGTTCGGCGGCTGACTCGGCGTCCGACTGTGGCACTTGTGGTGCAGGCTTCCAGCCTGCAGGTTCAGCAGAGTCCGTCTGGGGTGCTTGTGGTTCCGACGAAGAGAGCGGTGGCGCAGTTTGCGGCTCAGGTTCGGGTGCTGGCCTGGGGGGCGGCGATTGGACCGGCTGCGGCGGGAGCGATGGAGCGGCATTCAGTACTTGAATCTGGATCGGTCCGCCGGACGATAATTTCTTGATGAGACTTTCGATTTTTACTGCCTGTCCGGCTTTGGCGGCTTTGATGGAGGCCATCTCGAAAATCATTCGAGCCATCGCCGAGTGCCGGATGCGGTACTCGGCATCCCAGAACATATCGGTGATGTAGAGAATCTGTTCGAGCGTCGTCAATTCGGCGGTTTCGATCAGTTGTTTGCTGTAATCCTCCGGCAGTTCGAGCAGCGCCAGGTTCTTTTTTGAGACTTTAATGACAGCCAAGTTACGCAGGGTCATCATACATTCTTTGAAAAAGAGACCGATATCTTTTCCCTGGTTGGTGATGGACTCCACCGTCTCAACGATCGTCTGATAATTCTCCTGCAGGATCGCGCGGATGTAGCGGTCCACCACATCGAATTCGATCGCACCGAGGATTTCCTCGACTTCGGCCAAGTTGAGTTTGCCCGAACAGAACGCCAGCAACTGGTCCAGGGAAAAGAGCGCATCCCGCAATCCGCCTTCGGATGCCCGCGCAATGAGGAACAGGATGCGCTCGATCTCGGCCGGATCGGCGATTTCCAACGTTTCATCGAGCGAGACGATCCGTCTCAAATGATCGACGATAATCTGGTTGGGGATGCGGCGCAGCTGATAGCGCTGACAGCGTGAGAGGATCGTGGGGAGAAGCTTGTGCAGTTCCGTCGTCGCCATGATGAAGCAGCAATGCGAGGGCGGTTCTTCCAGCGTCTTCAGAAACGCGTTCTCGGCGCTTTTGGAGAGCATGTGAACTTCGTCGATGATATAGATCTTGTAAGCGCTCATCGACGGGGAAAAACGAACGTTTTGCCTCAATTCCCGGATGTGATCCACGCCGGTATTGGAGGCGGCATCGATTTCGAGCACGTCCGGGTGAGTGCCTCGATTAACGGCGAGACAGGAATCGCATCGATTGCACGGCTCCGAGTCCTGCCGGTCTTCGCAGTTGAGCGCTTTCGCCAGGATACGGGCAGTGGTGGTTTTGCCGGTCCCGCGCGGTCCGGCGAACAGATAGGCGTTGGCGATCTGATTGCGCGCCAGGCTGTTTTTCAGTGTTTGGGTGACGTGATCCTGGGCGAGCACTTCGGCGAACGTGGAGGGACGGTGTTTCAGGGCGGATACGATGTAGGTTAATTGCGCCATGAGCGTTCGTCCGGCGAGCGTCTGCCCGCGTTGAATGGATGGTTGTTCCTGCGTTGTAGTAAGGAATGATGGGCTACGCTAGCTCACCCTACTTACTAAACCTCAGGGGGTACAGGGCAACCACGGGGGGTTGCCCCTACGGCCCTAATCCTCTCCCAGAGGGAGAAGGGATTTAATTTCAGTACTCTCCAAAGGGAGTTTAACATTCGTGCCGGGAAAACCTACGGCACATGCCGAACATCGCTTAAGGCTGCTTCCTTTCGGACCTGACCTGATTCACGGGACGACATTGCCGCAGGATTTCCCGGCGCCAATAGTTCTATCAATAGATTAACGCGGCTTTTCTGTCTTTCCAGCCCTCCACAACCGAAAATGGGATGGTGGTAAGCGATCGATTCGGACGAATTACGAGGATGACGGCTGGTATTCCGCCAGCGAAACGATCGTCACGGATTCGACTTCAACCGGTTCGACCGGCATACTGCTTTCACCCGACGAATTCGTTTCGACTTCGGCTTCCGCAATAGTGTCCACGACATCAAGACCGTCCATAACCTCGCCGAAGACAGTGTATTGACCGTCCAGGAACGCCGCGTCGCCGTGGCAGATAAAAAACTGGCTCCCGGCGCTATCCGGGTCTTTTCCCCGGGCCATGGAGAGCGTGCCTTTGGTATGCGGGCGGTCGCTGAATTCCGCTTTGACGGTGTGGCCCGGACCGCCCGTTCCCCAGGCATAGATACGATCTTCGCGAGTGTTGGGACAGCCGCCCTGGATCATAAAACCAGCGATCACGCGGTGGAACAGCAAGCCATCGTAGAAATTCTCCCGCGCTAAATTTTTGAAATTATCCACATGCAAAGGCGCAATGTCCGAAAAGAAACGAAGCGCAATCGTCCCTTTGGAAGTTTTCAGGACGGCGATTTCTTCCTGAGCGTTTTCATTCATTCGATTCATCCTCGATGAGGCATTCTATTTTTTCTTTTCTTCTTTTTTCTCTTTTGCTTCTTTGGCCAGTTTTTTGAGATAGTCCTGAGAGGCTTTCCAGGTCATGATACTGGCTTTTTTGATCGAGTCGGGTTTTACCGGGAGGCTGACCTCTCCGCCCGCGTTGGGTTTGGTTTCTTGCTTGACGATTAAATCGACAACGTCCAATCCAACGACTGTTTTACCAAAGACAGTGTATTGGTTATCCAGGAATTTCGCTTCGCCATGGCAGATAAAGAACTGGCTGCCGGCGCTGTTCGGGTCTCGGCTGCGGGCCATGGACAGAACGCCCCGCAAGTGCGGCTTTTTATTGAATTCAGCTTTGATCTTATAACCGGGATCGCCCGTTCCCCACGTGCGGGTATCTTTCGATTTTTTGGTGTTGGGACAGCCGGTCTGGATCATGAAACCTTTGATGATCCGATGGAATTTCACACCGTCGTAAAATTTCTCTTTCGACAGTTTCTTGAAGTTATTCACGTGACCGGGGGCGACATCCGGGAAAAATTGGACGACGATAGGACCTTTGGTCGTTTCCAAAACAGCCACTTCTTCCGTATCGGGAATCGTAATCTTCTTCTCCGCAGATTCCGCCGAATGCGCCTCGCCGGTTCCGAATGATACAGCGGCGATTCCGAGTACCAGGATCAGACTTAAACCCCAATGAAGTTTCATCTTTTTCTTCCTTTCGATTTTCTATAATGATAGTCTTTCAAAATTCAATATTTTAAGTCTTTTCCCTCACCCTAACCCTCTCCCAGGGGGCGAGGGGATTTTTTGCATGAAGTTCTAATGATAATGATGGTGATATTCACGATAAAGCCAGAGTAGAACACTCTAATCAAAGATTGGAACGCAAGCAAGGGGATTGAAAACAACGTTTGTTAATGTGTCCGAACTTCTGTCGAACACCGTTTTTAAGCCTCTAATCTCCCATGCGCTCTCAAATTGATAAACGCTCAACCGCTAATTCCTCAAATTGAAGAGCCAGACACGGATAACTGTCGGCCCTCTCAATATTCATCAGTGTATAACTCTTCCATCCGCAAATAGTTACGCACAAAATGATATTTTTTTCTGGAAATGGCACAACCTTGGCTATTAAAGAGCGTGTCAGAATTTAATTGATTCATTTTTTATTCTTTGATTAAGGGAAATGGTATACGGATATGAGACTGCTTCAGAGCATTCTAATTCTCTGTTCGATCGCTGTATCTTCAGTTGCCGATATCAAACGAATACGTCACTATGAGGTTGAGGACTTCAAGTCCGCATGGGGAGCGGGTGCGGAGCGTATCCGCACGGGGAACCCAGGAAACGAGGGAGGAAGAAATTCGCCTCCCGCTTCCCGCCGGACTTGTACAACCCATTCCTACGCCTGGTCGATCTCCGTCGATGAAACCCAGCACCCTCCGTCGATCGTTCGCCACAATCGATTCGAGCCATCAACCGAACATCAACGTTGGGGAACGCTTCCCAGTGGAGAGCAATACTCACCTCTGCTTACCGCGCATGGAAGTGTATGGGGTTTCGTCCGGCGGTCGGGGGAATGGAATTTGGTGACAGCATCTTTATTGGAACCGCAGGCGCGATGGGCCACGAAAGATTCACTTGGACGTGGCGGGATCATCGGATTTGTCCTCGATCGTAACGGCGATCCGGTGGTCTACCGAATCAACGAACAGACCGGCTCACCCACTGAAACTCGCGGAACTTTCACCGGCGGCGGAGAAACGATTCTTTGGGAAACACCGCGTGCCGTTCCTGCCTTCGAGGCAAAAAAAGCAGTGGAGCGGTTTCAGCAATCCGGCGGGCTGCCCGAAATCATCGGTGAGTTCGATTTGGAGCGTCCGTCGATCCTGCTGGCGTTTTCGTGGGACGACGACCGACGCGATCGCGTATCGGTGCGCTGCCGATCCAGCCGGGGCGCGGACACTCCCTACGGCCCCTGGAGCCAACCACTCGAATCCACCAGCGTTCAACTCAACCAGGAAGCTCGCTATTTTCAATACCAATTAACCGTCAACGATGGGCAACCGGGAGACGGGAACAACCACACCGAATTCACGCTGACTTATAAAGAAGCAGAGAAGGATCGAAACGAACCTTTTCTCCCATCAAGCCATTCGTCCGGTTCCGGAGGAAGCGGTTCGGGTGGAGGAGCCGATCCCGATTTCAAAGACCGTGACCGACGGGATGAAGAATTAGACAAACGAGAGCGTTCCGAACTTCCCGAAGGCGATAAGCCCTCCCGCGATTCATCGGGACAAAAAAACAGCAAGTCGAATGCTTCGGACCACTCGGCATCGAATTCAGATCGTTCAGATTCCAAAAACGATCAACCACAAACTGAAAAAAACACTGACACAAAAGCGAAAGAGAACACCCCTTCCAACAGCGATCCCGATTCAAAACAGTCGGATAAAAAAAGCCAATCTTCGGAAAAATCCAACAAGCCGAATCAAGCGAATTCAAACAAGTCCAAACCGAATAAGAATGACAACCCAAAAGAGAAAAACGATTCATCCAAACCATCCGATCCACCAGAGCAAACCTCACCCAACCCGAATGATTCGGATAACGATAACAATAGCAACAACGATAATGATAACGATAATGATAATGACATGCCGAACTCCGATTCGGAGCAGAATCCACCCAGCGCACCGAACGATTCACCTCCAAACAACAATCCACAGAACGCCCCTTCCCCACCGTCGAACGCGCCATCGAACAACAATCCATCCACCAGCGCACCAAACAATTCCCCTTCCAATGCACCCCAGAATTCAGGTCAAGGAAATGGACAGGGGGACAGTTCAGGAAACGGCCAGGGGAGCGGCGCGGGAACGGGTGGGGCTAACGGAGAAGGCGCTCCAGAAACGGGTGATTCGAGTCAGGGGGATGAAAGCAAGGAAAGTTCTCCCACGCCGCCTGAAACAAATTCAAAAACACCTGACAGTTTAGAATCCAGTCAAAGCAATCCTCCATCGCAAAAAAATAACACACC
>CAZSIZ010000274.1:0-8565 GCA_964606645.1 uncultured bacterium
CTTCTCAAAGTTTTATCTGGATAACTCTTCTACAATTTCATGCGATTGCCCTGTCAGAATCGCGGTCTGTTTCTTGAAAGAAAAAAAGGATAGGTATTTTCCGTTCCTTTGCACGAAATAATTCTTCTTCCACTACTAGTTTTCCAGAAGGTGTTTTCCAACCACCTCGACTACCTATAACAAGAATAAAAAAATCAGAACTATCAACTCCATCTAAACAAGCATTTCTTGGCGAAACATTTAGAGATGGAAAATCTTCGTTAACTAAAATAGGTTCTGCACCGGTTTTTAATATTCCAGAACGAGCGGCTTCCCGAAAATCTTGGAAGTTCTCAATAACAGAACTCACAAACACTCTAGGTTTCATGTTATTCTATTTACCTTTAATCATGCAACTCGACTCTGTAACTACCACACTTTGGACAACGTGGAGGCTTCGTTGAAATATTTTTCTTTATAGCCTCTTCAGGAGAGTATACATCAATACGTTCCTCGCAACCGCAATCCCTACAAACCAAAATTACTTTTTTCATTTTATAAATTTCCTTTTTATTGGGATTGATCTAAATCAAGATTCAAACAAAAAAGATACTACACATTTATATTATTGTATTTAAAAGTTCTTTGTCAAGCAAAAATTTTTGGTTCTTCTCCAATCTGTATGGGTAAAACCGCTCATGATTGAACACCGGGAAAGGCGGCTCGCAGTTTGAGAAAGAAATAATCCGAGTCGTGATATCCATAAGCAACCCGTTTGATGACCTTCGCTTTATTATTGATTCCTTCCAATAACGAGGTATGGATTTTGTATTGGCAATGGGCCACGATTCCATCCCAATGACGTTTCAGCATTCGAGCGAATTTTTTTAGAGGCTCAATCTTCGAGTACATGGCCATTCGATACCAATCCTGAAAGAAATTGAGTGCGGCTCCAGGATATTGATACTCCCACAATTGCTTCAAATCTTCCCGAAGCAGATGCACCGTGTTGAGCGGTTTATTGATTGCCAAAACTTCCGAGAGACGCACCCGACGATTACCTCGCACGTTCTTCCGTTTCTGAAGCAGAAGATACTTGATTCCCTTCAAAACTTCCTGATGCTTCCTGGACGCTTTTTTGTACTGCTGGTTCCGTACTTCGTCGATCACTTTACCCATGTGAGCGATGATATGAAACTTGTCAAAAACGATCTCTGCTTTCGGACAACATTTTTTCGTAGCCTTCATATAGGGTTTCCACATATCCATCGCGATGGCTTCAATCCGATCACACCGTTCGGAGCCGATCCTCTCGTAGAAACGAGTTAAGGACTCTTCCTTGCGCCCTTCCTCAACCCATACCACCCGCTTTTTCTCGAAATCCAGAATGACGGTTGCGTATTGATGCCCTTTTTTAATGGCGATCTCATCTACTGCCAGTATCCTTAAATCATCAAATTTCGGAGGATTCCATTTCTTTTCCAACGCCCACTTATCGATACGTTTAACGGTTTTCCAATCCAAGTCCATCAATCGGGCCACGGCGGAAAGCGAGGTGATTTCACACAAACGAGCCACAAGATTCTCAAACCGAATCGTCTGTCGCTGGAAGGGGCGCAGCCAGTCCAACGCCTCTGTTTGAATGCCACAAGCCGGACAATTCACTCGCACCTGAAAAAAGATCAAATACACATCCCATTCGCCAAACGAGAGGTCTCTTACGCTTCGATCGTCGCCATCTTCATAGTGGTCAAACGTTCGACCACAAGAACAGCGATATTCCTTCTTCTCACGAAACATCTCGACCATCACGTAGGGGCGATCACTCTCCCCATCTACAAACAGCGGTTCTCCTGATGAAATCCGAAATCCTGGTATTCCAAATAACTGGGTTATACTATCTCCTGTCATCGGCTCTCTCCTTCTTCCTTTTCTGTTTTTGATCACTCAGAATAGGATAGATGGAGCCGCCGGTGACGCTTAGACCTCTATCTCACCCACACTTTTTGGAGAAGAACCAAATTTTTATATAAATAAGGATGGTGTAATAATTCATGGATACGTTACAATATGGAAATCAAGTTAAGTAAAGTGGACTTAAAAAAGATCAATGTTATGGTGGGTTAATCGGGGAGGGTGTCGTCGGTGGTGACTCGGATGACTTCTTCCAGGGAGGTTACTCCAGCCAGGACTTTTAGGACGCCTTCTTCGGCTAGGGTTTTCAATCCGGACTGGATCGCCAATTCGCGGATTTCTACCGGGTTGGCTCCCGCCGATACTCTGTCGAGGATTGCCTGAGTGGGGACTTGCAATTCGTAAATCCCGACACGCCCCAAATATCCCGTTTTATTGCACTCGCGGCAGCCACGCGGGCGGTGGATCGGCTGGGCTTCGAGCATTCTCGCTTCACTGCCGCCGAGAATCCGAAGTTCCTTCGCCGAAGCGGAGGTCTGTTTCTTGCAATGCGGGCAGAGACGGCGCACCAGCCGTTGAGCGATTACACATAGATCGAGTTTGGTCAACTGCTCCGGATCGGCTCCGATTTCGATTATACGATGCAGCGCCGCAGATGTATCGAAAGCGTAAAACGACGTGAAGACCAGCCGTTTTTTCGCGACATCGACAGCAATTCCCACCGCGTCACGGTCCCGAATATCCCCGACAAGAACCACTTCCGGTTCCTGACGGAGAATGGTACTCAGCGCGGCTCCGTAGGTCATGCCGGACGCCGGATTGTATTGAACCTGATGGATACCGTCTATCTCGTATTCGATCGGATTCTCGACCGTCGCGATATCCCGTTTTCCGTCGTTGATGAACTGCAATGACGAGTAAAGAAGCGTCGTCTTTCCACTGTCGGCCGGACCTGTGATGAGAATCAGGCCGTGGGGCGCGTGGATGGCTTCCTGGTATCGATTCAACGATTTATCCCGGTATCCCAGACGGTCCAGTGGTGCGTGGGTGGCGTTTTTGTCGAGGATGCGCAAGACGATTTTTTCACCGCGCTTCTGCGGGACCGTCGAGACGCGGACGTTCAATTCCTCGCCCATGATGACGCGGCGGAAATGGCCTTCCTGAACGTTTCGCTGGTCGGCTACGTTCAGGTTACACGTCATTTTGACGCATTTCGACATTAAATCGGCGAGTTCCCGTTCCGTCGAGAATGATTCGGTGATCACCCCATCGACGCGGAAATAAACCGACAGTTTCTCTTCTTCCGGGATGATGTGAATGTCACCGGCGCGGATTTTCACCCCCTGGATCAGGATCAAGTAGATCAGTTCGGACATTTGATCCCGCAAGGCTTCATCGTGGAAACTTTCTGACAGTTTCGGATTCCGGGCCAAGCCGGCCGTTTTGGATTGGATCAGGCCGGGAATCGTAAACGGCGACTTGATCTTGGTTTCACAGAAAGGACATTTGTCGAAATCGAAATCCTCGAACAAGTCCGGGTCGTCGACGGCGCGGCTGCATGACGGGCATCTCGACCGGGGGGTCTCGTGGCGGAGGCGGTCGAGGAAATAGAGGATCAAACCGATCAGCCCGGTGTATTGGACGATTTTACGCCAGTTGTAATAGAGAACTTTCCGTTTGGGCAGATCGCTCAGCACGACACGCATCGGGATATACCACAGAAAAATAAACGCGACGAGGACGATCAGGATATTCCAGATCCAGTTCAAGATCGCGGGTAGACTTTCCGGGCCTTCCTCGCGGAAATTCAGTACCAGATTCTTGACGGAATCCCACGCATCCGAAAACCAAACCGTGACTTTCTCGGTACGCGACGGTTCCGGGGTAGGAACCGGGGGTGGAACATAGACGGGACGGGGCGCAAAAGTCGGTTTGGGTTTGAGCGCCTGCTCGACGCGGGAAAGAACGACTCTCAAGCGCCTTGCATCCCTGGAAACGAGCAGGTTGGAATCGACCTTGGAAAGATAGGACAAGGCTTCGTCGTAACGTTCGTCGACCACCGCCATCATGCCTAAGTAATAGTGGGACATATTGTGAGACGGCGCGTATTTCAACACATTAAGGAAGGCATCGCGGGCTATGGGACTTGGTTTTTTCGAGCGTCGGTATTCCGCTTCGCCCCACGTAAAATAGATATCGACAATGGTCCGGTCCAACCCCTCCGCGAGCGGATTTTCAGGGAAATACTGACGGACGGTCGTATAATGTTCGATGGCCTGGGAATAATTTTTTCGCAGCCGTTGGTTCTTGCCCGCTTCGTAGTGCGCCCGGACGGTTTTATTGTCCATCTGCAATTTCGCCGATTGAAGTATCGCCAGCATTCCCGGATCGGAAATGACGGTTTTGATCGATTCGATCTGCTGGATATCGTCCAGCCCCTGGGTGAGTGGATCGTGCCGGGAAAGGCTTTCAGCGTATTTCTCGACGACCGTTTCCTGTTGTTCGAGGATCGGTTTCTTCTCATCCTCGGTCTGAGCGAGACGCAGGGCATCGGCGAAGAGAAAGATGGCTTCGGAATGGTTTCCGCGAATGGTCTCACCACGGGCTTGGGTCAGGATGTTCGATAATTTCGAACTTGCTTCGATCCGGTCGATCGTATCCCGCTTGAATGAAAAAACGCCACCCGGCGTATTGACGATAATCTCATCCGCGCTGGATTCGCGAACGACGCCTTCGATCTTTTTCCCGTTTTTGAAATGGATGACATCCGCGTGCAATGACGGTGGTACGGCGAAACAGACAATCAGCGCTCCGATGATAAACCTGTGTTTCACAACACGACTCCCTTAGACTATTTTTCAAAAGTACGTTCTGATAAGCGTTTCTATAAAACCTTGAAAAGCTAAGGTTTTATAGAATTCCAGCGTTATCAATACGAACATACTTTTGAGAACCGCTCTAATCATTCCAGATACTGACCACGTGGAGAACGGTAAGATTGGCTTCTTTCATTCCGGTATTATGTCACGCTTGAAATGACGGGGTGGATTGAACATGGGCAGGCACAAGACCTGCCCCTGCATCATTCTGTTACCCATCTAAGCACGTGTGACAGAGCACTAGTAAACGAGCGAAACAGACGTATTCCTGTAATCACTTATTGAGATTATATCACTATAAGGAAATAACGGCATCTTTTCGGAACGGATTTGCCGATCGAAATCGAGCGGTTCGTTTATGGATCGCGGGCGAAGCGGAAGCCGAAAGAGCGTCCCTTTTCTCCGCCGGAACGGGCGAGACGATGCGTGGAACGGGCGTAATAGTCGTTGAAATTCCAGGAACCGCCGCGAAGGACGCGGTAGTGTTTGTCGTAATCCTTCACTTTGATTTTCGCGCCTGGATACGGTGCGAAGAAGTCTGCGACCCATTCAAACACGTTGCCGGAAATGTCCTCCACTCCAAATCCGCTTTTCCCTTGGGGGTAACTGCCGACGGGGGCCGTTCCCTTTCGGCCTGAATCCCACGTGTTGGCCCGGTTGGAATCGAATTGGTTTCCCCAGGGATAAATCCGACGGCCCGATCCTCGCGCCGCGCGTTCCCATTCGGCTTCGGACGGGAGACGGCCTCCCCGCCATAAGCAATAGGCTTCCGCATCCTCGAACGAGACCCGCGAGACGGGATGCTTGTCCAGGCCGGAAGGCACATCGGATCCATTCCAATCGGGTGGCGGCGCATGAGACGTGGTGTGAATGAATTCGGCGTATTCTTCACACGTCACTTCGAATTGACCGATATAAAACGCTTCGATCCGCACTTGATGAGCCGGGCGTTCGCAGGGATCGCCGTTGTTCGATCCCACCAGGGTGTTTCCGGCGGGAATAAAGATCATTCCGGGATATTTCGTCTGGATGGCCCTGGGGATTGGAGTGGGTTTTAAGCTCGGTATTGAGACCGGCGCGGTTGGGGCGTCCGACTGCAGATGACGGGGATCGATTTCGAACGTCTCACAGATAAATTCACGGCCCCAATCGCCTAAGAACGAAGAGACCGGCCTGTCGACGGCGACACGGCGCGCGGTGTTGATAAACCTGGCTCTGCGGACGTCGATAACACGCAGGGTGATCTCAAGAGATTTCCCGTTTCGTTTCAGATAACCAGCCATGACCTGATCCGCGCCCAGCAATCGCCCCATCCGGGCGAAATCGGAGAGTTCGTGGGCCTGCAGCGTAAACGAGTTGGCTTTCAGGATCGCCCGCATGGAGGAACGGCTCAGGATTCGGTACAAGCCGGTCCGTTCGATCTCCTTCCGCACGAATTCGCTGAACGCCTGCGCTTCGGCGACCGAGGCTTCATCGCCCATCATACGCAAATCCGTAATGACTAGAATCGGGGGAAGAAGGGGTCTCTTTTCGGCGAATGAGACGATCGCTGCTAGACCGGTCAATAGGAAGACGGTAATGAGATACGAGCGGCGCATGGGGATAGCCTCTGTTTGCGCGTTTATGAGTGTTTTTTTGAGAACTCACCGGGTGTGGATTATCGTAACCGGTCACGCCGCCGCTGGGCTTCTTCAATGACTTCGGTTAAATGCCGGCGCGCGCTGGAATGATCCGGGTCCATTTCGAGCGCCCGTTCGAATTCCAGCCGGGCGAGATCGAATTTTCGGTCGGTTTCGTGAATGCGTCCGAGGATGTAATAGATTTCCGCGCTGCTGGGATTCAATTCTTCCGCTTTCGCCAGTTCCACGATCGCTTCCTGATCCATGCAGTGGTCGTAATAGAGAAACGCCAGGCGTTCGTGAGTGGCGCTCATTTTCCGCACGATCAACCGGGCTAACGTCTCTTCGGGCTGAAGTGTGAGGACGTTCTGGAACGCGGTCAGCGCAGAATTGTATTCCTGATTATCCAGGTGCTGGTTCGCTACCGTCATGCCCTCGTCCCATTGGGCTTTCTTTTTTCGATAGTTGATTTTCTGGATACCTTGTTTGGCCTTTTGGTGTTCGGGGGCGCGGTTGAGGGTTTCGAGATAATCCACCAACGCCCGTTTGTCGTTTCCATCGTTTTCATGAAGCCGGGCGCGGCGGAAGTAGAATTCGGGTTCGGATTCTTCCTGAATCCCGTCCACTTGAGTCTTGGCGATGACCACGTATTCACCGGCGATCGTCTCCACGACCAGCACCCGGGCGGAGTTTTCCAGGATTCGGCCTTCGACCTCCCCTTTTTTCATCTTCAGCACGTCGGAATTTGCTTGCTGCCCGGTGGCTGTCCAGAGCAACCCGCATACCACCATCAGAACAGTCGGTAGAATGATCGGCGTTCTCAGCTTATTCACGTACATTTCTTTCCCCTTTCGCGGGAAACAGTACCCACGGATCAAATCACGAAAAAAGGACTTATTATAGTATTATAGGGGAAATTGGGGTGTGGAGTCAAATACATGCGGATTTTTTCTGGATTTTCACACGTCGGATTGTCAGGCCAGAGCAGAGGTTCAGAATAGTGTTTCTTTGATGTGGCGGGCGAAGTTGGTTACATCTTGCGGGGTGGTGTCGTAGGAGGTCATCCAGCGGACCTCGGAGGTGGACTCGTTCCAGACGTAGAAGAAGTACTTTTTTTGGAGATTGGGGATCGCGTCCTTGGGTACGATCGCGAAGACGCCGTTCGATTCTACTTTCTGCGTCAACTGGACCTGTGGGATCGACTCTACTTCATCTGCCAGCAGCCTCGCCATCTCGTTGGCGTGTTTCGCGTTTCTGAGCCATAGATCGTTGGACAGATAGGCGGAATACTGCGCACCGATGTACCGCATCTTCGAGGCGAGCTGCATCCCCTGTTTGCGGATGTATTTGAAATGCCTGGCTAAATTCTTTTTCAGGAAAACGACGCATTCTCCGAACATCAATCCGTTTTTCGTGCCGCCGAACGACAACACGTCTACCCCGACATCGGTCGTGATGCGGCGCAGGCTGACGCCCAGGCTCACGGCGGCGTTGCACAGCCTGGCTCCATCGATGTGGAGCAGAAGACCGAAGCTATGGACGTAATCGGCGATGGCTTCGATCTCCTGTGGGGTGTAGACCGTTCCGAGTTCGGTCGCCTGAGTGATGGTCACGGCTTTCGGCTGCGAGTGATGCTCGAAATCGAAGCCGTGCAGGTGCTTTTCGATCCCCTCTACCGCGATCTTGCCATCGGGTGAAGGGACCGTCAGCAGTTTGCAGCCGGTAAATCGTTCCGGGGCGCCGCATTCATCGTTATGGACGTGCGACGACTCGGCACAGATGATTGAGTGATATGGGGCCGTGACTCGATCGAGACCGAGAACGTTGGCGGCCGTACCCCCGAAAACGAAAAACGGCTCGGTCTCTTCACCGAAACAGTCTTTGATTTTCCGAACAGCCTCTTCCGTATAGGGATCGTCTCCGTAAGCGATGGTATGGCCGGTGTTCGCCGCCGAGATCGCTTCCATCACTTCGGGATGAACGCCGGAATTGTTGTCGCTGGCAAAACCTCTCATTTAATGAAACCTATTATCAGTTTTCAGTTATCATTTGTCAGCCTTCGGCTGATAGATGAATTTTGAATTTAAATTTTGTGATTGTATTGTGATCGAATTTTATTATAACAGACCTCGCAAATCCACTCCTAAATCGACCCATTTTTTTGGACATCTTGA
>CAZSIZ010000275.1:0-8555 GCA_964606645.1 uncultured bacterium
CGAGTGCTTCTGGGGTTGGATTCAATTGAATGTAAGTTGTGAACGGATACAAAAAAATGTCGTATTTTTCGATCACCGTACCCAAAAAAATTTCTGGTTAAGCGATCGCCCCACTGCTTCGACTATCTTTCCGATCCTCAGCGCCGAAAATGTGGATAACGTCCATGTGAAAGACCTGACGCTCGACGGCAATCGCAGTGAGAATGGCTACTTGAACGGCAACTATACCGGCGCGGTCTTTATCCAATACTGCAACCAGTGGGATTTTGAGAATGTGATCGCGAAAAATTACAATGGGGATGGTTTCAGTTTCCAGGTCTGTGACGATATCCACTTTCAAAACTGCCAATCGATCGATCACGCCGGACTTGGATTCCATCCAGGGAGTGGTTCCCAAAGACCCGTCTTTCGGGATTGCGAAGCCTATGGGAACAGTCAGGGAATCTTTTTCTGCTGGGGAGTCTCCGACGGACTCGTCGATCATTGCATTACGTCAGAGAATAAAAAATACGGAATTAACGTCGGGCATCGCGATACGGATAACGTTCTAAAAAATTGCACGATCGAACGGAATGGTGAGGTGGGTATCCTTTTCCGAAAAGGAACCACTGAATTCAGAAGTGGAAACCGTAACCGAATTGAGAATTGTCTCATTCGCGACAACGGTATTGGTATTGACATTCAATGGAAAACCCGCGATATCACCATCATCCACTCCCAATTCATAAACACATCTGGCCACAAGCAAAAAACGGGTGTTCGTATCAGTCAGGAAGCGGAAACAATCGTACTGCAAGACAATACGTTTTCGAACTGCCCAGTGGATATCCTGGATTTAAGGGTTACGGAGAAGAACGCGCCAGAAACCACTGACGCAAAGTAATGTCTATTACTACTATATTCGTTCTGCTTAAACCCGTCGATTTATCCAAGGGGAAGCAGCCGGTGTTACAAAGTCGTCAATTCTGAAGATAACAGCTCGGTCACACTGACGGTGCGCGATGAACCAATAGACCGCTATCCTTTTTGGAAACAGGAACAATAGAGATAGTCATTCAATAACGAATTGCAATGGACAGGAGGCTGAATGATGTTTTCAAGAGGAAACCAGTATTAACAATTAGATTTCTGCTCCCAATCGTATTCTTCGTAAATGTGATTGTTTCGCATGCAGCGGAGATCGAGCGTAACTATCCTCAGAGCGAGATTCCCGTTTACTGGAAAAGTACAGTCGATGATGTTGAGGCCGCCGTTACTGCTATTGAACACGGAAAAACCAAGACCATCGCTCTCTCTCCCGGTGGCCGACCCGTGTATCTCGTCACTTATGGTCCAAAGGTGGACATACAAAGCCAAGCGAACTATAACTCGGCTGTGGCGGCCAGGGATATGGTTTATTACGCTCGAAAAAAGAAGACAGCTCTGCCGATCGTCTACCTCATCGGCGCACCTCATCGGCGCACCTCACGGACATGAAGTGGAAGGGATCGTGGGCCTGCTGAATCTGATTCGCATCGTCGAGACCGGTATGGATTGGCGAGAAAAAGAGTGGCCGCGCCTTCGTGATAGCTTTGACAAATGCCGTGTCTCGATCATCCCCCTTGCCAATCCTGACGGACGGGCGCGTTGTCCCTACGACAGTTTTATCGGTATCCCGGTTAATGAAATGACTCGAGTCGGACAAGGAACACGAAAGGATGGTTCCAACGATGGATGGCCTGGCGCAAAACAACGCCATCATAGATGACTTCATGAATTGGGAAAGAAACGGAAAACATGATCCGCTCCGCCCAAGAGCGCCTGAAATCCAACGTTTAATCCGAACTCGATTTCCATAGATAACGCAAAAATTCATCAGGTATAGCGTGAACGCGTGCCGTTGTTTTTTGTGTCTCCGTGATATAAAGCCCATCGTCCCAAATAAAATCCGGGTAGCTGATTCGCACTTTGGGATCATTGGAATAGAGCACAGCGATGGGTTCGCCCCAATGAATCACTTTACCTTCAGGTGAGTCGCGCTCGATTCCACCTAGAAGATAGGCGGGATTGCGTCCTTCGTATCCCCGTCCGTTGTGGTTGTGAAACCAGTAAATGTATCGCCCAGCGTAAGGTCCCTCAGTCAGTTTGCGAACAAAATTGGCGGCACGGGGGTGGTTCACTAATGGTCCACCAGGTTGAAAGGTCATAAACGCAGTTGGTGTCCACGTCTTTCCCCCGTCCCTTGAATAGGCATGGCAGGGATGACCGGCAACAGTTCGGTAAGTACAAAACAGTGACCGATCGGACAATGTAACCAGATTCACTTCTTCCGCAATCGGGCCTTCGGGTGAACGCAAGCCGCGGTCTCCCTCTGGCAAGGTTTCCCAACGGAGTTTTTCTGCATCCGTTTCGATCAGAATGTTATCGCTTTTCAAAAACCACGACTCCGACTCGGCGATAAATCCTTCGCCAAATCGACCGACTTTGGAAAAGCCAAGGTACATCGCCCCGTCATGAACCATCGGCTTACCGACTCCCCAAAAAAAACGGACGGACCCTTGGTATGGATTGTCACGGTCGATAGTGGTCTCCCGAACGGGGATATACCATCGTTCTTTCGACCACGTTTTTCCACCATCATCCGAATACTTAAAAGCATATTCACCCAACGTATCGACGCGTTTTTGCGCATACTCCGAATCCGCGATAACCTCCCGCATGTTTCGAGCGTTGAATGTGTAAAAGACATAAACCCGCCCTGACGGAGTTAGAAACGGCATGGCCCATGACGCCTCCGGTTCACTGGCCGGTTCGACATCCACCAACGGACTCCACGTCTTTCCTTTGTCGTGACTGCGCGTAGAAACGACGTGCTGGTTCTGAGATCCCTCATGCCCCATACCAGTGGTCATGACGCAAAGCCAAGTTCCGTCTTTTAATTTCACAATGTAAGGTTGGTCACAGTATCCCTCGGAGGGAATCTCTAAACCCGTTTCGATGTCGATGGGAGGCACATCTTGCTCGATCGCTTTCAATATGTCAGCACTAACCAATACGCATAGAAAAAGAATCAAAGTTGATGTCATCGCTATCAGAATTCGCATTCTAACATACCTCCTATTATAGGATAAACGTATATAGATTCCCTCACCACCAGTCTAAAGGATAACGTTCCTTTTCTGTACTGTCAAGCACTAATATTACAGTTGTAGATATAGTATCAAGGGGATAGGGCAGTGTAACCGTAAATCAAACAGAGAACGCCCAAACCATTACTGGTAGGATAAAGTCAGTTCAGCGCGTTCATACGCTCCCTGTGGCAGCCTTCTCGTAACAGGAATGGGCTATCGATATTCCCAAAAAAATCCAGGTGCGACAGAATATTGACCGAGTTGGACGTCCGTTTTTGACCGCCGGTCCCATCGTAGATAATGCGCGCGAACAGGCTGTTGGTACGAAAACCGACTGGCGGTCCGGTTCGATACCGATCCCGGTATTCTATACAGTCCTTCAACCCGTTTCAAACTCCAGCGTGACAAAATGGTACTCTTTCGTTGTTTTACAGATGTTTGTTAAGAAGATTTATTAATTCACTTCATATTGATATTGAACGGTGTATGTGGAGTAAGAATATAAATATCAACGACCTTCCTGAAATTCCACCTGATGTCAGATAGCACGTCATGCACTCGGATTGCAATCCCCCACTTCGAAATGGGGAAGAAATATGATTGGTTTACGATGGTGGATATTGAGTTGAAAAGCCGGTCTGTAGTATCTATCGGGTATCGGACAGGATGTTACAAGAGAGTCTCTGAGGATAGGATTCATCTGTGTAGTGTCATTAGTAGTATTCGGCTTTAGATTTTCAAAAACCGTAAGTTCTTGTATATCAAGGCTGATAGAATATTCGAGAGGGATAACTCTATATTTTAGCGCCCAACAAGAAGAATAAATTCAAACTGATGAACCTACTTTTCCCCTTCGAGTTCCCATGGTGCTTCCACGGTGGCGGCTTCCGCTCCAAACACCTGCGAAACCTGCAATCCGCTCGCTTGAGACGTGTAATAGACTCTTCCGTTGGAAACGGTCGCGCCCAGACATTCACGCGAATCGATGGCCGGTCCGGTCGATACCAACTTGCTGTTATCGGATAAATCCACCATGTCCATATTCGCTCCCATCAAATAAGGACCGGACAGCGAAAAACGGGTACAGGCGTAATTGTTGTTAAAGCGGGAAACGATCTTCCCCGTCTTCTTGTCGATCACGTGCCCGTCGCCCCGGATTGCGTTGGAAAAGATAAAGTCCTTGCCCACACTGACGACGTTCACGGCGGAAGTGACCGGATCCGATTGCCAGATCATCGATCCGTCCTTGGCATCGAGACACCAGATATACCGCTCCTTCGTTTCCTCGTTCGGCTGGTTGTATCCGCCCAGGTACAAACGTCCGTCGCGGCCAGAAAGGGTGCAGCCAGCGGTCACGTAATGATCGGTGCTTTTCCACAACACATCACCGGTCACCGGATCGAGCGATACCGTCAGCCCGTTCGGTTCGGGCGGAAGCCCCCGTCTTTTCTTTTGGCTGGCGGAATAACCGAAAAAGGTCGAGTAATAGAGTTTCCCATCCATCAGGCACAAACCGCAGTCATTGCCGCCGCGTCCGATATCTGAAAAGTCGATCTTCCAGACCTCTTTGCCCGTTTCCAAATCCCACGCCCAGATCAAGGGTTTGTTGTCTTTCGGATAATAAGGATTGTTGTGGGTATACATCCAGCTCATGATCTCTTCGCCGCCGGGGGATTCGACCGGTTTCCCGCTGAAAATAAAAGCCTTGTCCGTACCTTGCGCCGTATACTGGCCAGATCCCGACGCGTAGATCACCCGATTCTTATAAACCACTGGTGGGGCTTGGCGGCTCCAACTCGGCGATCCGGTAAATGGCGCTTCCCATATCAATTCACCTGTCGCCGCATCCAGGCAGCGAACCATCGATTTCTTCATCCCTGCCTGGGGCAGCAGTAAACGCTCTTTGTAATAAAGGGGCGACGTAAACGAGAGATAGACATTCGGCCAGTGACGCCGCCACAGCAGGCGTCCGGTTTCCTGTTCGACCGCGATGATCTGTCCTTCCGCCGTGTGAGTGTACAACCGCCCGCCGCCGCTCACGGGAAGGTGTTTCACCGTGCCTTCTACCCGGCGAATCCAATTGATTTTCACCGGCGGCTCGATCCCTTGTTCGTTGGCGTTGGAATTCGACTGGTTTCCATAATTCGAGTACCAATTGTATTCCGGCCCGGTCATGGGGCCTTTTAACGGACTGCGGATATTCCAGATTCCCAAATCCTTCGCAGGCAGTTTCGCATTTCCGTCCGGGCCGAGAATATACAGATATCCGTCCTCGCACCCGAAATAAATTCTCCCATCGCAAACCGCCGCCGGAGCCGTGATCGGGCTTCCAAACGCGGTCCGGAACGACCACAGGTTCCCGCTTCCGGAGAGAGGCACGACATACAGCCGCCCATCCAAACCGCCATAAACTCCCTTGTCACGCAGCAGCACCGGCGGCGTGATCGAGGGATAACCGCCAAGCGGCTGAGTCGGCGCACCGGGTGAATGTTTGCAGAACGCCAAACCCTCCTCAGGACGGCACCGGTATACATCCCGTCCACGTAAACTGACCGGACTGAAACTCAACAGGCCATGAAGATTGATCGCCGTTTCTGTCCCTTTCACGTAGTCCGTCTCAACACCGCCATCCTTCCGTTTCAGTATCTCTACCCGGCCAGAGTTATCCCGCCGGTGATATTGTACATAAACGCTTCCATCCTCCCCGATGCTCTGCCCGAATGCCGCCGGATACTCGTTTCCGTGATATTTCGGGATCAGCCCGATATCGAGCAGTTTTGGATTTTCGTCTCGATCCTCCAAAAAGATCGTCCGCCCACCGGCCGGAATAACGATGGTTTTCCCATTGATGGAGAGATCCCGCGAACAGCAGAAATGATCCCGCCAGGTCACACGCCCCTCCTTGTGTTGAAGCCATTCCTGGCCGCTCCAACGGTCTCCGGTAAATCCAAGTTCCTCTTGTACGAAATCCCACGTCCAGCAAAGTTCGCCATTCTCTCGAACCGCATACACCCGTGCTCCCACCGTGGCAAAGTAGACACGGTCGTTGGCGGACACCGGCGTGCTGAAAATCGGATCGTTGCAGACAATCTTTTTCACCACGTCTCCCGTCTCCGCGTCCAGCACATAATAATTCCCGGCCATCGTGCCGAAATGCAGATACCGCCACGCGAGAACCGGAGACGATACATTGTTACAATTCCCCTTCCCGCCGGCCGTCTTCGTTTTCCAAATCACCTCCAGCGTGTTCACGTCAATACAAAAAGCCGTTCCGGAACCATCCACGGAATACACTTTTCCGTCACGCACCACCGGTGAAGTGAAAATCGCGTCCGACAGCGGCACGGCTCCCACCAAAGAGAGCGAATCCGAAACGTTCCGGTCCGGCACATTGCCCGAATGACGGCTGTCGAATTGATACTGAAGCCAGTTCTCCGCGAACACCGAACCAGTCAGCCCTGCGATCCACATACACACCCACCCGCACTTCTTGAAAACGGAAAGTAGCTTCATCGGACACATCCTCTACAGATAGATTTACGCTTGCTTTATGCACTACTGCAACAAACAGGCGCGAACTTGAATATAGTGTTATTTCAGATTGTGCTTTTCCCATGCGTTATTCTTTTTTACATACAGATTGGGAGGATCTTCATATTTCACCGGTATGCCGCCTTCATACCACCAATGACGGTCTTTCCGCTCTCCACGGTAACGGATCGATTCGGTGATTAGTCCATCCGGGCCGAAGATCTCCTGGCTGACCCTCTCCCCCTGGCGGTTACAATATTCCCGGCGGCTTAACCGCCCGTCTTCAAAGAACAAATGACGAATCGGCTTGCCTTGCGCGTTTATATCCTGCTGCCGCACAATCTTCCCCAGATCGAGAATTCTTCGGTGGATCAATCCATCGGTGGTATGAACGATCTCTTCCATCACATTCTTTTTATCCTGGATTTCACTTTCCTTAATTTCCCGATCGTTCCAAAGATAGCGCGAACGTGTCCTGGAAAAATCATCCGGCGTATCACGCAAAACATGAAGCACCTGTTTGCCGTCAAACGAAACCGCCCGGCTGTGTGCGCTTTCCAGCCCCGACCATTCCACCGCGCTTGCGGTATACTCCCCCTTCTCCGTCAGTTGCAACCTCTCTCCCGGACGAATCAGCCGGTCATTGACCTGGGTTCCATTGCGAAAAATAGAGTAGCCATGCGTCTCCCAATGATTCTCTCCAGGGATCAATTCCATACCCTCGCCGGTCACACGCAGCACCGGACGGTCCGGCAGACGCACGACGGCCACATAGAGATCCGACGACCGCTGCCACATCAGTGGCGATTCCTTATCCTGAACGATTCGGCTCACGGACCGGGGAGGCAGTAAATTCCCTCGGCGCACTTCCTCATCAAGCAGCAGGGCGTCAAACGACATCAAGGTACGTCCCCGTCCGATACTCGAATTGGAAGACGTTCCGTATAGACCGCGAGAGATTTTTACAAACGATGTTGGCGTTTTCCGCTCGTACGAAAGCACCTCTCCGCCAAATCCGGATGGATTCACCAATCGTCCCCGCTCAGGAAATCCCTCGGTCGAATCCACGACGATCCGATCCGGACCGGGCTTCTCCACGACCGTGGCGGCGGGACCGTCTTTCAGATCGTAGGTTGAGATAAAGGCGATTTTCGTTCCGTCCGGGCTTCCCTTCGCGTCGATATCGTATGGGCCGGAATTGTCCTGCGCGTTGGGAAAACAGAGAAACGAGTAGGTTTTGGTAACTGTCCAGCCGTCGCCGGAACGAGTATCCGTGAGTTGCAGCGGCCCCCGGCCGCCGCCGGTACTGCCGCAAACCCAGCGCCCGCTTTTCCCACAGGCGCAGATATCCCCCACGCTGATGTTAGAAAGAAAATGGATGTTGCCCGGCAGCGGCTCATCCCACTTCCGCCCCCGAACCGGCCCGTTTCCCGCCATGAAATACGTTCCGCTGCCATCCCAGGAAAAATGCGATCCATCCATCAACGGGAAAGGGAGTGTCCGTTTTGTCCCGTCCAACAAATGATCGAAGAAGTGACGTGCGACAAACGGGATGTCCCGCGTTCCTTTCGTCGCGTAATAATAATCCCGGTAGTTGTGATCTCTGGACACAATGACAGGATGCGCGGGATTGATATACAGCGAATTGTACCCCACGCCCCAGTCTCCGGGCAGAATCTCCAATTTGGAATTTTCACTAACCGCCAATCGGGCCGCTTTTCTCGATCGATCGTCAGTCGTTTGGATACCGTACAGCCACCGGTCTTCAAAGTCTGTCTCTTTCAGCGTTTGCAGGCCGTATCCGATCACTGTCTTTCGCTGGCTTTCGACATCATACCAAATCACGGACGTACCTCGCCCATGAGACGGCCCCTTCCCCGCCTCCCGCCGTGTATAAAACAGCCAATTGCGCTG
>CAZSIZ010000276.1:0-8532 GCA_964606645.1 uncultured bacterium
CACATCGCCATCTTTTCCTCATCCAGCTCCGCGTCCTGGATCAGTTTTTGGCACGTTTTTACTTCTCTGGCTCCATCCGGGAGAATTGCGATCGCTTGCCGTGCGGACTCAACGGCGAGTGTAAAACGCCCTTGCTTAAAATGGTCTTTCGCCTGACTCAAATTCCGGTCGGCGAGCTGACTTCGGACCGTCTCGCGAAGTTCGTTTCGATTCTGGAATTCCCTGTTCCTGGTTTCCCGTTCAACGGGATCGTCCAAAACACGCCTGATTTCATCGCGGAGATAAAGCGCTACGATATTCTTTTCGTGACGGGACAGGGCGGATTCGAGGGCCTGGAAGGCGTTTGGATAATCATTGTTTCCGGTTTTTTTCAACGCGTCGATCGTCAGTCCATTGGCATAGTGCCGATTGGCTCGATCGCGTTCGAATTCGCCGATCTCATCTTCCCGTTCATTCAACTGGCTGCGAAGACTTTCCACGGTTTTATCATAGGTTTTTTTAACTGAATCCAGATTTTCGGAGTGATCCGATTTCACGGTATCCAAACTTCGCTGGGCCAATCCAAGCCGGGCCTTCAGATCGGCGACTTCGTTGCTGGCGGAAAGAATCATAGCCGCATGTGTTTCGATTGTCTTGAGATAGGTTCGGATTTTCAACTCATTCGCCGTATTCACCGCTTGTAATTTACCGATCGTCCCGACTCGTTTTTGCAGCTGCGCTTTCTCGTCTTGCAAAGTGGTGATTTGTCCACGGTAGCGTAGGACGTCCGTCGAGCGTTGAGTCGTACCTTTCTTCCAGCGCTCATTCAATGAATTGATCGTTCCAGCTTGCTTCTCGATTTCTTTCTTCTGGTTATCGATCAGCTGGGTCAAGCCTTGAATTCCCTGAGCGGGAAAGCGGGCGTTCAGCGTTTCGAATTTCTTCTTCCAAGAGGAACCAGCGGTTGTCGCGATATCGAGATCGTTGGTCAACGAGGCGATCTTTTTATTTTTATAGAGAGAATGAACGGCGAAAAAACCGGTTGTCAGCAGAAAAATCGCCGCGAGGATACTGGCTCCGATGGCCGTCAGCAGAAACGGACGTTTGCGCTGCTCTTCGGCTTCTTCGTCGATCATATCCTGGGCCTTGCCGATATTCCGGTAGGCGTTCTCCATCCCCGAATCCAGCGCCAGACAGCGTTCCCAGGCCCGGATCGCGCCTTCGTACTGCTCTTTCTGAGCGAGAATCGTTCCCAGCAGGTTGTGGTATTCGGAATTATGCCCGAAGAGCGTTAAGGCGGCTTCGATCTGACCGGTGGCTTCGTCCAATTTCCCGGAATGGGCCAAGGCCAAGGCTTCGTTGTAATGGGTTTTCGCCGAATCCATCAGTTCCTTGACGGCGACAAGGTCTTCCTGACATCCGCTGCACTGAACGGCATCGACCGGATTATTCGTCCCGCAAGCAGGGCAATTGATAGTCTCCATCCCCTGAAATCCTTTCCTGACAATTGTCTATAAGTCTTCGAGTTCCCTCTCCCTCCGGGAGAGAGCATTGTGTCACATCGACAAGTGGACACGATGGTTTTTAAGGGTGAGTGAGCCGAGTTAAGGTCTACATAATTATACTCGCATCCATCGCATAGTCATTATCGGCCTGTTACACGTTATCTTAAAGATGCAACATACGATTCCAGCCTGACCCAAACCGGAAAACCACCCTTATGGATCCAACGATTGAGAGATAAACGCCGTTACACCCATCATAGGATTTTATTTTTCGCTGGATAACCACCTTCAATATCAAGCGTTTTCTATCAACCGCTCAATCCCTAAAAATAAACGAGACGGCCAGAGACCGCCTCGGATGGAAATCGGTGTATAGAAAAACGACTGACCGGCAAACGCCCAATCATTAATAATCGGCGGTTTCGTACTTGGTCAGTATTTCGTTGAGATGCCCCATTTTCTCCTGGAGTAACTCGTTATCATCCTCGTTGCGCGCCAGTTCTAACTCATCGACCACCCGCATGGCTTCTTCGGCCAGGGGATCGTCTTGCTCGGAAAAGACCCGCTTGGCCCGGAACACCATACTGTCCACTTCGTTGGAGAAATCTTCTTCTTTTCGGCTGGCCAGCAAATTCGCCACCCGCTCTTGCGCCTGCTTGGTCAGTTCATTGACCTCTTCTTCAGTCAAGCGGTTATCGGTTGCCATCACCGTAATGCTGACCTCTTTATTTGTCGTCAGATCTTTCGCCGTCGCCTCGAGAATACGGTCCTGATTGAGCCGGAACGTTACCTCGATACGTGGAACCCCGCGTGGGGCGGGGGGGATGTTATCGATCCGCAGCATATCCAGGAATGTATTTGCCGAAGCCACCATTTCTTCCCCTTCGTAGACCGGGAAACTGATGGCGTCCTGGAAATCCCTCGTGGTGGTGAATAGATCGCGTGCTTCGGTGGGATAGGTCGAGTTCCGTTCGATCAGCACGCCGTACCGGTCGTCGGCCAAACCGACACCCAGAGAAAACGGGGTTAAGTGAACGATAACCGGACCATCCTTATGGACCAGATCGCCGGCGGATTTTTCCAGTTCGTCATCCAGCGGGGCCAGAATCGAGGCTTGAACCGCCGCGCCCAACGCAACGCATTCATCCGGGCTGACATCTTTACGTGGTTCCTTCGCGACGATTTTCGAGACCAGTTCCTGGATCGCCGGAATCCGGGTACTTCCACCGACCAACAACACGTTCGAGATGTCATCGGGGGTTAAGCCGGAATCCTGAATCGCATCGCGAGTTGGATCGACGGTCATCTCCATCAGATCGTGAACCAGACTCTCGAATGTAGCCCGTGTCAGTTCCTGTTCCAGCGTAACGGGGCCTTTGGAGGTCATTGCGACGGCATCGACGATTATATCGGTTCGAGTGACACCGGACAATTCGATTTTCGCTTCTTGAGCGGCTTCCCGCAGGCGGAACATCGCTTTGGGATCGCCGGAAAGGTCGATATCTTCTTTCTTTTTGAATTCTTCCAGCAAATACTCGACGATTCGGGCATCGAAGTCGTCGCCGCCAAGATGATTGTTTCCTTTAATGGAGAGAACTTGAAAAACACCACCCACCATTTCGATGATCGAGACATCGAAGGTTCCGCCACCGAGGTCGTAGACCATCAGGACTTGGTCGTTTTCCTTCTCCAGACCGTAGGAAATTGCGGCGGCCGTCGGTTCGTCGATGATGCGCCTGACGTGGAATCCCGCGATCTGCCCGGCGTCGCGGGTTGCTTGCCGTTGCGCGTCGGTAAAATACGCGGGAACCGTGATGACGGCTTGAGGGCATTCTTCCCCAAGATAATTCTCGGCGTCGGTCTTCATTTTCTGCAAGATACAGGACGAGACTTCTTGCGGTGTATGCTCATCCCCATCGATCGAGACCCGGTGCGCGCTGCCCATATGACGTTTGATCGAAAAGACCGAGCGCTCCGGATTAAGACCGGCCGCACGTCGGGCTGTTTTACCGACGAGCACGCTTCCATCATCTTGGTAATAGACGATAGAAGGGGTGATTCGGTCGCCAACGTCGTTTGGGATGATTGTCGGGGTTTCCCCCTCCATGTAAGCAACAACAGAGTTTGTCGTTCCAAGATCGATACCCAGAATTCGTGCCATGAAACTGATACTCCCCCGGTCAAAGACCTCTACCGGTTAATGTGATGAAATATTATCATATTTTCAGGTATTTTGTCACCGACTCATCGGTGTAAAAAAACAAATTGATATCCACTGCGATAACATACTCCGCCCATTTTAGCAAAAAAAACTGTTTGGTCCACTCTGGATCAATGGGATTTCGTCTTTTTAGCAACAATCACCTTGGCATCCCGTAGAATCCGGCGCCCAAACTGATAGCCCTTCACGATCTCCTCGACGATGGTATTTTCGGGCACATCCGGCTCTTCCCGCGTATCCACCACCTCATGCACGGTAAGATCCAGTAATTTTCCTTTAGATTCTATCGCGGACAGACCCTCTTTTTCTAGGGCGGAGAATAACCGGCGATAGAGCGTTTCCAGGGTCTTCAGCCAATTCGAGAGCGTTTCATCGTCCTCGACATTCGTCCGTTGGGCATATCTGAATATTGTATCAAAACCATCTAAAATTGGCAAAATTCTGCGAAAAAAACTCTCTTTTTCTTTATCCAGATTCAAATTTGCAGGAAGTAGTTGGGCGGTTCGTTCCTGATTCCCTTTTTGGGGCCGCCGGTAAATCAATGCAAGCGCGTCGCTTCGGCCTTCTCCGTACCGCTCCGCCGGAAGATTTTCGATGGGGAACAGTTCTTTGGGATCCGCCGCAGTCCGGCGAAACCACCCGATCATCGCAAACCTCCCAGCCGTTTCGATTCCCGAATCCCCTGTCGGGCGGCTTTGTTACGAGGTTCGATCTCCATGATCCGCTCGTATTCCCGCGCTGCCGACGTAAAGTTACGCATATCGAAATATGTTTCCGCTAGCAATGTGCGTAGTTCGACGTTATTCGGTTCGTGTTTCAGGGCATTCTTGAATTGGACCAGCGCCTGATTGAAAATCCGCTGGTCTCTCAACATTTTTCCGAAAATCGAATAGCCCCGCACCAAGTGATCCAGTACCTGCCTCTTGCCCGATGCTTTTTTAAGGGCGCTGTTCCACATGTGAAAAGCTTTATGATGCTGGTTCGTGTTCAAATAGCCCCATCCCAGTTGACAGAGCACATCGACGTCGTCCGGTTCTTCGGCCAGGGCGCGTCCCAGCGCTTCCACGGCCTGAGACCAATTTCCCTGCTGAACACAGGCGTATCCCAGTTCCTTGGCCGATCCGGCGAAGGACTCACCATTGGTATCGATAATCCGGCTATCCTGAAGGAACTTACCCCCCGTGAATTTATGGACAGACAAAACAAGCGCTTTCAGATACAGATCGTTCGGATTCTCATTTAATTCCTGGTTATAGGAGTCCAGACATTGCTTCCAGGCTTCGGCGGATTCGGCTTTTTTGCCTTGAAATTCCTGGGACAAGGCGATATTTTGATAGATCACGGCGTGAACGAATTCCTTCTCGATCAGTTCGCTGAATATTTTTTCCGCTTCGGCGTACTCTTCTTCCTTGGCTTTTTCGATCCCTTGCGCCCAATAAGCGTAATAAAGATTCCGTTTTGCGTCTTCGTCGTCGGGGGCCAAAACAAGGATTTGATTCCAAGCCGCGCTGGCTTCGTCCTGATGGCCGTGAACGATCTGATAAAGCCCAACACCGTTAAGGATTTTTACCGCTCTGTCCCGGTCTTCGCCTTCCAGGTGCTCCGGCCTGCCTTCCCCGCAAAGTGCTTTCATCTCTTGATTTAACTTGAATAAAGAGAGGGGTTGGCCTGGAAAGGAGGGATAATGAACCGATTTAAAATGGGGCGGCGGGCAGAAATTCTCCACATCGCTTGTCGCGCGTGTGTTTGGCTCTTTTAATATATCGTAAGCCGTTCGAATCTCAATAAATTCATCGGGGAAATATTCCGGATTGAATTGCTTCACCAGATGAAAGTATTGGGCCTTGATCGTCTCGTCGTCGTCCCAGCGGTTCACCTTCAGAATATCATAAGGAGACCGTGTTAGCGTTGATGTGGTTGTATCCACCATGGTTGCCGGCTTGCTTATCTCTTTTTTTTATTGTTCCGAAATGGAAAAACCCGCTTCCGGAAATCAGTACATATCTCATCGATTGTAATGACGCTTTACCGGAAATTCAACGGCCATGAACTGAAAAATCACCGAACGATCTCGATTCGGGCGGTTCTTAACTTAATATTACTATGATTCTGACAAGTTCCTGGTTTTTCGGAACTTGTCAGAACGCCTTTCACCAAAACGAAACGGTAAAAATTGAAAACACTTTTTATGACCGCAAAATAAGAGTATAAAGAATAATTGAAGAAACACGATATCTTGCCGTTTCGTCTGCAAGGTCTGACTTTTTACCGGATCGTGACGAAATGTCAACTCTCAAACGAAATGGAAAAGTCAATGACGGGCAAGGAGAATCTTTCGACCGATGGCATTCGTTAATCCGGACCGTTTCTCCCAGATGCTGGTGACCCATCCCGTCCTGTTGATGTCCACCCGCTCTGGGCGGAACTGCACCATTGCCCCTTTGACGTGGTACCTGCCCCTCAGCCTGGACCCGCCCATGATCGGCGTTTCGCTGAAGCCAAGCAGTATGAGCTATCAGTACTTGCGGGAGTCAGGAGACTTCGTTTTAGGCGTTCCTGGTGAGTGGATGCTGAAAACAATCCATTTCTGCGGTCTCCATACCGGACGGGATATCGATAAAATCCGGCATCTCAATCTTCCCACATCGCGTGCCCAATCCGTCAGCCCACTCATTCTGAGCTCGTGCCTGGCCAACATCGAATGCCGGGTTCGGGACATCATCCCCACTGGGAACCGGCCGTTCATCACAGCGGAAATTCTCACGATCACCGCCGATTCGCAGTTTTATTATGATGGCTGGCTGGAAAACATACGGCTGGTATACTACCTGGGAGGCGCCCGCTATCGTGTGGGAGATGAGATCACAGAGATGAGTTCGGTCAGACCCGGCTCCACTCCTTTCGATACGATAGGGGAATGACCACCAGTGGAATCATTGAGGATCGTTCTGGATACCAGTGTGATCGTGGCGGTGTTGTTCAACGCCCGGTCTGCCGATATTCTTCGCGACTGGCGGCGGGGATTATTGATTCTCTGCACCAGCCCGGATATTCTCGGCGAATACACTCACATTCTCACCCGAATACCTCCGATTCGCCGCAAAGCAAAGCGTTTCCTGACCGAACTGAGTCACAGCGAGTCGGTCGATCGGATCATGGATGTTCCCCGAATCCGCGTGGCCATCGACGATCCCACCGACCGAAAATTCATCGCCTGCGCCGTGGGAGCGGACGCTCATTACCTGATTTCGCTGGACCGTCATTTGCTGACCTTGAAAAGCCATCGGGGCATCCCCATTATCAGACCTAGCGATTTTTTACGGAAATGGCGAAGTACCAATAGAACTTAATGATTACTTTCAATAAAAGAAGAAACCTCATGACGCATACAACGCAATATCTTCTGACTCGGCATCTTCAAGAAGAACGGGAAAAAGAGACCCTGGCCCCCTATGCCACCCATTCGGGTGAATCGTTGGGACGGATTCATTCCGAAGACGAGCACGAGTACCGCACCGCCTTCCAGCGCGACCGGGACCGGATCATTCATTGCGTCGCGTTCCGCCGCCTGGAGTATAAGACCCAGGTATTTGTCGCCGGGCTGTGCGATCACTACCGCACCCGGCTGACGCACACACTCGAAGTGGCGCAGATCGCCCGCACACTGAGCCGTATCCTGCGCGCCAACGAAGACCTCTGCGAAGCCATCGCCCTTGCCCACGATCTGGGACATCCACCCTTCGGACACGCCGGGGAGCGGGTTTTGAATGGGCTGATCGAAAAGGAGGGCGGATTCGAACACAACGCCCAGGCGCTCCGGATCGTCGATCGGCTGGAGTGCCGTTACGCCGGATTTCCCGGTTTGAATCTCACGACCGAAACCCGCACCGGCATCCTCAAAGGCCATACGCCTTACCAGGGGATGGGCCGGGAACTTGCCGATTTCCGCCCCATCGAAGAACAAATCGTCGATATCGCCGACGCCATTTCCTATCATACCCACGATCTGGACGACGGGATCGAATCGGGCCTGCTCACTAAGGAAAAAGTTCTGATGATTCCTCTCTGGCGCGAGAGTTACGAAGCGACTGAAAAGAAATACCCGAATATGGACGATAAGCGAAAACGCTACCGCACCATCGTCGCCGTTATCAACGCACTCGTCGAAGACGTTATCCAAGAATCCGCACGCCGCTTGGACGAATCGGGTAATACACGTTTCAACGAAGCCGTTGGATACAGTGCCCCGGTCGAGGAAAAAGTTAAAGAGACGAAAGCATTTCTATTCGAGCACCTCTACCGCCATCCGCTGGTTCTTCGAACCCGAAGCCGAAGCGCCCGAATTATCAAACACCTGTTTGAGCATTACACCTCCGAACTCAGGCAGCTGCCCCAATCATTCCAGGACCGGATCGAGTCGGACGGACAGATTCGAACCGTCGCCGATTACATCGCCGGGATGACGGACCGGTTCGCGGAAGAAGACTACCGCCAACTCTTCGGATTTTAACTGAAAGATGAAGACCGTAACGATCGTTCGCGCGCTGATTTTGGCTTTAATCATCCTGCTGCTTGTTGTCACCGTGACGTGGCGGTACGGCCAGCTCAAAATCCACGTCGGAGTGACCCATTTCTTCGACCGCGCCGAAACGATCCTTTCCACCCTCGCGGTCCACGATCCAGGTTTGCAGCGTTCCGCTCCACCTCCGGTTCCATTCGAGCATCCAGACGATCCGCTGCCCGAATTCGCCGAACGCTTTTCTCATATCCCCCAAAAGGAACTATTCGACCCCCTATCAAGCAACGAAAAATCGAAACGTTTCCTTC
>CAZSIZ010000277.1:0-8272 GCA_964606645.1 uncultured bacterium
ACACAAAAACTGGCTAACATAATTTTATAGGCGACTTGATGATAATTGATTTACAATAATTAGAAACCTTTCTGAATCACGATCGGATAAAAAGTCAGACCTTGCAGACGAAACGGCAAGATATAGAGTTTCAACAGCCATTCTTTATACTGTATCTTATCATCACTGAATGTGTTTTTGACTTTTTGCCGTTTCGTTTTGAAAGTGGATCGTCAAGCGATGAAACCGAACCGCAGCGATCGTTCGATCGAAAAACTCCTGGCGGCTCATACCCGCGAAAGCCATCTGTGCGAATCATTGCCGAATGGAAAGATTCGGTGTTCCGCCTGCGGACATCGCTGCAAGATTTCGGACGGACGTTCGGGAATCTGCCGGGTTCGTTTCAATCGCGACGGAACGCTTCAGGTTCCGTTCGGATATGTCTCCGCTCTTCACTGCGATCCCATCGAAAAAAAACCCTTCTACCACGCTTTGCCCGGTTCCGATGCCTTGAGTTTCGGGATGCTGGGCTGCAACTATCGTTGTTCGTTTTGCCAGAACTGGCAGATATCACAAACGATCCGCGATCCGATGGCTGGGGGGAATATCCGGGAAATAACCGCGAAAGAGATAACTGATTACGCCGTTCGTTCCGGGGTGAAAATCGTCACGGCGACGTATAACGAACCGCTCATTACATCCGAGTGGGCGGTGGAGATTTTCAAACAGGCGAAAGCGCGGGGGATGTTCACGTCTTATGTCTCCAATGGAAACGGAACGCCTGCCGTCATCGATTTTATTCGCCCCTGGACCGATTTTTTCAAGATCGATCTAAAATGTTTCGATAAGAAACGCTACCGCCAACTGGGCGGCTCGCTGGATTCGGTCCTCGATACGATCCGCCGTGTCTACGAAAGCGGGATGTGGATGGAAATCGTGACGCTGGTGGTTCCGCAGATGAACGATTCCGAAAGCGAACTGAGAGAGATCGCGCGGTTCATCGCCTCGGTCGGCCATGATATTCCCTGGCACGTCTCCGCGTTTCACGAAAACTACAAGATGCATAATAAGGGAAGCACCCGGCTCGATACGCTGCTCCGGGCCGGTGAAATCGGGAAGGATGAAGGCTTGACCTTCGTTTACCTGGGCAACGTGGCCGGTTCCGCGCCGGAATGGGAAAACACGGTCTGCCCCGATTGCAAAACGCTGCTCGTGGAGCGCACCGGATACCGAATTGGCGTGAAGCAATTAAAGAACGGATGTTGTGGCTCGTGCGGCAAGTCCATCCCTGGCATTTGGGAATAGTGAAGTAGTAGACTGACCAATATATCTTGTCGGGTGACGAAAACATGTAGGGGCAGACCCCCGTGCCTGCCCAGGTCCACTTTCAGTGGCCACAATATGCAGTATAAAGGATGGTTGATGAAATACTCTATCTTGTCGTTTCGTTTGCAAGGTCTGACCTGTTACCGAACCGTGAGGTAAGATGAACGCTCGATGAAACGTTTACGCTACCGCCTGGTTGCCGCCTTTTTAGGTGTATCCCTTCTCGCCACGATCGTGATCGCGGTAGTTCCCTATTACACGCTTGTTTACAAAAGCCATCAGTTCCGCACACAAAGTCTGAATTATACTGCCGATAAATTGTATCAAGATATCGATATGGAAGGACAAGAAATCCAGGACAAAGTTCTTAACCCATTTGCCCGTTACATTCAAGATCGTTTTCCGAAAGACCCCGATCTCATTGAAAATCTTGAGACCGCCGAAGAGACGGATGATTATGTGATCGAAAATAGTTTTGCTACACCCATTTATTCCTTCACGGTCGATTATCTTCCTCCCAAATCGAAATGGGCAAGTCTATTGCTAACCAACCTGGAGGTGATTCCACGGAAAAAGCACCTCGAAATGAAATCCTGGATGGATCGTGAAAATTTCTATGAAGAAAACGGTCAGATCTATTGGTGGCGATTTAAGCCGCTTTTCAAAGGCGAAAGTAAAGAGAATATAGAAATAATCGGTGGCTTGTTCGTCAAACAACCTCTAATAAGAAAAAATCTGGACAACCCAGACAGCCCTCCGGATTTGTTCGTCCGATATGGTTGGAGAATGTTTGCCATTCATCCCCAGCCTTCCATGATCGAAAAATATCTTCATCCCGATACATTCAACCGCCTCTTTGGCCGAAAAGAGGAAGGCCTTTTCGAAGAAGTGAATGTGGACCGTATTGAAATCGATCCTGATGATGATCGATGGCCAAATAATGTGAAAACATCACCTATGCAGATCAAATTCATACCCATCGTCAATCAACGTCAGGAACTGACATCGATTATCGTCATGGCGCTGCCGATAAACAATTTTCTTGAAATCATCGGATTTCCTTTACTGGTGGGGTACTTGGTCACGCTCTTTGTGATCGTCGTGTCGGCGGCTCTTTTCGCCCGAACGATCGCTCGGCCAATCCGTGAGTTGGCTTCCGCCTCGCATCGAATGAGCGAAGGAGAATTCGAAACCCGTGTCAGCGTTGCAGGAACCGAAGAACAGCAGTTGCTCAGTTCCTCCTTCAACTTGATGGCCTCCCGGATTCAATTACAAATCGAGCAACTGCACCAGAAAACTCAGGAATTGGAGACGAGTAACCTGGAACTGGGCCGTATCCAGCGTTTTCTTGAAAGCCTTCTGGCCAATATCCGTACTGGTGTTATGAGCATCGAACCGGATGGCCGGATCAGCCACATTAACCGGGTTGGGGTCAATATGCTCGATCTATCGGAGTGGCATGGGAAACGGGTCCAGGACGTGATTACCGAATCCGTTCCGCTCAATCTCATCCTCTCCTCACTAAAAATGAAATTGCCTGTCGCCCAAAACGAAATCCCATACCGTATCAAAGATGGGACTGTCCTTTCTCTTCAGGTGGGAACCGAACCTCTGCTGGAATCCGACGAACTGACGAGATTGGTGGTCACGTTCCACGATTTAACCCCGATCCGTAAATTGGAAGAACAGGTTAACCGCCAAGACCGTTTGGCTGCGCTTGGACGTATGGCCGCCGGAGTCGCGCACGAAATCCGCAATCCCTTGGGGATTATCCAGGGGTCGGCGGAACTCTTGAACAAGCGTTTCGGCGAGTCGGAGAGCGAAGAGGGATTAACGGATTTCATTCTCGACGAAGTCAAACGTTTGTCCCGTGTCGTCACCGATTTCCTGATGCTGGCCCGGCCACCGGTTCCGTCAGTCGAGGAATTGGTCGTACAAGAACTTTTCGATCAAGTCGTCTCTTATCTGCATAACCAACAGAACGCCAATGACTACCCGGTTTCAATCGACATCGAAGCGGATATCCCATCCATAAGCGCCGATCCGGATATGTGCAGACAGGTGTTCTTAAATCTACTTCTCAACGCCCAGGATGCGATGCCGGATGGAGGCTCGGTCACGCTTCGCGCCCGGCGTTTCTCGAACACCGAAGTCGTCTTGGAACTGGCCGATGAAGGGCAGGGAATTCATCCCGACGCCGTGGACAAGATATTCGATCCGTTTTACACCTCCAAAGATACGGGGACAGGATTGGGACTGTCGCTTGTCCAACAAGTCATCTCCAGTCATGGCGGCCGTGTCGAAGTGGAAAGCGCTCTCGGCCGGGGCAGCGTTTTCCGATTGTACTTCCCCGTGCATGAAGCCAAACCCCGGTCTGCTTCATTCAACGCGATGGCTTAGCCTCTGAACGGGACGCGAAATATCCGAAATCGTATTCCTTCCATTTCCGTGCCTTGTGATTACACCGGAATGAAAGTATAGCTATGTATAGACAAATTATTTAAAGAGAAGGATGGATCGCCTCCGATGACTCAACAAAGAATAGTCAATGGACGAATAGTTCTCTTACTGGTTTTATCGATTTTCGGGTTTGCCTGTGTGTCGGGTGAAGATCGAAATTTCGGGCTGGTAGAGATGTTTCATGGTAAACCCAAACCGGTCCGAGTCCTTCCACGATCCATTTACGGCGGATTGCCGACCGGCGCGTCGTTCACCAAACACACGATCGAAGGTATTCTCGTCATGGACTCCGGCATCGATTACGATGTCGAAACGGCGTTGACCTACCTGACGTATCTTAAAAAACGCTATACATTGAAAAACGGCCAGGGAGACGTCCCGTTCCATTATTTCATCGACAGTGAAGGGATCACTTATGGGGGGCGCGATTCGATCATGCTCGCGCAGCTTCACCAGGGAGACCCATTCACGCTGCGTGCTGAAGGGCTTGAACCACAAGATCGACTCGTCGCCCGCATGGCCCATAAAACGAGAAAACAGTTACCGCTGAATGGATATATCACCGTTGTGATACTGGGGGATTACGATCGGCAGCTCGTTTCCGACAAACAGGAAAAAGCACTCTTTCAATTGTTGGCCATGCTCACCCACAAGCACACCCTTCCCCTCGATGGCATTAAAGGACTGAAATCCCTTCACCCCGAAACGGGTAATCCCGGTTTTTACTTGAATAATTATCTGAATCCAACCACACTGGAAAAGAACATTCCTCCTCCCCCCGGCATACACCGTTTCCTGGTTCCTCCTAAGGACTAGCGTTCAGGGAGTTGGATCTCAATAGGAGAGATAATGCAACGAGTTTCTTTAATCGCTTTGTACGATGAATACTGTCTGGGCGTTCGTTATATGTCGTCCGTACTTCAGGATGCAGGCCACCAATCCCGCATCATAATTTTTAAGGGTGTATCGTATATCAATCCAGCCTTGGTCCCGCCGGAAGACAAACAGGAAGAAGGCGGATATTACTCGTTCTGCGCCTTTATCACACCGAAAGAACTCGATCTGCTAGTCCAAACCCTTCGCGATCAAGACCCCTCCTTGATCGGTATTTCGTTCTCGTCCGTTACGTTCGGGCTGGCCCGGTTCGTCACGCAGCAGCTTCGGAAGCATTTCGACGTTCCGATTATTTGGGGCGGTGTGGATTCATCCATGAATCCGGAAACGAATATCGAGTACCCCGATATGCTTTGCATCGGCGAGGGAGAATACCCCCTGCGCGATCTCACCAATGCGATGGACCGGGGAGACGACGTCACCGTTATCCCCAGTATCTGGGTAAATCGAAACGGAAGCGTTATCCGGAATCCACTGATGAAACTGGAGGATAATCTGGACAATTATCCTTTCCCGGATTTCGAGGTGAAAAACAAAACCGTCATCTTTGACAATGAAATAATTTCATCGCCCTACCCCCCGAACAGCCATCTCTATTCGAATTTTATCATCATGGGATCGCGGGGATGCCCCTTCAATTGCACGTATTGCTGCAGCGGTCATCAGAGGAAATTGTACGCGCCGGACCGCTTCCTGCGCCATCGATCGCCGAAAAACGTGGTTGACGAATTGAAATACCAGATTCGGAATTGGCCGTGGCCGATCGAGCGAGTCGAGTTCTATGACGACGTGCTGCCTGCCAAGGGGTCCTGGATCAAAGAACTCGCCCCTCTCTACGGTTCGGAGATCGGCCTGCCGTTCTTCGGCTACACGCATCCGACCGTGGGAAAACCGGAGAACCTCGCCCTACTTCGCGAGGCGGGAATGCACTATCTGATTATGGGGATTCAATCCGGCAGCCAGCGGGTGCTCAACGAAATACTGGACCGCCGGCACAGCAAAGAAAAGACGCTTGAAACCGCTCGGAACATTCTCGATTCCGGCGCGAAACTACTTGTCGATTTCATCGGCTACAATCCGTTGGTGACGGAGGCGGACAACATCGAAACGCTGGAACTGATCTGCGACCTGCCCAAACCCTGCGGTATTATCGAAATCAACCCGATGGCCTTCTACGACAAATATCGTATCCAGGAGATCGCGCTGAAAGCGGGGCTGAAGGACCAACTGGAACGCCCCAAAGGTGTTCACGCCTACCAGGCCAAAGTCACGCTCGATATGGTTTTCTGGGAAAAACTGCATACCCTGGCGCACTTCCAGGGAATGTCCAAGGAACACGTCATGGGCCTGGTGAACGACCAGTACTTGCGAGAGCATCCCGAAATCTTCACGGAAACGATCGCCGCCCTCTACAACGCCACTTACCTGGACGGCAATCCCGTCGCCGATAAAGACCAGTATATCCAGGAACTCCGAAGCCGGATCGCCCAGATCGACGGTTCCCGAATGATTCGCCTCTACCGCAAAATCAAAAACCTCTTCAAATAGCCCCCCTGCACTGAATGAAATTCCCTCTCCCTAACCTGACAGAGCCAGAACCAAATCATTTTGTAGCGCAGGCTTCTAGCCTGCACTGGTAAAATGATGCAAATAATGAAAGCGAAGTGTCGCCCACCATTCTTCACTAATACAAAGACCACGCCTGCACATCGGCATTGGGATCGCCCTGGATAACGAAAATGTTGGCGTTGGCGTTATGCCCGCTAAGAAAAGCGAATTGTTGATCGTCGGTGACCAGAAAAGCGCGGCAGTGACTGAGAAAGGCGTCTGTGTCACAAATAATATTGAGTTCCTCGTTGTGAAACGCTTTGATCGGTTCACCGTTGTTCTCAAGGCTCATTCCGTCGGCTGCGAGTTTATAGATTTTAAGACCGGCAATGTTTCCCATGACATACAGGTGCGGGTCGCCGGAAGCGATCCCGGCAATCTTGACATTGACGATATTCGGGTCTTCCACATCGCCCAGTTCGAACGCATTCTGCACCAGACGTATTTCTTCTCCGGTTTCAGGATCGAGAACGTAAACGGAAGACGCACCGTCAGTTCCCTCGCCGTAGTAGATCAAATCCTTGCCGCCGATGTAGTTCACGGTAAAGTTCCTGAGCCGGGAGACGGAAGTGGTGAACGTGCCGCCATTCTGCCACGACGCATCACGGGTGAACGCCTGACCGGGAGTATCGAGAGGACCCGTGACTGAATAGCGGTGGATGAATTGCCGACTGCCGGAGTCTTTAAAATAATGGTTGGTGTATAAATGGGTTCCGTCATGGTTGAAATTGAGTGTGTCGCAATCCGGAAAAATATCCGCATCGAGATATTCTTCCCATAAATCGCCTAGCATATAATCATCGGGATAACTGGTGAAGGAGAAATTCAATTCGCCGCCGTTGCCGATAACCAGGCGGCTGCCGAATTGCGAACACCCTTTGGGTCTGCCGTCGATATGAGCCGTCGCCCAGCGATAATCCACATCATCGGCGCTGTCTGCCTCGCGCAATTCCGCAACGACGTATTGGCAGAAGTTGGCGTTCGTACTGGAGTCCTGCGTGTAAAGGTAAGTTTGGTCGAGGGTGGAATCGGTTGTGCTTGGCCCGCCGAACGACCAATAATGAGGCGATGAGCCGTGGGCTTCGTCCGCCATTTCCTCGACATATTTCAACTGAGGATTCTGCCACCAATAGCCCTGCGCGTGGCAGATCGCATGGGGAATGACAGAAAGCAGGCCGATGGTGAGAAAACAGATAAAACTCGCGCGATCGATACGGTTTGAATAGAAATAACCTGTCATGATAATTGAATCCTTTCTACTGATTGAATGATATTGGCCTCTTGAAAAGTGCGAGGGAAAACCCTGCAAGATGAACAAACCTTTCCAATCATTACGTTCAAGGAGTCTAGTAAATCATAATTATATAATTATCTAACACTTAGATTCAACTCACAAGTGTAACCGGGTGGGATTTTTTAATCGTTCTTCAAGAATACCTCTATTGGCGTCTTGAACGCAAGAATTTTTCAAGGCCGATGGTTCAGTCACTTCATCAAAAAATCTAATTCATTCTGTGTGATTGTTCGCAGATCGCTTTTCTTTGGAAAATACTGCCGAATGAAACCATTCGTATTTGCGTTCAACCCACATTCCCATAAATGGTATGGATGAGCAAAATAACATGAACAACCGAGTGCCACTGCGGCTTTCTCCTATCCCGTAAATTCTCGACAATTGTCAAATGCAATAGTTAAAATTATACGTATGTCATATTTTAACAGCCGAATAACCTCCGCACCCACTAATGCCGCTTTTTTCTGGGGAACGTGACCGATAAACGTGTACTTACTTTTCCGCTCCACTAACGTCACTAAGAAACCACGGTAGTGCATTCCACAGACTGAGTCGTCCTCCCCGTCCACTATTCGCTCCTTCTCATCCACCACACTCAGCCTCTCATCTATATCTACGCGGTTGGCCATTTTCGGTGTGTGAACCACCCTGGACAATGTAGAAGAAATCAAACCGTTTCGGGATTTGAACGTGGCTTGAGTTTTTTGAGGC
>CAZSIZ010000277.1:8338-8497 GCA_964606645.1 uncultured bacterium
ACGCACCAGGGTATCCCTTGGCCGGTTGCTCTCCAGCAGCGCCGACCTCCGTTTCACCTGGTGATGAGAGATATCGGACGGTTTTGAAAAACTGAAGACTTTGAGCGAAAAAAAATGGAATCCTGGCATCAACCATCAAGAAGAAATCGATTCCGATAT
>CAZSIZ010000278.1:0-8445 GCA_964606645.1 uncultured bacterium
TCGTTTCGATCACCTCGGCTTCACGATTCCTGCGGCGTAGCCGCTTCGTCCAAAACCCCTATCTAGTTGCAATGCTGTTCGTAAGTGATTTATTTTGAGATAGATAGAGGTTTGAAGAGGCATTCAGATTCAATGAATAAATCAATAAAAAAAATATTGGAAGCGTTACAAATATTGGTTTCGTCTTTCCGGTTTCAATCATGATCCACTTTTCCTTTTTTCAAATCAAGCGTCGGTTTTATCTCAATTAAATCATTTTTCGATAGGTCGAACCCTCTTGTCAACGGCTGCCCCACGAAAATGGAAAATCCAGGCATGGCTTGACCATCAAATCCCTGAAGATAAAATTCCTGCCAATAGCTCGATTACCGTCAAATTTAGTAGAAAAGTCAAAAGTATCCCCAGCCGCTTAAACCATTCATGTTCGCGCGTCCAGCCTCCGTTGCGGGAGGGTCTTTCCAGGTTTCGTTAAGAGGTCGATCGAAACAAAATGTTTGAGCACATTTCTCAATTTTTCACATTCGCCGAAGCCTCCACTTATTTCTATTTCGCCGGATTCGTCGCCGTGATGATGCTGATCTGGAACACGGTAGAAGTCGGCCGAAACGACGCCGCCAATATCGTCAACGCCGTTTTCGGGGCACGAGTGTTGCGCCGCAAGCGAGCGGTTCGAATCGCCGGTCTCGCCGTGATTATCGGGGCCTGCGCCTCGTCTCACGTGATGGATACGGCTCGGAAAGGAATCTTCGATCCGGAATACATCAGCCAGACCATGTCGCTCAACGAAGTGCTGGCGATCTACATCGCCGTTTATCTCACCAGTACGGTGATCCTGTTTTCATTCTCCGCCTATGGGATGCCGATCTCAACCACGGCGTGCCTGGTCTTTTCTCTGCTTGGTGGTGGGTTGGTCGGTGGGACGGAAGCGGTTCATTGGGGAACCAGCGGGAAAGTGATTGCTGGAATTGTATGCTCCATCATCATTAGCGGGGCCGTCGGCTTTTTTGTCCAGCGCGCATTCCGGGGAGCGATCGGGCAGGAGTGTACCGATCCCGAAAAAGTGAGACTGCACGGCCCCTGGATTTCCGGTGCGCTGTTGACGGGGCTGATTTTCTTCATCCTGATGAAAGGAATGAAACATTTCACGTTCGTTCAATACATCAAGAATGTGACGTTTGAGGAAATCGGTGTCGTCGCCGTTTTGATTATCCTTTGGTGCGCGTTATCGTTCATCACGTGGCTGCTCATCCGGTATGGAGGAAAAACCGTCCATAAGAATCTTTTTGGCGGAATGGCGGTGTTCGGGATGATCGCGATTGCCATTGCGTTTGGACAGAACGATCTCGCCAATTGTGCGTCTCCCGGCGTGGCTTCCTGGAAAATTCTTCGAGAGGGGGCGCTTGGAATTACAGCGCCGGTTCATTTCAGCCTCTTGCTATTTTGCGGAATCCTTTTAGCGATCGGCATGACGACCCGGACGGCGCAGCGTGTCACCCGCGCCGAGGTAAATACCGGCAGCCAGGGAGATGTCGTGCGGCTATACGCCCCGGAATGGTGCATCAATCTGGCGAAACGTTTTTCTCCGGCCCCTCACCCCGACCAGGCTCTGGCGCCCGAACCCGAACTCGAAGCCAATAAGAAACTCCAGCATTACGATGCCCTGCGCGCCGCCGTCATTACCTCGGTATCGGCCAGTGTCATCGCGTTCGCTTCCGGCATGAAACTCCCCGTCTCAACGACCTACGTCGCTTTCGCGGCAGTCATCTCAACCGGCTGGGCGGACCGGATATTCCTGCGCGGTGACGCTCATGTCAAACTGGGCCGCACGATCTGGGTCGTTTTCTGCTGGTTCTTTTCCGCGCTGATCGCCGCTGTATCTACTGGGCTTTGCGCCTGGATGATCTGTAAAACCGGCTGGATCGGGATTCTCATCGGATTGGCTGTCAATTTATACGTCCGCATGGTGATGAAAAGACGTGCCGACGATCAGGAAAATCGAATGCAGCAGGAAGCCGACCAACGGAAGAAAACTTTACTCCACGAAGCGGGCCAAGACACCAGCCAGGAACTCCTCTTCGCCACCGATACAGACTCGGACGAAATGTAATCCGAGACGTGTTCTGCTTTCACTTGTTCCCGACCCGTTAATAAAGGTGAATGGCTTGTCCAGCAGGAACTTGCCGGAAAAATCCCCCAATACTTAAAAGCCCATTCGATGGATCGTACGGGGGGCCTCCGCGAACGCCTGCCGGTCCCCATCCATCGACCAAACCGCTATTTCGTGTATCGTGGACTTCTTTGACAAGGGGATGGCTTCTCGCACCACTCTTGAACCACCAATCCACATGAGTGTTATACGGAATCCAATGGTAATAAGAGAATGAAGCAGAGTAACCGGGCGCACCAGCGCCACCTCCCCCGAATCGAACGAGAGCTGTGTCTTGAAATCGATCTTCTAGGAAAGCATTGAGATAGGGAACGGGTGTGGTCAATGGGAACTGCTGAGAGAGTCCATCTCGATGGGCATGATAGGAATTGTTGTCAAGGTGATATTGCATCATGGCGTCTGTCATCGTGCGCAAATCACTTTGAGTATTGGCGATTTTGGCCCGCAGCATCGCATTGAGAAAATTCGGGACGGCGATGGCCGCCAATATTCCGATAATGGCCACGACAATCAGCAATTCAATCAATGTAAAAGCGTTATTCCGTTTCCCCATCATGATGAAATCCTTTTATTGAATCGATTTTTCTCGTGTCGTTGAAATCGTTACGGTAATCATCGTACCATTTCCAACGTTACAATCAACGGTAATCGTACCACCGTGCCGTTCGATTATCTCATAGGGACATGCGAAAAGTCTACCCTCTTAGGATTGGGGAAGCTGGTTTGAGGGCTGGCGCGATATGTATGGAAGTTACTAGAGAATGGGGCGGGTTCCGCGTTTTACGACTTGAAGATTTTCTTTGCCTTGCTTTTGAAGGATTTATCTTCAGTGGCTTTCTTGGTCAGCGCGTCGATCAGTGCCTGGGGGTTGCGCATGTGCAGGGCCGCTTCTTCGCGGGTGATCAGGCCCCGCTCGTTGAGTTTGATCAGCGAGGCGTCCAGCGTCATCATCCCCTCTTTGGTTCCCGTTTCGATCACGCTGTAGAGCTGATGCGTCTTCCCCTCCCGGATTAGGGCCGCCGAGGCGTGGACGTTTTTCAACACTTCCGTCGCCAGCACGCGGCCGTTGCCGCTGGCTTTGGGAAGCAGCCGCTGAGCGACGACTGCCTGTAGTGTCAGTGAAAGTTGCACTCTCACCTGCTGCTGCTGCCGTTCCGGGAACACGTCGATGATCCGGTCGATGGTCTGCACGGCGTCGTTGGTGTGCAGGGTGGCCAGGACAAGGTGTCCCGTTTCTGCCGCCGTCAGCGCCGCCGCGATGGTATCCAAGTCGCGCATCTCTCCCACCAGGATCACGTCCGGGTCCTGACGCAGGCAATATTTCAACGCCGTCGCGAATGCGTGGGTGTCGCCTCCCACCTCCCGCTGATCGACGACGCTGTTTTGATGCGTATGAACGTACTCGATCGGATCCTCAATCGAAATGACATGGCAGCATTTATTGGTATTGATCAGATCGACCATCGAAGCCATAGTCGTCGATTTCCCGTGGCCGGTCGGGCCGGTCACCAGGATCAATCCCTGAGGCAGAAAAGCCAGATCGTAGACAATGGGTGGAAGGCCCAACTCTTTCAGTCGGGGAATGGATTCCGGAATGGGCCGAAAGGCCGCCGCAATACACCCCTTCTGATTGTAGACGTTCACCCGGAACCGATGCTCGACGCCCATTGCCAGGGAGAGGTCCAGTTCCTTCTCGGTTTCAAACGCGAGCCTCTGCTGTTCGTTGAGCAGGCTGTAGACCAGATGTTTGACCTCATCGGGGGTTAGGTTTGGGTAGTCGGTTCTCACCAGTTTGCTATGAACCCGAAGCATGGGGGGCGCGCCCGCCGTCAGCAATAAATCCGATGCTCCCTTTTCCGCCGTCAACTGAAATAATTCCGTGATATCCATCGATCGATCCTTCCCTGTTGTTTATGCAATCCGGAATGAAACTGAGATCATTCTGTAATAAAGTAGCCAAACTTGGCCCCGATGTAAACAAACCGATGTGATTTTTGGAGTTAACAATATTCTTAATTAACGTTTTACGGCGGGAAGGAGTTTAGGATGCAGGGTGGATCACGCTTTTCGATCCACTATTCCTCGCGTATCGAAAATAAGAAACACAATTTACTTCCGGTTCGGCTGGGTTAGGTTTACACCAAAAAACCCTAAATCCTAGCCCCTAAACCCTGTTTTAATTCGTCTTCGTTCGTTTGGGAACGAACTCGATCGAATGTGTATGCTTGGATGACCACATCCCGGCGTTATTTCGGCCAACGACGATAAAATGCCACCGTTCGTAGTTGGAGGGTTTGCGAAACGGGATCGAAACGGTGGTTTCTTTTGTTCGGATTTCCATCGGAACCGGTTTGCGGCGGTCACGGGTGAGAAAATAGGTATAGCCTTCGATTCCCGATTCTTCATCCACGGATGGAGTCCAGGACCAGATGATCTCCTGCTTTTTTACCTCGTACCGACAGTCTTTCGCTGGAGTGGGAGGGGTTGTATCGACTCGAATCTGCGCCAACCGGCGCGTGCGCCACAAACGTACACCATCCAGCCGAATGGTGTATTCTTTTTTCGGGGTTAGATTCTCGATCGGAGTGATGAAGGAGAAACTTTCGATTTTTTTCCGATCCTCCGGTTTCCCCAGATGTTCGTCCAGATCGACAACGATGGAGCGCCACCCATCCGGTTCGGCGTCGTCGAATTCGCAGAATTGAGTCACGGGAGTTTTGATGGTTTGAGACGCGGCTTTGATGTAAAGTTGCATTCCCGGTACGTCTCCCTGGTAATAAAATTCCAGATAACGGTACGGCGACCAATCCTTGACCGGGGTCGTTCTGGTAAACAACGCGGCGAACAATGATTTTTCCGATAGATCCTCGGGAAATTCATCGCGCACGTAGATAAAACGTCCCCTCCAGCATCCGATTCCCTGAACGGGGTGATCCATATCGTGTTTCACGGCAAGGTTAAAACCTTCGATCATCGACCGCATCCAAACCCGGTCAAGTTCTTCTCCACGATCGAAGTCGGCGAGGGGAGTCATTTCCTCTCCTTCCTCCGTGCTGATGCAAGACCGGAATTCGTATTCCTGTGTATGCTCGCCGTGAAATTCGGCGGAAGCCGGTTTCACACCAACCAAACCCGGTGCGGCGCACCAACCGCTCATTACGCTTTCCTTCAAGGGTTGGCGGTAAAATACGGTATAAGTCGTGTTGGATATTTTTCCCCCGGTCTGAAAATCCAAAATAACATTTTGGGGTGACCAAGTCTCTCTCGTCTGAATCGATGACACCGGTTCCGCGAAGGCGGCCACCGGTACGGCCAGGATTGCGAGAACGATAACGAACTGAATTCGATCGGCCATTCGGAACTTTATCCTCCTGAATATCATGTTGTGTTGCTGTCGTTATGATTTACGAAACGGCATCGTAATAAGTGACGCTCGATTGCGGATAGTATAATTCCAATTCGATTATCCCGGAGAGGCAGACGCGTTGCTTAAACGCCGTTATGGATTGGAAGTCCTCTTGTTGGTTTTAATATTAGAGAAGAAAGTGATTTTTTTTCTATTAGATACTTGACACAGTCAAGTATATGGGGTATTATTAATATTACCGATTTAGTAATGAATCGCCCCAATAAATCAAATCGCATGTAAGTACCTGAAAAGTAAAATTTTAACGCCGAAAAGAGAGTTTAGGAATATGATTGCTATTACAGAAACAGCCGCGACGGAAGTGAAAAAACTCATCGAAGCTCAGAGCCTTCCCAATGATGTTGCCCTTCGTCTTGGAGTTCAGGGAGGCGGATGTGCCGGTCTCTCCTATACGCTGAATTTCGATACGCAGCAGAATGACCGGGACCGGGTATTCGACCAGCGTGAGATCAAACTGTTGATCGATTCGAAGAGTTACTTGTTCCTGAGTGGAACCACCCTCGATTACACGACCGGAGCGAACGGTGGCGGTTTTGTGTTCGATAATCCCAACGCTGCTCCGTCTTGTGGCTGCGGTTCGTCTTGCGGTGCTTAAGCCGATTGGGTGATTGCGAATCATTTCAACTGGATTCGGTATTGAATGAATGTCCGATCACTTTAAAATAGGGAGAAAAGACGTGAGTGAAGACGGTCGTAACAACGGCGCACTGACTGTCGATCATCGTCTGGTCCGCCGTTTTATCCTCTTTGCCGCCGCCATCCGCCAAGCGACGGGGGGCGAAGCGTTATCGAAACAACTGGGCGGGAAAGTGACGGAATCCCAGGCTGACGCGATCCGCTTTCTTGTATTGAACGACAACGTCACCATCGGCGAAATCGCCAAAGGGCTTGGCCACACGATCTCCGGAGCCACCAAAGCAGTAAACCGCCTCGAAAAGAATGGATGGGTGGAGCGTGTTCATGGTGGCGACGACCAGCGAACGGTTTATGTCCTGCTCACCGAACCGGGGAATGTCCTTGGACACAAACTCCTGGCCGAGACCGCAATGCGGATGAACCGCATCCTGAAAAAACTTCGTCCTGAAACGATCGATCGCCTCGACCGGATTCTGGAGGAATTTCTGAAAGATTTCATCGATGACGAACAAATTGCGGCCAAACTCTGTGTGGCTTGCGGATTCGAGGGGGGGATCGATTGCTGCGAATCGAATGTCGATTGTGTCGTTGCAAAAACCATCCAGACGCTTGATAGCGAAAGTCTCGTTCTTCCATCCAGTTCGTAGTTCCTTCCAACAAAATTGTAAATACACTTGAACAATATAATCATTAGGCGGGCCGGTAAAAAGTCAGGCCTTGCAGACGAAACGGCAAGATATAAGTATTTATAAGCTAATCTGTATACTATATCTTGTGGTCACTGAAAGTGTTTTCGACTTTTTGCCGTTTCATTTTATGAACTGTCTCGCTTGGATACAATTCGTAACGTGTATTGCGTAGTCTTCAGCTTTTTTTAGAAAAAAATGTGGTTTTTCCTGTAATATTTCTTGACAATGGATAAAAAAGCCCTTAACGTGTAAAACGTATTTAAACCGATCCCTCATAGGATTGTTTTTTTCATCAGAGTGATTTTCATAAGTTTGTTCGTATTAAATCATGTTTCGGCTTTTCAAAATCTATAATGGTTCATGATTTTGGAAAATGGTTAAACGAATGTATTGAAGAGTTCGCTTCAATATGAATAATTATTGTAATCTGTGATATTGATGCCCTAACATTATGGAAAGTGGAATCCCATGACCAGGAAGAAAATCACTTTTAACCAAATCATCTATAAAAACAACCGGATGAAACAACTGGTTCGCACGGCTGAGAGAATCGCCAATTCCGATATGTTGGTTCTCATTACCGGGGAGGATGGTACGGGCAAAGAAATGATGGCTCATGCGATTCACTTCGAGAGCGACCGACGAAATAACCGTTTTGCCTCGGTGAATTGCGCTGTGCTTCCCGAAGCCTTGCTTGAAACCGAACTTTTCGGCCATGAAAAAGGCGCTTTCACTGGAGCGGTCTACTCCCGCAAAGGAAAATTCGAACAAGCGCAGGGAGGAACGCTCTTCCTGGACGAAATCGGCGACATGAGCCAATCCACCCAAGCGAAATTACTTCGCGTGTTCGAAGAAGGTGTTGCCGAACGTATCGGAGGAGGCGAGCCGATTCCCATCGACGTCCGCATTATTACCGCCTCCAATCAAAATCTGCTGCGCCAGGTGAATGAAGGTTCTTTCCGGCAGGATCTGTATTACCGCTTAAAGGAAGTGCATCTCGATATTCCCCCGGTTCGGGAACGCAAAGAGGATATCCCCGTTCTGGTTGAAAATTTCATCAAGCAGTATAACAAGCAGTATCATAAAGAAATTGAGGGAATTTCCGACGCGGCACTGCAATTTCTCATACGCCACGATTGGCCGGGGAACATTCGCGAGCTGCAGCATGTCGTCAAATGTGCGGTGCTGATGAATGATTCCCAGGAGATGGTCTGGCTGGAACATATCCCCCTTGATATCCACCTTGCCGATACGGCCCGTTCTGCCGAAGACAAAGCCGAAGCCAAAGCCGACGAGCTGCTGGAAATCCTTTCACTCGACGAGGCCGAAAAACGCCATATTCTCCGAATCCTTGAATTCACTCGGTTCAATAAAAGCCAAGCGGCCAACATTCTCAAAATTTCCCGCCCAACCCTGGACCGGAAAATAGAAAAATACCAGCTCCATAACATCAAAGTTCAGGAAAAAGTCGTTAAAAATAGATAGGGGTTTTTGTGTCGCTTGCCGACATGAAAACCCTATTGGAT
>CAZSIZ010000279.1:0-8378 GCA_964606645.1 uncultured bacterium
TCATCCAATAGGGTTTTCATGTCGGCAAGCGACACAAAAACCCTTATCTATTTTTAACTTGACATATCAGGCTGTATATGTATAGTATATACAGTATAGGCGATATAAAGACTTTATCCGAAAAGATAAAACGAGGAAATGCCATGAATGAAACCAAAGTGAAACTTCTGCTTCCGGCGATCTCCCCCGCCGCGTCAGGGCCGCTTTACCGGCAGATCGTCGACGGTGTCAAACGGGAGATCAGCGAGGGGCGATTGAAACCGGGACAGTCGCTGCCCTCGTTTCGCGTGCTGGCCGAGGATCTGCTGGTGAGCCTGATTACGGTGAAACGCGCGTACGAGGAGTTAGAGCGCGAGGGCATCATCTACCGCAAGCAGGGGCTTGGTACATTCGTCTCGGACGAAGGGGCCGACCGCAACCGTGACGCCAAACGTAAACACGCCGAAGAACTGATGCGCCAGGGTGTCCAGGAAGCGTGCGAAGTGGGCATGACCGGGAAGGACATTCTCGATCTGACTCAACGGCTGATCGAGGAACGGGAAGGAGAACGATCGTGACGGAATCCGTGCTGAAAACGAAACCACTCGATCCTTCGATCGATCGTTTGATCCGGCTGGCCATTCGAGAAGCGCGCGAAGCCGGGATGGACGAGCGGGAAATTATCGATTTAATCCAGCGGTTGATCCGCGAACAAAAGGAGAACAGCAATCATGACTCAAGCAGCCATTGAAATACACGGACTCGAAAAAACCTATAAACAGTTCAAACTCGGCCCGATGGACTTGAACGTTCCACTAGGAGCGATCTATGGACTGATCGGACCCAATGGAGCCGGGAAAACGACGACGATCGATCTCATCATGGGCATGGGGCAAAAAGACAACGGCCGTATCAACGTCTTCGGCCTCGATAATCACGAGCATGAAGTTGATGTCAAACGGCGGATCGGTTACGTCAGCCCTGACATTTCATACACCGCCTGGGGGAAAGTCAAACGGCTGATCGCGTTTGTGCGACCGTACTATCCGGATTGGGATGACGCCTACTGCCGCCGACTGCTCGAAACGCTGAACGTCGGGTGGAACGACAAAATCTCGTCCATGTCGTTCGGGACGAAGGTCAAACTGTCGCTGGTGGTGGCGCTATCGCACAAGCCCGATCTGCTGCTGCTGGACGAACCGGCGATCGGTGTCGACGCGGTGTCCAAGCAGGAGATTTATTCCGAACTGCTGGCGGCGGTTCAGAACGAGGAACGAACCGTTCTGATTTCGTCGCACGGTCTGGCCGACATCGAGCGCTTTACGGATCACGTCGGGATGATCAAAGACGGGCGACTGATGCTCGAAGGGCCGACGGGGAATATTGTCGATCGTTTCCGAATGGTGGATTTCGAGTACGGCGACGGGAACACTCCGCCCGTCATTCCAGGCGCGTATATGCAAGAGCGTTCGGGGAATCGATGGCGCTCCCTGCTGGATACGAGCGGGAACGCCCGGGACGAACTCATAGCGAAAGGCGCGTCGGAAATGTCGGAGTCGCCAGTTACGCTGGAAGAACTGTTCGTTGCTCTCTCACTGGCCAAGGAGGACTGACATGGACCGCCACTTGTTTTACGACTATTTCCGCCGGGCCGCATTATGGATCATCGCGCTGACCTATATCCCCTATTGCGCCTATTTCTTCTATCAGGCCGCAAGAGAAAACGATTTCGTGCTTAAGATGTTCGGGCTGCACGCCATCGTGTGGATGCTGGTTGTCTTTATCGCACAGTTGAAACTCGGTGCATTCAAAACGATTCGTATCCTCCCCATTACCAAACGGCAGATCGCCACAACCGTTTGGTTCGTGGGAGTCGTGATACCGTTTCTTATTTACATCAGCGGACTGATCATCGGTCTCTCTCACTTTGAGTATCGTCACCCCGAAGCGGTGGGGATTTGGGATCATGTCCCATTACTCATTTTTTCCGGTCTGCTTATGAGCAGCGGATTGTATATGACCTGTTTTCTCGCTCTGCGTCTGAAGCGGGGTGAGACCGATCTTCGGGAACATCTGCTGTATGTTGGATCGTTTTTCGCGATTCTGATATTTCCCTATCTGATGATCTGCTTCTGGACCGGGAATCCGTTCGTCCAGGCACTCACCGTCATCGCGTCCATCGCACAGATGATTGCCTCGCACAGGCTTTCTCCGATGCTATTGGAATTCTATTACGGCCGCAGCAAACCTCATTCGGCTACGGAATCCGAGGCGAGGTGTCCCCGGCGAGTTGTGAGGGATATAACCTTTCATCGACGCGACGCCTGGCTGGCGAATCCGTTGGTCTATGTGACGTTCGGTTCGTTCGGGCTGGTGGTGCTGTTCGGTTTGCTGCACTTTGCGATTGACCGTTTTACCGAAAGTATTGGCAAAACGGTCGGCATCATTTATTTAGGCTATTTACTATTGTTATTCGGGCTGGTGATCCGTTCGAGTGCATACGTGACGGCGATGCGCGCGTTCGGAAGCCTTCCGATTACGCGAACGAAGCAACTTATTGCATGTCTGGCCGGTCCGGCGATTGCGTTACTGCCGTTCGCGGTGATGCTCAAGGCCGTGATGGGCTACTCGCTGGTGATCTATTTTCTGGCCGTCGGAGTGTGGCAACTGACGAACGCGTTTGTCCTGCAATGGAATTCCCGCGCCGGAACGGTGGCGTTGTTAAGTCTCAGCGTCGTGTTTCAGGTCTGGCTTCTGATTATCACGATAATGAGCAACAGCGAATCGGAGTATCTACCCCTAATGTATACGCTCGGTGTTGCGATAACTGTTTTGATTATCGCAGTGGCGATCTACTGGACATGCTACCTGCTCCGATACAGCAATGCGCCCTATCAGCAAAAACCTGAATCGTTCTGCGGCGTTTAAACGAAGCCGTGACAGCAGAAATCACTTGGAAGAAGAAGATCATGTTTAACGGGAAACCAAACGATCCACGACGTTCGGAGATCGTTAAAGAGTTGAGCCGTCCTTCATCCAGGGAGAACCGTACCGAACGCCTCCAACGTTTTGAGAACTATCTTGAAAGCCGGGGGTGTCCGGTACGGCTGGTCTGCCGAACACGGGATGAAGATATCCGCTGGCTGGGTTGAGGGATGGAGGTCGGATCTCTGAATTGGAGAATTACGGCTATACCCTATCACAACAGAATTAAACATTCTCTCCATTTTGTCGTTTCGTCGAATCAGGATTATACTTATTCATGATTATTGGATTGACACGATTCGATGGTTGTTACGATCGATCGTCAAGAGAATGGGGAGGTACATGATGGGTACGACACGGCGGGATGTTTTGAAAACACTGGGATTGGGGTCTCTGGCGCTATCGGCGGCTTTGCCGGTGAATGGGCGGAGACATGAGACGAAAAAGCGGCCGAATATCGTTTTGATCCTGGCCGACGATATGGGATGGTCTGACCTGGGATGCTACGGGAGCGAGATCGCCACACCCAACCTCGACCGGCTCAGTCAAGGCGGAGTTCGGTTTACCCAGGTTCATAACACGTCTAAGTGTTTCCCCTCACGCGCCTGCCTGCTCACCGGGCTTTATGCACAGCAATGCGGCATGGACCAAAAACCGCACCAATTCCAGAACTGCACCACGCTGGCGGAAGTGCTGCGATCCGGCGGCTACCGCACCCTGATGGCGGGAAAGCATCACGGGACCGAAAATCCCGTCAACTTTGGCTTCGACCGGTACTTCGGCCTGCGCGACGGCTGCTGCAATTATTTCAATCCCGGCTTGCCGCGAGAGGGGGAAGGGCAGCCCTCCCAGAAGCGCAATAACCGCGCCTGGTGTATCGATGAGAAGACCTACACGCCATACACCCCCAAAGAGAAGGATTTCTACACGACTGATTATTTCACGAAGAACGCACTGGGATTTCTGGATGAATACAAGGATGAAGAGAAGCCCTTCTTTCTGTACCTCGCCTACACCGCCCCCCACGATCCCCTGATGGCCTGGCCGGAAGATATCGCGAAATATCGAGACACGTACCGGGTGGGCTATGAAACAATTCGCCAAACCCGATTTCAACGGCAGCGCGAAATGGGGCTGACCGACGAACGTTTCCCTCTGTCTGAAGCGGAACATCAAGAATGGGATTCACTCACCCAGGCCCAGCGGGAAGAAGAAGCCCGGAAAATGGCGGTCTACGCGGCGATGATCGACCGAATGGATCAGAACATCTGCAAGGTGATGGCCAAAATCCGGGAACGGGGTGAAGAAGAGAATACCCTGATTCTCTTCGCTTCGGATAACGGCTGCTCGGCGGAAACAGTCACGAAAGGATACAGCGTTCCGGGAGAAGGCGCGATCGGAAGCATGACCCGGTGGAGTTCGCTGGGCCGCGATTGGGCGAACGCGTGCAACGTGCCTTTCCGCTATTATAAAAACTACAGCTACGAAGGGGGAATCTGTACTCCGCTGATCGCTTATTGGCCGAAAGGGATCGAAGGGAAAGGGCGCGTGAGCGGCCATACCGGGCACTTTATCGATATCATGCCAACCCTGCTCGATGTTTCGGGAAGCGACTATCCCAGCGAGCTTCAGGGCAAAACGATCCATCCTTATGAAGGCGAAAGCCTGCTGCCGGTGCTCCAGGGAAATACCGCCCCTCGCTCGAAACCTCTCTTCTGGCAATGGTCGAAGGGAAAAGCAGTGCGAATGGGAAAATGGAAGCTGGTATCGCATAAGGACCAGTGGGAACTGTTCGATATGGAGACGGATAAAACCGAAACTCACAATCGGATCGACCAGAATCCAGAAATCGCCGCTTCCCTGAAACGTCTTTACAAACAATGGTGGAAACGAGTTAAAGGTTGACCGTTTATTTTGGTCCAATGATAGGGATGGACTTTCTCAGAGAATCAAACGAGTGGGAGAAAATGAAACGATGAATCATCCACCGGAAAATGATGCCTTTAACCAAAGTGTGATCGGGCGAATCAATCCCAAGGTCTATGCGACATAAGAGTTCCGAATAGGTCGAAGTGATCGCCGATGCGGTTTTCACCTTCCGTCCATTCCGTAAGCATCCAATCGATATTCGAGGATTTATACTGCTCTTATTCATCCGGTACTATTTTGTGTTTATGTTTGGCAGTGACCGGCAGCGCAAATCCCAGTCGGTGTCGTACGAACTTCGGAATATCAGGTAAAATTTCGCTCCTGCTTCGTAACGAGGAAATCGGTTGGTTCCATTGTGGAAGTGTTTACGTTTAAAGAGCGTTTCCTTTGGGATCAACTGCCACCGCCTAGCGTTCTGGGTGCGGGGACATCTCCTCCGTAACGGGTAATATCTCCCAAACTCCTGAGGCCGTTGGACGGATGATACCGGTGGCTGTTTGCCGCTCCGATGTTGTTATGATATTTGCAATGAACACCCACGGAATCCGTGCCGTCGGGGCCTTGGGGGGTTAACCCGAATCCGTTGGGCAACTGATTGACCGGAACCCCCGCGCTGCTCGATCCCCACCGTTCGTCATTAGCATATCGATTTTTTTAAAAAAACAGCACAGTTAATTTCACTTTTCGATTACTTTGGATTATTCTTGTTTACAAAGATGTGAATCAATTAAATAGGTAAAATTGACAATGTCACTAGATTTCCCAGTATATGAAGAAATGAAGAAGCGGGGATACACCAAAGCACGCTGGCTATGGAGGTTAGGTGACATTCTTTACTATCTCGGATTACTAACAGCTATAATTGGCCCACTATCAATATTGCCTTACTACCAGATAACAAGGATGGAAACGGCAAATATCATGACATAACTTCAATTATTTTTATTATCTTTTACTGCTGGAGCAGTTATATTCTTCATCGGAGTGAAACTAAAGGGATATAGTTATGATGTTGCAAAAAAGAGAGGGTTTGACATTGATGAATTCCACAAAGAATATTATCGAAAAGATCATTATGAGGAGTAATTCTAGTATATTTTTGCTTAAATATGGTTACTGATGGAACCTCATCAGCGCTACCGAGATCACACAGGCCCAGTGAAAAGCGCAGATAAATGACAATCCTTCCTTCTACAAAATGGGAGAACTGGTCGGTTGAGTTGGAGTTATAACAAAGTGCGCCTACGTTTTTCCCTAAAATCCCTTCAGACTTAGCGTTTACGTTTAAAAAGATTTGGAGATCAACTGCCACCGCCTAACGCTCCGGGGGCGGGGACATCTCCTCCATAGCGAGTGATATCTCCCCAACTGCGAAGCCCGTTGGACGGATGATACAAGTGGCTGTTTGCCGCTCCGGGATTGTTTCCATATTTGATTTGAAGAGGCCAATGAACGCCCCCGGAATCCGTGCCGTCGGGGCCTTGAGAGGTTAACCCGAATCCGTTGGGCAACTGATTGACCGGAACCCCCGCGCTGCTCGATCCCCACCGCACGCCCCAATCGCCGCGATAACTGACGTAGACGTAAGTGGGGTGCGCCCGGTTGGCGCTGAAATCCGTCCAAAATCGTTGGGGGATAAAAGGGTCTTCCATCGACACGGTGGAGAGGTAGGCGACGGGGGTGGTGAGTTCGATACAACCGGCGATATGGTTGTAGGTGTTGAGTACCTGTCCGTTTCGGATCGGCCACGGAAATGCGTTGTTGTCAAGGCGGTAGCTGTCGCAGGCCACCGCAATGGCGCGCATGTCGCTGCGGACTCGCGCGATTTTCGCCCGCACTTGGGCGTTCAGGAAATTCGGAACCGCGATGGCTGCCAGAATCCCGATGATGGCAACCACGATCAGCAATTCTATCAGGGTGAATGCTTTCCTCTTCTTCATAACATTCTCTCTTTCGTTCGTGAATAGTAAACGGAAGCCTCATCCTGAAAACAGATGTTCCTTCAGAAATCTTCCGGTTTGCCATTAATCTCCTCAGCCCAAGCATACATTGATTTTATACTTTTTAAACAAAAGGAGCATTGTTTTCTCAAATTAATTTTTCGGGGACCGTTCAGCCGGGAGTTTAAACAGAAAACGCCGGCAGTTTAGCGGCTGCCGGCGTGATTGAATTCAGATTATCGATTTAATCGGTTAATACAATTCCCAAGCACCGACACTCGTCGATCCTCCAAAAGTGATTACCAATTGAGGATGCGTATCGGCTTCGGCGTGCTCACTGGTGCGGAAGACGAATCTCGCGTTTTCGTACACACTCGGAGATTCAACCGGATGGGAGGAGTAGTAATACACCCCTTTCCCGTCAAGGATATCCAGATCAGGCTCAAGGAATGCATCGGGATATACTTCCTGAGAAATCTTCACACCGTGATTCTGGCTGGGATCGGCGATCCAGATTTTAGCGCTCTCGGTAACATCGAACCAGATCACCAGGCCGACATCACCCGGATCCAAATGAGTCGTGGATTCCGTTGGAGCAACGTCTTCGGGACCTTCCGCGCCCATGGCTTGCCATAACTCGAATCCCGTGGAGTTCCAGGTTACCGCACCGGTGTTATCGAACGTATCGGTTCCGTCATAATTGTTGTCATCCGGGTACAATTCGGGGTCGGCACCTTCGCCTTCCGCCCATTCTTTCAATATCCGGTTGACGTATACATCGTGTGCTGGATTGTCGTTTCCATCCCGCAGCTGGTCGAAGTAGAGACCGATTTGGGCGCTGCTGACTTCGGACGATCGGGAGGCGGGAATGGTGTCGCCGAGATCGAACTGAATCACCAACGCTTTACTGTCATCGGAACCACCACCGTTGTCCCCTTCTTCCATCAGGTCTAAACCACCCATGTTCTGAGGATTCTCTTCATGGTCGTTGGGATCGGGAGTGTTTCCGGCATTCTGGCCAAGCCAATCCGCCCAAGCCGGGTCGGGATCGTTGTGCCGGTATAATTGGCCCTGTGCCGTTCCACCGTAATCACCATCATCCCATGAAATGATGTGTGTGTCCTGCGTTCCCTCATAATCCGCCGTCGGTGAAACACCATCCTGGAAGGTGATTGTTTCCTGGGCGAAAGCGGGAACGATCGCCAATGCAAATGCTGTTGCTATCAAAGTGATTTTCCTGTACATCTATTTCCTCCTTCTCAAATGAAAATATTAAATGAGCCAAATCACTCTAAATGAATGAAATATAATGTCAAGGTTCTGCCTGTACTATCAGAAATTGCAGTAATGACGCAATCTGAATCGGCGATCGAGTTCGTCGTTATCCTTCGATCAGGTCGAAGAGTGTATCGAGGGCGGCGGCGGTCTTTTTGAGGGCCGGTTCGTTGTCCATCTTCCGGAGTTCCTGGTCGAACGGTTCGCAGGTGACGGGGCAGGGCAATCGCATGAAATTATGTAAAAATATCAACATTATCAATACATAAT
>CAZSIZ010000280.1:0-8378 GCA_964606645.1 uncultured bacterium
CCTACCTTAAAATAGGTGAAAATTTGTCTTGACAATGGGGTACACTTCAATCTTCGCACGTTTGACTATCAGCAAATCCCTAAAAACTCGCGAAAAATTGTGAGCGGGTTAATGTTGATACTAAAGGCTTGCCCGTTTTTAGCCCCCACTCTCCGTCGGAATATTTCGCCACAGGGTGGCAGAAAGGGAAAAGGCGGCCCAGATAATAGGCTATCGGTTGACGTTCAGCGTTCAGGCACGCTGCCGGTTAAAGCCCACACTTCCTTCTGGTATCGTACTGGAAACAAGACGGGGGAGGGAATTCTAATTGTCGCTTGACAACGAGGCCATAATCCAATCAATACACTTGTCTCTGCTCTCATAGACTATATTTGAACCGGATAATTACTCTCATTCCCTTCAGTCACAACCTCAAATTGCTGAACCGTTACGTTCCGAGAGTACCCAAATCATCACAAAATTTTCGGAGAACGTCATCTGAATTATCTCGTGGGTGAATCCGATAGACACAATCCAAAACTTTGTGTGATCACTTTTACTAATTTTGTAGTATCTAATATATTCCAAATCAAAATCATGTATAAATGGGTATTATGAATCGAAACCGCGTGGTCCAGGGGAAATATAGGGGGGGGGTAGGAGCCTTTTTGAAAGCGAATTGGTATAAATAAAGAATACTTTGGTACAGAATCTATCCGGGATTTTTACTCCTCCCTCCCCGTTTATAGGACACCGAAATTCTGAAACGGCGTCAACAAAACAGTAGATACTCATAAGAGATCGTTAACCAATCAGTTTTCAACTAAACCGCTGGTGTACAACCCACGTTCCCGTCTGGTATCGAGGTGGAAACGAGACGGGTGAAAATCCCATCGCGTACCGAATCCTTGACAACTTTTGACTTTGCCGTGAGCATCCCCCAAAGAGTTCACGGTATTTTTGCCAAAGGGAGAAGGAACCAGGGAATATTGGAAGATTCGTATGATCGGACCTGCTTTTTACACCAAACGGATCAAACCAACCCGACTCTGGGTGGCTCAAAAGGTACCCGACTATTGACAGCCTTGGTTGAAAAAGCCACTTGTCTCTGACATAATCGGAAAAAAGGTGTATTTTGGAGGGACAATGTCTTCCAAGCAGATGAGCAAACCAACCGCTCAGGGACTATCACCAAACCATAAGTTCCTTCCATTCGGAGAAGTACTTGATCTTCTTGGATTACAAGAGCCACGTGAGATAATCCCATACCTCCGAAGCGGTTTGCGACTGTATGCTTTAGCGTCTGACATACAGACCGAAGAAGAAAAAGAAGCCTATAGTCTCTATATGAGTTCTTACAGAGAGAATGGAATCGCCCCGGATGAGAAGTATTATCCCAGGATGCTTCCGTACTGGTGTCACGAGGGATATTGCTTTCCACATTCGAGTAGTAAGGAATTTATGAGGAAATTGAACACGTATCATCCTCATGATGGCGGTCATATAGATTACGAAAATTTGATGGCACTTTGCGATTGGAGATTCTATTTTGATGCGGACATCCAAAGTAAAGACTACAACCGTTTTGAAGGGCCAAAGAACCCGCATAAACATTTAGAGAATCTTTGGAAAAAGTCTTTTTGCGAACATAGAAATATTATAGAGGTTGTGCAACAAGTTAAGCCCAATATTATTGAAGAAATGGAGGAAATAGATCCCCCCCGGATAAAAAATAAATTGGCCAAGGATAGTCCTGAAGAACCGATACTCCCCCCAATCGATCCTCCCGAAAGGAAAAAGTTCACCAAAAAAAAATCGGAAAGCGATTGTTGTATCCAATGGAAATTCTCACCGGGGAAAAGAGATGAACTGTTGGAAGAATTAGTCAAAATAAAAATGATCGATCGAAATGGTATCCCCTCACTCAGTGATAGGTTTACTCTGAAAGAATTTTATCAGGGTAACTCAACAACAAAATCAAATTTAAGCGATCCTATTCAATGGCATGGAACAAACGAGCAACTGATCTATTTGCTTGAAGAACTTAAAAATATTGACGCAATTCCAATAAGGGAAAGTATTCATGCTTTTGTATCAAAAAATTTTCTCAATAAAGATGGAAATGGGATTTCTGTAAGTCAATCGAGAGATGCAAAAACTAGGTTAAAGGATCGAAAGATCAAGCGAGGCAATCCACTATGGATAATAGGCAATCTCGTATCAACACTCAAATCCAAAAGTTAAATACCCCCTCTTCATATTTGAAACTTTCACACCGAAAACAGGCCAACACTAGGCATTATATTGCCCAGTGTTGCCTAGTGTTGCCCCCTTTTTTCTTCTCAAATTAACTTTCTCTATCCACAATTTCAATTTCCCGTCATTAATACAGATATAGGGGGAAAAAAGAAATGCAAATTTTCGGAAAGGAATCGATTATGAGTAATGTTTGGATATTTCGCTGTATTGCAACACCAAATGTGGCGCTTCAAATTCATGAAGGTCATTCAAAAAATTCAACCATTAAAGGAGAAGAACAATGAGAAATATGACAGAAAACGAAACAACCTCGAATAATACTCTCGACCCGTTCGCCCCAGAAAATCTGCGCCTCAGTCAGGATTTCAATTTGACAATAAGTGTGAAAAAGAAATTGATGACTGTTCCAGCACGAAAACCTAATCGACAGGATTTCGTCCGTGTCCATCCCGACAATGCGTTTCATTTGGAAACCGTCGTGCTGGAGTTAAAAGAGGAGCGCGAAACGTATCTGGTAGACAAAGCCCTTTGGCCTGAACTTCCAGGAGATGTGATTCCTAAGTCGCTGTTTACTGCAATTAATCGGCAGGGTGTTGTCTTCATTTGGCCGATTCGGCTACCTCAAGAAGATGGCCGCCAGGATGAGTGGAATCGCTCGGCACTTGAAGCCGCTCTAATTGCGAAAGAAAAATGGATTCGGCTCGCAGCAAATATGTCGTTGGGTGCCTACGAGGTATTTGAAGCCACGGGAACTCTCCCGGAACCTAAATGGCCAGAAATATCTTTCCGTGAATTGCTGGAGATTGCGTTCAAAGCCAACTATATCGATTCATTAGACCATCCAGTGCTCAAACGCCTTCGGGGGGAACTGTGATAAATCGATTCAGAGAGGTTTGGTTGTGCGACTTCGAGTTTTATTCCCCTCCCGGAGAACATCCCACTCCGATTTGCATGGTGGCCATTGAGTATCATTCAGGCCGGACTCTTCGTTTAGGTGGGGATGATTTGCGCAATCTGAGTAAACCGCCATTCTCTGTAAGTTCAGACACTCTTTTCGTTGCATTTTTCGCTAGCGCTGAATTGTCTTGTTTTTTGGCGTTGAATTGGCCGCTTCCAGACCGAATCCTAGACCTCTATGCCGAATTTCGATGCCAAATATCCGGCTTAACTGTCCCTTGCGGTTACGGGCTTCTGGGGGCGTTAGCCTGTTACGGCCTTACTGGAATCCAAGCCATGGAAAAGTCCGATATGCGGGATTTGGCCATGCGGGGGGGGCCGTATTCGAAAGAGGAAGAAACGGCGTTATTAGATTATTGCGAAAGTGATGTCGTTGCCTTGAAAAATCTTCTTCCCGCCATGCTTCCGAAAATCGATCTCCCCAGGGCCTTGCTTCGCGGACGCTATATGATGGCTGTCGCCCGGATGGAATACAACGGTATTCCGATTGACATTCAGACCTTGAACAGACTTGAAATAGCTTGGGAATCTATTCAATCTGAGCTCATATACCGACTGGATCCGGATGGGGAAATATTCGAAAATCGAACTTTCAAAAGAGACCGGTGGGCAAATTGGCTAGTCAAGAACAAGATTTCTTGGCCTGTATTGGCGTCGGGCGGTCTAAATTTAAGCGATGAAACATTTCGCGAAATGGCTAGGTCTCATCCCGAAGTGGGGCCAATACGCGAACTCCGGTATACGTTGTCACAATTGCGCCTCTCTAATTTGTCCATTGGATCTGACAGCCGCAACCGGTTATTACTGTCTCCATTTCAATCAAAAACTGGAAGAAATCAACCCAGCAATAGCAAGTTTATATTCGGGCCGTCCTGTTGGTTGCGAAGTCTGATCCAACCTGAAGTCGGTTACGGATTAGCTTATATTGATTGGAGCCAACAAGAGTTCGGAATTGCGGCTGCGTTATCGGACGATTCCTGCATGAAAGAAGCATACTCAAGCGGTGATCCGTACTTAAAGTTTGCAATTCAAGCTGGAGCCGTCCCTCCAGATGCCACCAAGCAAAGTCACGCTTTTATTAGGGATCAGTTCAAAGCCTGTGTTCTGGCAGTTCAGTATGGGATGGGGGAACAGTCGCTAGCGATGAGAATTAATCAATCATCGGCGAAGGCCCGTGAATTACTTTGGCTACACCGAGATACATTCAAAAAGTTATGGACCTGGTCTGATACGGTGTTGGATTATGCGATGCTCAATAATCGGTTATACACCGTCTTTGGCTGGCAGATTCATGTTGGTACAGACCCAAATCCCCGTAGTTTGAGGAATTTCCCGATGCAGGCCAATGGTGCCGAGATGCTTCGATTAGCGTGTTGTTTGGCTACTGAGCGAGGAGTAAGAGTCTGTGCGCCAATTCACGATGCTATTTTGATTGAGGCTCCGCTAGAAGATTTGGATACCGTAATCACAGTGACTCAGGCCTACATGGCAGAGGCCAGTCGAATTGTGCTTGAAGGATTCGAACTCCGCACTGATGTCGAGGTAGTGCGCTACCCGAATCGATACATGGATGAACGGGGTAGAAAAATGTGGGATACGGTACAAAGCATTTTGAGCGATATTGAAGAGAGCAAGGTCGGCCACCGGTGACCGGTAGGTCGGACATGGGTGACCGACCAGGCCCTCTTATTAATATTCTTATAAATATTCTAATCAATTATAAAAATATTAGTCTCTAGGATCAGAAAACAATGGGCAATATTCCAGAACGTAGAATTGAAACAGAGACGACTCGCAGACTTCGTAAGGAGAAGGACCGACGTTTCTTGAAAGGTCCAGTGCCTCTCCGTTGGATGATTAAGGCAATGCGTCTTCCGGGAGCGAGTCCGTTTAAGATTTCGATGGTTCTGTGGTACAGAAAAGGATTGACCAAGTCGGCAATCATTAAATTATCGAAGCAGGTGGCTGAAGATTTTGGATTATCCACTCGGACGGTTTACCGGGCGCTCTCAGTCTTGGAAAAGGCGGGATTGGTTCAAGTAACTCGCAATCCGGGCAAATCGCCAGTCGTAAAAATTATTGAAGACCAAAATGAGAAGAGTTGATCCAACAACCCTATACGAGTCCAAAGAACTCAAAGAAATTCTCCGCGATGTGGTGAACATTGAGACGCTTCGCCGTTTTGGGCTTATCGGTTCACCGGGCAAGGGCTATTGGGGAAAGAATGTGGTTGACTCTTTGAACAATTACTGGGATAATCTCGCCCGTCAACGTGAGGACAGGGTGGGAAAGGAGAAGCACCTTGACTCAAAACACAAGTTCTATGAAAAACAGGTATCAGATAGACCAGTTCACCCTGAACCAAGAACGTCCAGGCCGGTGGAGAGTGAGCGGGAGAGATTCAGAAGGCAAGTACCGGAGAATTAGGTTCGATGCGAAGGATTTGAGCGTTGCCATTCGGACGGCCGAAGAGATTCTGCTGAATCCGCAAAACAAAAGACGGGACGCTCGGAACAATCGAGATAATCCTTCAACGATCCATATCAGTGATGCGCTGATACGTTCCAGCGAAACACGCAATTGGACGGATTACACCCGTAAACTGGAATTGACGAATTGCGAATATTTTTTGAATTGGATTGATCAGGAAGGTTTAACTCACTGGTATGAACTTCGATTCGAGCACGTTCAGAAATACCAGAAGAGTCTAGTGGATCGTGGTTTGGCCTTCAATACGATTCGACTGTATCTTCTTCCAATTCGCCGGACAGCGGCATGGATGGCAGCGAACTGGCCGAATGACTATGTGAACATTTGTCAGAATCTACGGTTATCCGGGCGAGAATCTCGTAAGACAGAATATGATGAAAATGAGGGAAATCCTTATCTGCCGATTCACGGTGTTCTTGATTTTCTAGATTGGTTAGCGCGGGATTCAAAACGTGATCGCCTAACGGTTGGAGTCAGTCTTCAAGGGTTGGCCGGTCTTCAATTGCAGGAAGCCCTAAGACTCACATGGTCGAAAGTCGATCTCGAAGCCGAGAGTATCACTATCGATGGTGCGGTGAAGAATCAATATCGAATCAGGAAGATTCCGATCCCAAGTGTGGTGTCATGGATCTTGAGGCGGGCGCGAAATTCGATTGATTCAACCGATTTACTCATCCCTGATTATTCATCATACGGAACATACTCTCGTAGTGTGATAAATGAACTGCGGAGATGGGATTCGGATGTCATTATCAAGGCGAAGGATTTGCGCAACACGATCCAGACGGCGGCTATCGATGGTGGATGGTACGGCTATTACGTCCAGCGGTACGTTGGTCACGCGCCGACTACTATTGGGGAGCGACACTACCACGGGGATAAAGGGAAACGTTTGATTCCCCTCTTTCGAGAGAATGTTGTTGCTCATATTGAGGCCGAGATTGCACAATGGAATACACCCGTCAATTCTCCGATTATGCCTGGACCCAGATTGGCAATAAACGAGTAGCATTGCACGATCATTGCACGATTGAGGGAAATTGGGAAAAGACGAAATTCGTAAGTTCAGTAAAATCAACTGGGGAGCCGGGGATCGAACCCGGAGCTTCCTGATCCAGAGTCAGGCGTCTTGCCAATTCGACCACTCCCCAATTTGGACTATAGATAATTTTTAGCCGATACTTCGATTCCGTCAAGACGTTTCCGCCATTTTTTCATCGAGAATATTCGATTCCTATTCTCCAAAACCTATTTCCACTCACCATCTCAATGATACAATGTTTTTTTACGGCTTACGATCAACACGCATTGAACCTATTCCTGGTTGAGGAGTCTCTGTGTTTTCTCTTCCCCATCGGCCTCGTGTTCTTTACTTGATTGCAACCATCGCGCTGACGGCTTCCGTGTTATGGCTTTATGGAGCCTCACTCGGCGTGGGATTCGTCGGCGACGATTACTATTTTTTAGACGCCAGCGATTCTTTGACGAAAGTCGGAAAATCTTTGACGGGCGATTGGTTTTGGCACGACCAGGATATCGAGGATCCTCGATATTACCGGCCTCTTCAGATCGCCTTAACTTATTTGGAATCCCGTTGGTTGTGGGGAGAAAAATCATGGGGCTTCCACTTCGATCTGCTCTTGATACACATCGCCACATCACTGCTGATCGTTCCTCTCGTATTGCTGTTAGGAGGGAGTTCCAATCCACGCAGCCTCTTTATTTCGGCCTGGATAGCGGCTTTCGTTTTTGCCTGGCATCCCCGACATACCGAGCCGGTTTGTATGCTGAACGGCCGGACGGACAGCCTCTGTGGATTATTCGTCATCGCATCGCTCGTCACCTATTCGTGGTGGAGAGAGGGCGGATGGGAAAAGGCGAAGTGGCTCTCGTGGATGGCATTCATCCTGGCGTTATTAAGCAAAGAAATTGCAATTGTCTTGCCGTTCGTTATCGCCGTTTACAAGTTGACGAATGGTTTTCGATCACGAAGGATCGCGCAGTCTCAGTCTTTCAAATCGAGCCTGTATGCCATGGCCCCGCATTTCGTCATCCTGATTTTCATTTTCGGTTTGCTTCGAACATGGGCGTTGGGGGGATACGTCTTCGGTAAAACCAGTTACTTGACGATTGAGAATTCTCTCCAACTGTATCTGATCGCGATCGACAAAATCGTACTCGTTCTAGTAATCCCTTTCGACTCACTGATTCGCTCGATCGTTTCACATGTTTTCACCAATCCCGCAACATTCGAGCGCTGTGGCTGGATCGTCATTATGACGGCTGCTGTGACGTTCGTCGTTGCCGTTGTGCGTGGCAATCGTCTGTGGAGCGTGGGTCTGGGATTATGCGTAATGGGTTCGCTGCCGGTTTTATCGCAACTCAGCGATTTGCAGACAACGCTTGGCGACCGATATCTTTATATCCCTTCCATCGGGATCGCATTGATTGCCGCCGATTTCATCCACCGCGTAATGAATGCACGAAACGTAATTCGATATACCACTTGTGCCCTTCTGGCGTTCTGGTTGATTGCGTGTATCCCTCAAACCCGGCAATACGTTCGTCAATGGCGAATCGCGGGTGATACGGCGTCGTCGATTTTCAGCCAGTTGAAACAGCTCGACGAAAAATACGCTCCCAATAAAAAGTTCTGTCTTCTTTCCATGCCAGGGCTGTATCAAGGAAAACCG
>CAZSIZ010000281.1:0-8366 GCA_964606645.1 uncultured bacterium
GCTTCATCCAATAGGGTTTTCATGTCGGCAAGCGACACAAAAACCCCTATCTATTCGCCGCGTTGTGTCCGTCGCTGCCGGAATCGGATTCGGATTCATTCAACACCGGTTTTCACAGAATCTTGCCAGCCACGAATTTCTTGTGGGTAGAATAAATACAATCCAATAATAATCAATGAATTATATCAGGAAACCTTCAACACTTGTAGCAAAAATATGACGATTAAAATTAACAAGTTTCGATTATAACTTGGCTAAATTTTTCAGAATCCAAGGCCTTTTAGATTTCATTGCCCCCGTGCCTGCCCAGGTTTAATCCCAGCGTTGTTAATATAAGAGCAGGCCCCTGTGCCTGCCCATGTCCACTTTTTTCGTCAGAATCGGGATGACCGGAATTCAAGAATGAACCGGATAAAAAATATCCTGAATATCCTTGCATCCTGGGTATCCTGATTCAGACAATTCTATTTGCGATCAATTTGACTGACAACTGACAACTAATCATCCCGCCTTGCTCTTCGGAAACCGGGGCGTCCGAGTCTGCTTCAGAGCGTAGGAACTATAAGGCGTATCATATCGGTGTTGAGGAATGGCGCTTTTCGCAGGAATGAGTTGAGCACTGGGTTTGGGGTGCAGATCGGCAAAATGAGTAATCCCGGCTTCCTTTTCATCGGACGAACGATGTTTCGTATGACAAAACGAAAGAACCCCACGCAGCCGGTCGGCCGTCCAGATCGTCAGAATAATGGGGAACAGCAGAACGGTGATTGAAACGACAAACACCGTAGCAATCGGCGCAAGCAGCATAATGGTGACGAGTTCGGTTTTCTTCAGCATCATTCCATTTCCATTCATTCAAGTCCATTCGTTTTCCAGAACGGACATCACCACGATATCGTGGTAGGCGTTTTCGGTAAAAAACACTTGGCGTAATCGCCCTTCGGTTTGAAAGCCCAGCCCCTCATACATCGAGATGGCGCGTTCGTTAAAGTCAACCACATGAAGATAGACCCGGTGCAGATTCAGTTCGTGAAAACAGAATTGAATCAGCGTTCTGAACGCGTCTTTACCGAAGCCTTTGCCTTGAAACGCCGGATCGAGGTACAGGCCGATTTCGGCGTGCCGGTTTTTCCGGTCGATGTTTTTCAATAGCGTATATCCCGCCGGTCTCTCATCGCCGGTCTCGATCATGAAGACAAGCGTGTTCGAACTTTCGCTATAGTTCTCATACCACCGCCGCTGACCGATTTGCGACAACGGAAGGGTAGAGAAGTGATACCGGAACAGTTCAGGATCGTTGCGCCATCCCCGCAGTGTTTCGGCATCCCGGTCTTCAAGCGCGCGAAGGTGAATCTTTTCCCCTTGGATCATGATGACATATCCTCAATTGTTTTGTGGTGCAGGCTTCCAGCATGCTCTGTTAAGTAATAATGCAGGCTGGAAGACCGCACCACAAAGTTGCTGATAAGAGACTCACTTCTTCCTTACAATCAAATCGATTTCTCGAACGAAAGCACGGCTTCGATAACCCGCCCAATCTCCTCATTAGTCATATCGGGAAACACAGGCAGGCTCAGAATCCGCTTCCAGATCTCTTCGGCGATGGGGCATTGCGCGTTCAGCTCCGCATAATAGGGATGCTGGTGAACCGGGTAGTAGTGAACGCCCGGTGCGACGCCCTGCCGTTTCAAGTGTGCGATCAGCCGGTCGCGTTCCGGAACCTTGATGTGATAGATATGCCAGGACGATTTCACCTCGGAACGTTCGGGAGGCGTTTCGATCCAGGTGTGACCGGCGAACGCCTCGTCGTACCGCTCCACGATCCGTCGGCGTTTCTTGTTGTTTTCGTCCAGCCGCTTCAATTGAACCAGCCCGATAGCGGCGGCGATATCGTGAAGATGGTACTTATATCCCAGCTCGTTGACCCAATACTGCCAGGCATAAACCCGGTCTTTCGAGGATCGGGTGTAGGTGTCTTTTGAAATCCCAAGCCAGCGCATCTCGCGCAGTTTCTTGGCCCAAAGGTTATTTCCTGTAAAAACCGCTCCCCCTTCACCGCAGGTCAGATTTTTCACCGCGTGGAATGAAAAGCAGGTCATCGGAGACAACGCGCCGATCTTTTTTCCGTGATACTCGGCCCCGCAGGCGTGCGCCGCATCTTCGATAACGGTAACGGACCGTTCCCCGATCGCGTCGCGCAATCCGTCCAGATCGCAGGGATGACCGCCGTAATGGACCGGGATAACCGCTTTGGTGTGCTTGTTGATTTTACGGCGCGCGTCGTCGATGTTGATACAGAGCGTCTCCTCATCGACATCGGCGAACACGATCTTCGCCCCGCAATACTCCGCCACATGAGCGGTTGAAACAAACGTGATCGTGGGAACGATGACCTCATCATCCGGACCCAATCCGAGCAGCTGCACGGCGAGATGTAGCGCCGCCGTTCCCGAATTGACCGCCACCACGTGCCCAGCCCCGAATTGTTTCGCCAGTGCTTTCTCGAATTTTTCCGTCACCGGACCCAGTCCCAGCCAGCCCGACCGCATCACCTCAGCCACCGCCTCGATTTCCTCCTCGGTGATCGAGGGCCGGAATACGGGGATTAAGTCCTTGCTGGTGTTGGACTTCGGTTTTTTCTTAGGACGTGGTTTTCCAGACATAGGGTAACGATCGTCTCGGATTTTTACTCTGGTTTACAAACAGAGTGATCCATTCTCTGAACGGATAGTCTCTGTTGAGTTATCGCCCAAAAAAATCAAGTGTTTACCTCTTTTCTCCGTAAACGCCTTTTTCAAGATTCTCAATTCGTTTAGACATCACTCCCATACCTTCCCAGGGATGCCTTAAATTTTTAAAAAAACTTGACAAAATAAAATTTCAAAACTATACTTTATAAATTCAGTAAACTTTATTATATTTAAGATTGGAGATAAAAAAATGAAAAAATCAATACTCTTATTAAGCGGATTATTGTGCTTTTGCCTGGTCGTATCAGGTTTGACCGTGGCTTCGGAAAATGCCTCGAAGGAGAAAGAAAAAGCCTATGACATCGGTTCAAAGGTAAAACCGTTCAAACTGAAAGACTCGAAAGGAAAAGAGCACGATTTAGCCAAGGTGTTGGGAAAAAAGATTGTGCTGCTCGATTTTTGGAGTTCTAATTGCCCGGTCTCCCGCGCCTACGAAGAACGATTGAAAGCGTTGAAGGGTAAGTTTGGAAAAAAGGGTGTGGTTATTGTCGCCATCGATTCCAACCACAACAATCCTGTGGATGCGATCGAAAAATATGTCAAAAAGAATCAATTGAATTACCCGGTATTGAAGGATTGGAAGAACGTCATCGCGGATCGATTCGGTGCGCTGGTCACGCCTCACGTCTTCATCATTGGAAAAGATAAGAAAATAAAATACATTGGCCCCATCGATGACAGCCAAAATCCGAAAAAAGTGAAAGAAAAATACGCCGACGCCGCCCTGACTGCGTTACTTGCAGGAGAGAAAGTCAAAGTAGAAAAGAAAGTCGCTATAGGCTGCTCAATCAAAAGAGTAAAATAAAACGCAGAGATAATCGGTTGAATAAAGTAACGCCTTTCATCTCCTCGATCGACCTTCTCGAATGCCCCAATCCATTAAGGTTCAACTGGTTACGAACGATCGCCTGCTTGGGTGCACGTCATAGAAGTGGGTAAAAAGTGGGTTTTCTTTTTTTGGTGTTAGAGTCAGACAGTAACGAAACTGTATGATTTGGCGGAATAATATTTCTGAGGTATAATAATGGCAGACTGGAGGTGATCGGCTATGGCGAACGATGAATCAAGAAAAAAATATCGTGAAACGATCAAGTATATCGCCTACCGTTCGATCGATGACCGGAACTTTGGCCGGGTTAAACTGAATAAGATTTTATTCTATTGTGATTTTTTGGCATACCGGGATCTAGGGAAATCGATTACGAATGATGGGTATATCAAGCAGACTCACGGCCCCGTACCCACGCACGCCAAGAAGATGGCGAAAGCATTGATCGACGATGGAGAGATCAAAGAAATAAAGACTCCGACTGGTAACTACATTCAGAAAAGATTGATTACGTTGACGGACTGCGATCTGAAATCGTTCAAACCGGAAGAAATTGCGTTGATCGATTCGGTGATTGAAGTATTGTGGGATGAAACGGCGAAAGCGGTCAGCGAGCTGTCCCATCAGTTTATCGGATGGCGAATGATGGACATCGGAGAGAATATCCCATACAAAACGGTTTTAATTCGAGAGGCCGAGGTAACCGATGACGACTTAGCCATTGGAGCGAAACTGATTGAGGAACTTGACGAATGGCCCACCGTCTTACCGTAAAACGGGATCCGCAATTCACGAAACGGTTGGAAGAATACAAGCATATTCAACGGTTGGATGAATATATCGAATCCTACGAATTGCAACTTTCTATAGATCCCACTAAAGGCATCCCTCGTACTATTGGCGAACGAACTTTCTACTCATTTTCCTACAATCTTGATATTGGCGAAATGAAATATATTGTTGTTTATTACTGATGCGATGATTCAACTCTATTACATGGTGGAATTACAGTTGAGACCCGCCCGGGACAACGAGTAAGTTATTGGCGGTGTTCATGTCTTGTCTCTCCAATCATTAATTCTGTTTATCCGCCTATTTCTTACACTTCTGAAGATAAAAAAAGAATAGAAGAAATTAAACTTGAATGGTTAAGTATGGAGTTTGGAAATATGTCATTTGACGTTTTAAATGTTCGTGTATTGATGGTGTGTTGAGGAATTATGATAGGCTGTGTTGAATCCGGTACAAATGTGTGATGCCGGGTTTGCGTGGGTAAAATGAATATGACTCAGGCCGGCTGTCCTCATATCGTGATGCTCAACAAAGCGTATCCGCCTTGGATGGGGGGGATCGAACGCCATGTGAAAGATGTCGGCGAAGCGCTGGTGAAACGGGGCTGGCGCGTTACGGCGTTGGTGTGCAGCGATGGCGGGCTGGAATCGCAGGAGGAATTGAACGGCGTTCGGGTGATTCGTTTGCGCCGATGGGGAACGTTTTTATCCCAACCTCTCGTGACAGGATTTTCCAAAGCAATCGGAAACCTTCAACCGGATTTAATACACGCGCATCTTCCCTTTCCCTTGGCGTGGCGGGCCGTGAAAGCGGTTGACGAGCGCGTGCCTGTTGTTTGCACCTGGCACAGCGATATCGTTAGGCAGCGCTTTCTGATGCCGGTGCTGTCGCCTATCGAGCAACGTTTTCTGAGACGTTGCAACCGTATTCTGCCGACCTCTCAGCCGCTTCTGGATTCGTCCAAACCGCTTCTAGCGCATCGGGATCGCTGCACGGTGATTCCCCTGGCGGTTCCGGACGCGAACGTGGATGAAAATGAAATCGAGCGGCACGTCCAACGGATCGAACACGAATACCCCGGTTCGCGCGTGCTCTTCGTAGGGAGGCTGGTCGGATATAAAGGGCTTCCCTATCTCTTCGACGCGATGAATGGTTTGGATGCGACTCTGCTCGTCGCCGGAGACGGTCCGATGCGGGAAAAACTGAACCGTCACCTCTCTTCCAATTGTAAAATAAACATACTCGGGTCCGTGAGCGAAGAAGAAAAAATCGCTTTGTACCGGTCGGCGGATGTGTTTGTTCTGCCCTCGATTTCGCGTAATGAAGCGTTTGGATACGTGCTTCTGGAAGCGATGGGGGAGGGATGTCCGGTTATCACTACCGATTTGCCGACCGGTGTTCGATTCGTCAATCAGGACGGTGAAACCGGGTTGATTGTCCCTCCACGAGACGCACAAGCGTTATCGAACGCGATCTCACGACTGCTACATGACGGCGAACTGCGCCAGCGGTTTTCACGCAATGGCCGCGAGCGGATTCAGGCGCATTTTCGATTCGATCGAACGATCGACCGGATCGAAGCGGTTTACCGGGATGTTTTGGTGTGATGCAAGAACGATTTTTTTATTTTCACTACACCCGATCCGGTGCATCTGAAACCGAAGAAGGTTTTCAGTTTCCAACCATCGGTTGTCCGTTATGAATTGTCTTATATTTTTCCCCTTCTCTGTTTTTTTAACTCTCTTTGTTCAAGTTTAGTGCTATGGTGGGTCGAAAAGCGTGCCCCACCTTACCTTGCTTCTGTCTTTGACCGAGATCATTCCCAAAGTGAGTGGGTGGCTTAACAGTCTGTGGTAAAAGTCCCACGGTGCGATGCACGGCCCTTTTGGCTGGATTCTGCGTTGAAAAATCTTGAAAATAAACCATATTTCCTGCGCTTTTTCGCCTTGAATCCAACCAAAATGTCTCGTGCACACCCTCGCGCGACTTTTACCACAGACTGTTAATCGTATTGGTCGATGAATTGGATGATTGGTTTGGGGGATGGCGACGAGGGGAGTGGGGGTTCCTCCTGAGCGGCGTAGAGCGCCCAGGCGAAGGCGTAAACCGTGTCGTCGTGCTCGCCGCCGGACGCGGGATGGCCGAACGCGGTCTGGCCGTTGGACGAGCGGCGGTACTCGAATGATTTCATCTCGTCGAAAAAAATATCCGGGAGATCGCGGGGCAGGTCCATCATTTGCTGACGCAGCAGGCGGTGCATTTCGTGGAATACCATCTGCTGCATTCCTGAAGTTGGGGCGATCAGACGGGTTTCGACATCCAAGGTCTGCGTGTATTCGGCCAGGGATTTTCCCTGGTAGTTTTCGATTGCGGCCATCGTAATATCATACTTTTCCACCAGTCGTTTGACCGTTTGGCGGATTTCGAGGTCGGAGGCGTGTTCCAAAACGACGAGCTCGGCCAGGCGGTAGCGTGGTTCGCCGGAATCCAGAAGGTATTGGGCGACGACGGCGACGGCGTTTCGGTCGTGGGTTCGATCGTAGGAGATCGCCAGGTCGGCTCCCAGTGTAAAGTAGGTGTTTTCGGGAAGCGGACTGGAGGATTCGATCAGGCTGTCTTCGATCAGACCGCCGAAGAGGCTGTACGCTCCGTCTACCCACTCGCCCAGCACTTCTGCGCGGAATTCGAGTTCGTTCTTGGTGTTTCGCAGACGTTCGATTTCTTCGAGTGGGATATGTGGATTGGCGGCGCTTCCGCATTGGACGACCTTGACGTTGGTTTTATCCTGCTTCGATGTTTTGACGTAATCGTAAACCCACGAGCCGGTGCTGCTGGGCGATGAGACGATGTAGAGACGTCCGGCCCCAGCGGGGGTGGTGATAAGGGCGTATTCGACCGCTTTTCGGATGTCGTCGCCGTTCTCCATGAAGCAGGCTTCGTCGAGTATGACCGTCATGCCTTTGCGGCCTTTGGCGGTTATGGGGTGATAGCCCCGGATCGTGTCGGGATTGGCGGGAAGAAAGACGATCGACGAGCCGTTTCGGAAACAGACTTTCTCCTGAGAGACTGACGAGGTTAACTGATGCGCCGGGGATTCGCGGATGAGTTGGAGGAGTTTTTCGCCGAAATCGGAACTCATTCGCTGGCCGGACGAGACAATCAACACGGTATGATTTTCGAAACAGCAGGCGTGGTGGATGGCTTTCACACGGGCGGCGACGGATTTTCCCGCCCCGCGTCCGGCGATCAGGATGTTGACTCGTTTTTCGGATTGACAGATATCCTTTTGGTGGCCGAACAGATCGATCTGGAGCGCTTCTTTGGCGAAAGTGACGATGTCGTTTTGCCATTGTGGCAGAATGGTTTCGCTTGCTGGCTCGTGACTTGTTTGCTTTTCTTTTTCCTTCTCCTTTTTCTCGCCCAATACTTGATGGACGCGCAGGTGCTGGTCGTATAGGCGGTGAAGCGCCTGGACTTTGGTGTCGAGAAGATTTTCTTCTTTCATTAATTCCTCGCTGAGTAATTTATCGCCGATTCGGTCGATTAATGTTTCAATCGTCCGAATTTGCTTGTCTACGAATGACTCTGGCTGGGGAGGCGGGGAGTTGTTTTGGATTTTTCGTTTCTTGCTGCTCATGATTGTGTCCTTGGTGGCGTATTTAAAAAATTGGCCTCTATAAATAGAAAAAAAGAAGCAGTTTTTTGGAGTTATCTTTTTTTTGGGGTGTGGTTATGTGATTGAAGGTGTTGAATTATTTGGGGTTGGTGGTTCTTTTGTTTTTGTCAATTCTTTTTGGTTTTCTTTTTGCCTACTCTGCATTTAAGTTGACGATCGTGATGCTTGTCGTTTTTTATGATCTAGTCAACTTTTTATAAATACTCGTTGCCGTGGAAACCCTTACACCGGTTGGCGATTCCCCGGCATAACAAACAGGGATTCCCTAATACAGACCTCGCAAATCCACTCCTAAATCGACCCATTTTTTTGGACATCT
>CAZSIZ010000282.1:0-8342 GCA_964606645.1 uncultured bacterium
AGAAACTTAGGGATTTTTGATGGATGATTGGTTTCAATTAGTGAGGTCTGTATTTCATTATTTGCCTCCAGATATTCCCCAATTTGCACGCGCTTAATTCGTATCGCTTCATCTTAAAGTGAGATAAGTTTTCTGTTAAAATTAAAAAGTGAATTCCATTCAGAAAACTTATCAAAGAAAGGTCGATGATGAAAGTACGACAGACATTATTATTTTTAACGATATTCGCTGTGATGGGAAGTACGCTTGCATTTGCATGGGAGGAAAAAACACCTTCCATCAAAGTGGGAACGTTTAAGCAGGAGATAAGCACGGTTTACACCCAAACTGACGGGCTACCCTCCACGGATGTGCGTTGCCTCACCGTTGCGTCGGATGGAAGCGTCTATGCAGGCACATCGAAAGGCCTCGCCGTCTTCAGTGATGAAACCTGGAATCGTGTGAGCGATACGCCCGACGCCCCGGTCTTGGCTTTAAAAACCGGAAGGCGAGCCGTTTTGGCCGCGTTTGAAACCAAACTCTATTTAATCCTGAACGATTCGGTTCGACCGATCGCCGATCTTCCACAAGACTCGATCAACGATATGGCAGTCTTCAACCGGCAAGTTTATATCGCGGCGAACAGCGGACTGTATCGAACGAACGAAGGACAGTTCGACTTGGACAACTCGCTCGTCAAACTCCTTGGCTCCACCAAAACCGTTCATGCCGTGGCAATAAACCGTAACGGGGATATCGCCGCAGCAGGGGAAGCGGGATTGTTTCTCAAAAAAGAGAGCGGTTCCTGGAAAGCCATTTACCCCCAAAGCAAAGACGGGCGCAGCTGGGCACCGCGCGATGTGAAGGGTGTGGCGTTCGATCGTCAAAACCGGCTATGGTTTGCCAGTCCTCAAGGAGTGGGCTGTTACGATAAGGAATGGAAACTTTATACCGGCGCGGAAGGTCTACCGTATAATGATATTACATGCGTCGTACCCGGCGAAGACGGCGTTGTCTGGTTGGGAACGACAATTGGCGCGATCCGCTATGACGGGAAGGATTGGGCCTACCGCCAGGGACGCCGCTGGCTCCCGAACGACACCGTCAACGATATCGCCGTAACGCAGGAAGGTCACGCCTGGTTTGCGACTCCAGACGGAGTAGGGCTGATCGAAAGACGCCCCATGACCCTGGCGGAGAAAGCCGAATTCTACGAAAACGAAGTCGAGAAGTACATCAAACGCACCGACTACGGCTATCTCTCCGAAGTGCATCTGAGAAAACCGGGAGACAAAAGCGAGATCGTCTATTCTGACAGCGACAACGACGGATTGTGGACCAGTATGTACGGCGCGGGTGAGTGTTTCGCCTACGCCGCCACGAAAGACCCAAAAGCCAAAAAACGCGCCAAGCAGGCGTTCGAAGCGCTGCGTTTTCTCAGCATCGCGCCCGTGAACGGCGAGGTCAAACAGCAGCCCGGTTACGTCGCCCGCACCGTGCTTCCCACGTCTGAACCCGATCCCAACAAACGAGGCGGTCACACCCTCGAAGGCCAGAAACGCAGCCGCGATTCTGGCGACGCGCGCTGGAAGGTGTACGTCCCCCGATGGCCTTTGACAAAAGACGGAAAATATTGGTACAAGACCGACACCAGTTCTGACGAGCTCGACGGCCATTTCTTCTTCTATGCCCTCTACCACGATCTCGTCGCTGACACACCGCAAGAAAAAGAGCGCGTACGCGAGGTCGTTCGCGGCATCGCCGATCACCTGGTCCGCAACGATTTCTGTCTGATCGATCACGACGGAACGCCGACCCGCTGGGCGATCTTCGGCCCTTCCGCCTTGAATAACGATTTCGGCTGGTTTGCCGAACGCGGCCTGAATTCGTTGAGCATTCTCTCTTACCTGGCCGTCGCCGAACACGTGACCGACGATCCGAAATACGGCGAGGCGGCGAAGATGCTGATTGACAAACACGGTTACGGCATCAACGCCATGATTACGAAATTGCAGCGTGGACCCGGTTCCGGCAATCAATCCGACGACGAAATGGCCTTCATGGGCTACTACAATCTCATCAAATACACGAAAGACGACGCACTTCGGAAAGAGATGACCTACTCGTTTTTCAATTACTGGATCAACGAGTTCCAGGAGATCAATCCCTTCTTCAACTTCGCCTACGCCGCCTGCGGGCAAGGAATCGAATTCACTGATCCCTGGGGAACCTACAGCATGAATCCCTATGATGGATGGCTTGAGGATTCAGTCGAAACGTTGAAAGGATTCCCACTCGACCGCCTCGATTGGGCGCTCCGCAACAGCCACCGACTGGATATTATCCGCTTGGGCCGTCACGCCGGATCCGATCCCACGTCGCGGGGTGGCCGGGCGCGCGGTTATCGAGTCAACGGAAAAGTGCTCCCCATCCAGGAACGCCATTTCAACCACTGGAACACCGATCCCTGGACCCTCGACACGGGAGGCGGCGGTCAAACCCTCGCCAACGGAACCGTCTATCTCCTCCCCTATTACATGGGCCTCTACCACGGCTACATCAAATAATTCCCAATACAGAAAATCCCCTCTCCCTCTGGGAGAGGGTTAGGGTGAGGGAGATTTTCGTAGGTAGGCTCAAAGCGCTGCGTAGCCCACCATTGACCTGATAACCCTCTTTAGTTCAGGCTATGACGGGTGAGATTGAGGGAGATAATGCAATAGTCTATCGATAATACAAATCCCTCATAGATTCCAGGAGAACAACGTGAGAACCTATACGATTACTACAATTGCAATATTTACATTATGCACCGTCACATTCGCCGAACCGATCCACCATTCGCAATCCATTTTCCAACCTCAGGACAAACACGTCCACGGCAGCAGTCTCGCCGAGTTGCCCAACGGCGATCTGCTGGCATGCTGGTTCCACGGCAGCGGCGAACGCACCGCCGACGATGTGCTCATACAAGGCGCGCGTTTAAAGAAAGGCCGGACGCAATGGAGCGACACATTCCTCATGGCGGACACACCTGGCTTTCCCGATTGCAATCCAATCCTCTTCCTGGACCAAGACGAAAAACTGTGGCTGTTCTGGATCACCGTACGCGCAAACGGATGGCAGCACTCGATCCTCCGCTATCGCACGTCCAGCAATTACGGTGGAGACGCCGCCCCCGTCTGGGATTGGCAAGACCTCATCGTTCTCAAGTTCGATGAGTCATTTCCCACAACCGTAATAGATAAATTTCGGGAATTGAATCCGGACGAAGGGATGTGGGCCGAATACGCCCTGCCCTACACGCGAATGATCGTCGAAGCCTGTCGGGACAAGGCCAAACGCCAGGAAGGCTGGATGACCCGAAACCATCCGCTCCAACTGACGGACGGCCGGATGCTGCTGCCGCTCTATTCCGACGGTTTCAATCTATCCCTGGCCGCTATCAGTGATGATGGGGGAAAGACGTGGCGGCCCAGCGCGCCCATTGTCGGTCTGGCGGGAATCCAGCCGACAATTGTCGAAAAGAAAAACGGAGACTTGGCGGCCTACATGCGCGACGCCGGAGGGCCGCCCAACCGTGTCCTCGTTAGCCGTTCCAGCGACCGGGGCGAAACGTGGTCCGCCATGAGAGACACTCCAATCCCCAATCCCAGTTCGAGCCTCCAGGTCCGTTCCCTGAAGAACGATGGTCTCTGGGCCATGATCTACAACGACACGGAAAACAGCCGAGGCAGCATGGCGGTGGCCCTGTCGGACGACGAAGGCGAGACGTGGAAATGGAAACGCCACATCGGCCGCACGGATTATTACGCCTACCCCTCCCTGATCCAGGACCGGGACGGCCTCATCCACATATCCTATACTTTTGATAATAAAAAAGGTAAAACCATCCATCACGACACATTCAACATCGAATGGATCCAGCAAGGCGATCGGTAAGATCAAGCCTCATAGCCGAACGATATATTTTGAGGGAAAAATGAAAAAGACAACCAAAGAACGCACCCAAACAAAATCCAAAACCAAGCGCAAAAAAACGAAACCCAAGAAAACACCCCGCACGCGTAAACCCGTAGACATGTCTCTGGACGATTGGCAAATCGCACTTCGCCGGGAATTCGGACGCGGACAGAATTTTAAGTTGAAAAACATCGGCGACGAACCAATCTTTTCCGAATTTCTGTTAACGAATCCCGATACGGAGAGAACCTATCGTGTGGCGATCCGTGGAAACCGGCTAAGGGAAAATTACTGCTCCTGCCCGGATTTCGCCGTCAACACCCTGGGAACCTGCAAGCATATCGAATTCACCCTCGCGAAACTCGAACGGAAACGAGGCGGAAAAAAAGCCTTCAAAGAGGGCTTTCAAGCACCGTACTCGGAAGTCTATCTCCGCTACGGCGCGAAACGGGAAGTACGTTTCAAACCCGGAACCGATTGCCCGGACGAACTGATAAGTTATGCGTCGAAATTCTTTGATCGAACCGGCTCATTAAAACCAAATGGTTATATCCGCTTCCATACCTTCCTCAAAAACGCTCCATGCAATGGGCACGACCTCCGCTGTTACGAAGACACGCTCCAATTTATCGCCCAAATACGCGACGGTGAAGACCGAAAAAAACGGATCGACAAAAAATTTCCCCAGGGGGAATCAAGCCGTCCTTTCCGCAGCCTTCTCAAAACCGATCTCTATCCCTATCAACGAAAAGGCGCTTTGTTCGCCGCAAAAGAAGGGCGCGTTTTAATCGGGGACGACATGGGGCTTGGGAAAACGATCCAAGCCATCGCCGCCGTGGAAATCCTGACGCAGACCGTCGGAATCGAGCGCGTTCTCATCATCTCGCCGACATCGCTGAAGCACCAGTGGAAACAAGAAATCGAGCGATTCACGACCGGCCGTTCCATCGAAGTGGTGGAAGGACTGCTCCCCAAACGCAAAGCGTTATACCGGACGGACACGTTTTACAAAATCATCAACTATGACGTCATTCATCGCGACGCCGATCTCATCGACCGATGGGAACCGGACGTGATAATCCTCGACGAAGCCCAGCGCATCAAAAATTGGAAAACGCGCCGTGCACAGAGCGTCAAACGGCTTCAGTCGCAATACGCGATCGTATTAACTGGCACGCCGTTAGAAAACCGATTGGAGGAACTCCATTCGATTGTAGAGTTCCTCGACGTTTACCGCCTGGGACCGTTGTTCCGGTATCTGGGCGAACATCAAATTACGGACGAAGTCGGCAAAGTGGTTGGCTATAAAAATCTCTCCTCCATCGCCAAGACGCTGGAACCGATCCTGATTCGCCGAACCAAAAAAGAGGTACTCAAAGATCTTCCCGAACGGGTCGATAAACATTTCTTCCTTCCTATGACGGAACAGCAGCAGGAATGTCACAAAGAGAATCAGGATATCGTCGCTCGTGTCGTCCACAAATGGCGTCAATACGGTTTCCTCTCGGAACAGGATCAACGCCGTCTGATGATCGCCATGCAAAACATGCGAATGGCCTGTAACAGCACCTACCTTCTCGACAAAAGCACCGACTACGGCGTCAAAGCGGATGAATTCATCCAGCTCATGGATGACCTGCTGGAGGAACCGGATACGAAAGTCGTCGTTTTCAGCCAATGGATCGGGACACATCAGCTGATTATCGACCGGCTTGAATCCGATAAGTGGAATCACATCTTCTTCCACGGCGCCGTTCCCAGCCCGAAGCGGAGAAAACTCATTCAACAATTCAAAGACGATCCCGAATCCCGCATTTTCCTCTCCACCGATGCCGGGGGGGTTGGCTTGAACCTGCAAATCGCTTCAGTCATCGTCAATATGGATCAACCTTGGAATCCCGCCGTACTCGAACAGCGCATTGGCCGTGTCCATCGTTTAGGCCAAAAACGCAATGTCCGCGTCTTTCATTTCGTCTCGCAGGGCACGATCGAACACGGTATGCTGGACGTGCTGGCGTTCAAACAATCCGTCTTCGCCGGGGTGCTGGACGGGGGAGAGGACGAAGTCTTTCTCGGCGGGACGAAGCTGAAAAAATTCATGGAAACCGTCGACCGTGTCACCGATAACATCCCCGGCTCGATGCCCGCTCATGAAGAACCGCCCACGGCAGCCGATGAATCCATCAAGGAAGAAACGCTTGCCTCGGAAAAAGAGAAAACACCGCGCCAGCCCAGCGGTCAGCCGCAAGAGGTATGGAACGATCTGATCTCGACCGGCCTGGACTTTATCGGCAAACTGGGCCAGGCGATGCAGCAGCCGGAGTCCGAATCCCCGGCCAAACAGTTCATCGGCAAGGATGAAAAAACCGGTGAAACCTATTTGAAACTGCCAATGCCAGACCAAGACACATTGAACCAGGTCTCCGAAGCAGTGAAACCACTATTAAACCTACTACGTAAACAATAATCCAAACCCGGCAGCTCCGGAACCAAAAAGGATTTTCAGTTTCCTCCTTCGGCAGACGTAAATGTTATGCCCTACTTTTCCCTATTCCTTCCCCGACATTTTGGAAAAACCACTCTAAACCGTGTATATTCTGTAACAGGATTATACATATTCGTAAAATATATTAAAGTAATATTGACAAACTGGAAAAAGAACGTTAACTATTTAAATAGCAGGACATTTAATGAATTTTACAGTTTGCTGCAAATCTGAGGTGGAATACCCGTGGCTGAAAGTACCAGCATATCACGCATCGAACGATTTCTCCGGGATGGAAAGTTGGAAAACCTGGCCGGTAACGTACGGTCGATCCTGGACCGAATCACCGAAGGCGATCCGCCTAAAACCTATCTCTATCACTACGTCTATTCGCTGTTCGTTTCCTTCAAGTCCAAAGCAATTGTGCTCAAACGGATTGAAGAATCCATCGACGTTTCGCGGAGGAATGGCCGAACCTCAACCATTGACACAACGCTCTCCAAAGCGGCGAGCCTGATCCAAAACGAACTCATTCAATTACACCAATTGTTGATCCACAAAACGGAACCGATATTGAAGAAGGAATAAAGACAATTTGTAGACGGGCCAAATGATGAGCGAACGTTTTCTTCGTGACGGAATCTTCGACGACATGCTGAAAGAGGTCCAAGCCCTCTACGACGCTATTCAAGTAGATGACTCGACGGACGAGTTCTACTTGTATTACATCGAATCGCTCTTAAGCCGTTTCAAGGAGAACAGAGTGCTATATTCGATTCTCGAAAAAACCATCGAATCAATCCGCACGAACAACGGTTCACAGGAAATATCCGGTCCTTTGACCGAAGCGGCCATGCACATCCAATCCGAAGTCAAAACCCTCTTCGAATTGCTTCTCTATAACACCTCCTCCGATCAAGAACCGTTCGATTTCTCTAACCTCTCCTTGTAGCGACGATATTTTTAATTTCAGAACGTTCGTTTCCTATGAAGGATTAGATTGAACATGGGCAGGCACAAGACCTGCCCCTACGCGTTCCTGCTACCCATTGAAACACGTGCGTCAGAGTACTAGGATAGTTTCATTCTCATCCGTTTGTTTCAATCACGTACACTATTTTTCAAAAGTACGTTCTGATAAGCGTTTCTAAAAAACCTTGAAAAGCTAAGGTTTTTTAGAATTCCAGAGTTATCAATACGAACATACTTTTGAGAACCGCTCTAACCGGAAAGGATTTGTCCATGAGACAGACACGTCGATGGTATCAGACTATTTCCATGATGGGTTTGCTGATGTTACTCACCACGCTGCCGGTGAACGCAGTGGTGATAGATGCGCGTGTCGATGCGACGGACTTGCCGCGCGGCCTGCTCAAAGCCTCGACAGTCTATCAAGCCGAAGCGGGAACGTTCGCTCTCTACTATCCCCAATGGCTCGAAGGCATTCACGGTCCCACGCATCCCATACAGAATCTGGCCGAGATCGCTATCCATACGCCAGAGGGAGAACAGTTGTCCTGGAAGCGCGATCCCCACAACGCCTACCGCTTTCTCGTCGAGGTTCCCGAAAACACGGGCCGGATCGTCGCCGAAACCACCTATATCTGCAATCAGGCCGCCACCGGCTCACTGGGGGTCGATTCGCACGGCAATTCAATGCTCGGAATCGTCTGCTGGAACACCTGCCTGCTTTATCCCGATGGCCACAACGTTCAAGACATTGAGGTTAATCTGTCGCTTACCCTCCCCGAAGGCTGGAAATGGGGTTCCTCACTGACGGCTGAAGAGACGGATGGCGGTATGATTCGATTCAGCCCGGTCTCTTATCGTGAGCTGGTGGACAGCCCCCTGATCTGCGGCAAACACACGCGTAAAATCGATCTGACCCCGCCCGGCGCAACGCCTCACTACCTAC
>CAZSIZ010000283.1:0-8257 GCA_964606645.1 uncultured bacterium
TTGGAGGTAGGCTGATAAATCCAGTCGGGTAAAGACGGTGTGGACGATTTCCAACTCTTTTTCGAGAATGACCAAGTGGTTGAGGGTTCGGTGATGTTTCTTGACCAATTCGTAGGTGTGATAGAGAAGGCCGCAGCCCATCACCAGAACGTTGTAGGGAGATTCGAGCGATAGGGACGCCAGCCATCGTTCGGCTTCACGAATGGGATCCTGGGCGCTGTGAACCGGCCTTTGACTGTTCTCGCGGTTCATTCGCAGCGAAATCAAGTTGCGGGGTGTGGGGAAGACTTCGGCGTATCCCTTCGGGGAATAGTTCCGCAATCGGTCGGCCAGCGAGGGATCGCAGGCGTCGAGAAGTGTCAGATTCGATTCGAAGAAATTAGGCATTCGGTTTCGATCGCCGTTTCGTTTGGATGATGAGTTTCTGTTACGAATCGTCCTACTGGGACGGGATTTCACGCTGCTCGATCAGGTTGGCCAGTTCGTCGACGAATTGCTTGACGTCTTTGAATTGGCGGTAAACGGATGCGAACCGGACGTAAGCCACTTGGTCCAGCTTTCCGAGTTCGCTCATGACATCTTCACCGACGATGGAACTGGGTATTTCCCGTTCCGTTCCGGAAAACAGACGCTGTTCGATTCGCCGGGTGATCTCCAGGATCCGTTCCTCGGAGACCGGCCGTTTGCGGCAGGCGATTCGGATGCTGCCGGCGATTTTTTCCCGGTCGAACGGTTCGCGCCGTTCGTCGCGTTTGATAATCATCAATTGGATGGTTTCGACGCGTTCGTAGGTGGTGAAACGATTCTTGCAAGAATCACATTCACGGCGGCGGCGTATTCCCGTTTCGTCGGATGTCGCACGGGAATCGACGACGCGATCGTTATCGTCATTACAAAAGGGACATTTCATAGGATGTGTTCCTCCGTTCTATTGGGATTAATCATCCATGTCAAGTCAGGCTATAAGCGGTCGTTGTGTATTTTATGATTTTTTCTTTCCCATAGCATCGCAGACAGTATTAAAAAGAGTTCTTATTGTTGATTTGTTATCGCATTTTTGCCCTTACCCTTACCCAGATGTCATTCCGTGAACCGCGTTATCCCCTCCCCCAATGAGAGAGAACACTTTAAGGGAGGCGAAATTAAATCCTAGGCGTTATTCCGCCATCCGGAATACAAGGGGAAGGATTCGGTCAACGCTTCCACCTGTTTTTTTACGGAATCGATTACGGTTTCGTCGAGTTTGGATTCGAGAATATCGGCGATCATGTTCGCCACTTTTTCCATCTCGGACGTACCAAAACCGCGAGAGGTCAACGCGGGCGTTCCGATACGGATGCCGCTGGTGACGAAAGGCGATTTCGAATCGAATGGAATCATGTTTTTGTTGACGGTGATCCAGGCCTCATCGAGTGCTTTTTCCGTTTCCTTGCCGGTGAGATCGTTATGGCCGACATCGAGAAGGATGAGATGGGTATCGGTCCCGCCGGAAATCATACGGATGTTGCGCTGCTTGAACGTGTTCTCCATCGCTTTGGCGTTGTCGACGATCTGCTGCTGGTAGGCCTTAAATTCCGGCTTAAGCGCTTCCTTAAACGCAATCGCCTTCGCGGCGATGACATGCATGAGTGGACCGCCCTGGTTGCCGGGGAACATCTGTTTGTTGACGTTTTTCTTATGATCCTCTTTGCAGAGAATCAATCCGCCGCGTGGACCGCGAAGCGTTTTGTGAGTCGTGGATGTGACAATGTCCATGTAAGGAACGGGATCGGGATGCAAGCCCACCGCGACCAAACCGGCAATGTGAGCGATATCGGCCAAGGCTTTGGCTTCTACGCTGTGGATGATCTCGCTCAAGGCTTTGAAATCGAGCGTTCGAGGGTAGGCCGACGCGCCCAAAATAACCAGTTTGGGCCTGATTTCCTCAACTTTTTTTCGAAAATCATCCAGATCGATCTGGTGTGAATCCGGATCGACTCCGTATGAATGCACCTCGAACAGACGGCCGGAAAAGTTGACGGGGCTTCCGTGAGTGAGGTGGCCGCCCTGGGAGAGATCGAGTCCCATGATCTTCACCCCAGGTTCGACCAACGCCATGTATGAAGCCATGTTGGCCTGGGAACCGGAATGGGGCTGAACGTTGGCGTGATCGGCCCCGAACAGTTGTTTGGCGCGCTCAATCGCCAGATTTTCGGCGATATCGACAAACTCGCATCCCCCGTAATAGCGTTTGGCCGGATAGCCTTCGGCGTATTTGTTCGTGAGGGGAGTGCCCATCGCTTCGAGCACCGCTTCGGAGACGAAATTTTCGGAAGCGATCAGTTCGAGTTTTCGATGCTGCCGGTCGACTTCCAGATTGATGGCATCGAAAATTTCCGGATCTGTTGTTTTAACGTTTTCCAACACCGCAACGACTCCTTATAATTGGTTGATTGACCGCACATCGATTAGACTATACGGCGATCGTGTTTGATGGATATAATTATTGTTTATCTTGCCGCAGTTCCATCGCGTTCACTAGCCCCGGCGCATGAGATTGGTTTGATAATCGATAATTTGCTGAATGCGCCGATAGTATTTTCCGCCCCAAAAATCGGCTACGAGCCACTCGCGGACGATTTCCTTGATTTGCCGAATCGTATAATAATCCGCGCCAAAGGCCAAGACGTTGGATTGATTGTGCTGGCGGGAGAAGATGGCGTGTTCGGCGTTGAGCGGCAAGACGGCGCGTACTCTGGGAACCCGGTTGGCGGCCAGTATCATGCCGTGGCCGGAACTGCATATCAAGATTCCACGGTCTGCCTTGCCGCACGATACCAGTTCGCCCACTTTGAAAGCGAAAATGGGATGGTCACTGGACTGGTCCGAATTCGTCCCGCAATCGATTATCTCGACTCCGGTTGATTGGAGTATTTTCAACAATTGATCCTTGATGGGAAAACCGCGATGATCGAAACCCACGGCGACCACTTTTAGTATTGGGTCGTAATAGCGGCGCTTGACGGCCGGCCAATCGTCAATCAGCCGCTTGATGGACGAATCGATCGTGGAAGCCGCTTCTTCATAGACCGAATACGCTTGGCCGATGGGATCGGGAATCTCCTCATGGCCGGGCCGTTCAAGAAAATGCCCTAATAGGCGTACTTTGTCCGCGCATTGGGAGAAATGATTGGCGATGTGATCGAGATGATCGTACTCGCAGACGAGGATCAGGTGCGCTCGTTCGGCAATCGATTCGGTGAGAAGACGCGACTTGAATCCATCTAACGACGCACCGCGTTTCTCCACCTCTTCAATCGATTCCGGGGCCGCGTCCAGTTCGTCCCAGCCGTTGGTTCCCGCCGATTCGACTTCGACGCGATCGTCCAAGCCGGTATCGGCCAGGCGTTTACGAAGCAAGGCTTCACCGATCGGGCTTCGACAGATATTTCCCGTGCAGACGACAAGGATTCGGAATGGTTTGCTATTCATGGTGACTGTATGGTTTCAACCCTGGGATTTCGATCTTACTTCATTCTCTCAATTCAACGGCGGTTTTTTCTTATGATGATTCGTTCCCAGCTGGAAGCAATGCGCCGCATCGAGTATGCGCTCTTCGCCAAGCGGCGGGCCGATCAATTGGATGCTGATGGGTAATTCTTCCTGGCTGAAACCGCCTGGGATCGAGATGGCGGGAATTCCCGCCAAGTTGACCGGAGCGGTAAAGACATCCGAGAGATACATCTCCAAGGGATCGTCGGTCTTTTCACCGGACTTGAACGGCGGAGAAGGTGTCGAGGGACACAGAACGACATCCACGTCTTTGAACGCGGTCTCGAAATCGTTGAGAATCATCGTGCGCACTCGCTGGGCACGGCGGTAGTAGGCGTCGAAGAATCCTGCGCTCAATACGTAAGTGCCGAGCATGATACGCCGCTTCACTTCCGCGCCGAATCCTTCACTGCGGGATTTGCGATACATATCGACGATGTTCTCGACCGGCTTGTCCGTGCGGCTGCCGTAGACCACGCCATCGTACCGGGCCAGGTTGCTGGAGGCTTCGGCGGTGCAGATCATGTAATAAGTAGCAATGGCGTATTCGGTATGAGGCAGCGAAATGGGAACGAGCGCTGCGCCTTCTTTCTCGAAGAAACGCGCCGCCTCATCCCAGACTGCCTGGATTTCGGGATTCATTCCCTTGATCGTGTATTCCTTGGGAATGCCGATTTTCATTCCATCGACTTTTCCTGTCAGTGCGGTTAGATAATCGGGAACCTCGCAATCGATGGAGGTCGAGTCGCTGGGATCGTGTCCGGCGATAATATTCAGCAATCCGGCGGCGTCTCTGGCGTCTTTGGTCATGGGGCCGATCTGGTCCAGCGACGAGGCAAAGGCCACGAGTCCATAACGGGAAACACGTCCATAAGTCGGTTTCATGCCAGTAACGGAACAGAACGCGGCGGGCTGACGGATCGAACCGCCGGTGTCCGAACCGAGAGCCAGAATAGTTTCGTCAGCGATCACGGCGGCGGCAGATCCTCCGCTCGAACCACCGGGAACCCGGTTAAAATCCCAGGGATTACGGGTTTGACCGAACGCGGAATTTTCTGTCGACGATCCCATTGCGAATTCGTCGAGGTTGGTTTTGCCGATCGGGATCAAACCGGCCGCCAGCACTTTTTCAACGACCGTAGCGTCGTAAGGGGGGACGAAATTTTCCAGGATTTTCGAGGAGCATGTTGTCGTGCTTTCTCGCAGACACATATTGTCTTTGAGCGCGATCGGCACGCCAGCCCACGGGGGAAGATCGTCACCACGGGCGCGGCGTTCGTCGATCTGCTTGGCTCTGGCCAGTGCTTTCTCGCGGATAACGAGGTGGTAGGCGTGAATGGATTCTTCCACTCGATCGATCCGATCCAGCACGGATGCAGTCAACTCGCTGGATGAAAGCGACTGATTACGCAAAGCCTCCGCCGCCTCGAAGGCGGTTAGTCGATAAGGTTCGTTCATGGGTGTCAAGTCCAGGCCAAAATGATACGATTCAAGAAGGTATATTAACGAATGAGAAGGGGATTCTGTCAATGTATCCGCTCGTTCGTCATCGTGATTATCGAATCAGTAACGCTATGGAAAGTTCGATCGAATCCGTTGGTTCTCTACCGTTTTGGAACTTTCTGGATTGGGGATTGACTGAAACGGGCTTGAAGTTATATTGAATAGGCTTAAAGGCGACTAGCTCAATTTGGCAGAGCAACTGACTCCAAATCAGTAGGTTGGGGGTTCGAGTCCCTCGTCGCCTGACTTGATTTTACTCGACTTACGTCTTCACCTACATACATAATAATAAAAAAGGTAAGCATGGGGTAAGCAATAGGATTCATTTCAACCCTTCTTCGATAGAATAAAGAAAATATTTCTTTCCCCGTTTATGCTGACCGTCCATCTCAACACCGTACATTAAAAGATAAACCGTTTCCGAACCTTTTCCGAAGCCTTTACAATCCGGTGCTAAGCCAATGCAAAGCATGTGCTGAGCCTGGGGCCATGTCCTGGGCTGTATCCCATTTATAACATTAATCCCATGAGAACGCGGTTCTTCTTTAACCCGACGTGAGTGGTTCCCTCCCCTGTGCGTTTGTTCCAGCCCGTCCCAAGTATCACACTGGCCCAAAATCGTTACTTGTCGTTGTCGTATGGGGCTGTCATCCACCGGCAGAGCATCACGTTCCACGTTCAAGCCGTCTCTGTCTTCCAGGTGGAAGTTCCACCTTCCCGTCCGTTCCTTCCACCTTTGACAAAAAAACACCGTGGCCACATAGGAGTAAGACCACGGCGAACCAGTAATTCTCATTATGGGGTTTGTTGCCGGGGCTTCCACCCGCCTTCCAGTACGATACCAGAGGGGAACGTGGGCGTGCAGAACGCACTTTATTCAGTCGGCAATGGTTTTGGTAGGGTAGAGCGAAGGAACGGCCCCGCTCACACTAGGTTGAACGTCTGCCGATAGCCGCTTCTGCTTCGAGAAGGCCGCCGGGAAGGCACGGGGAACGCCGGGAAGGGGCTTTCTCTCATACCCCCTTGGTTTGGTATAGCCGATCGAAGAAACGGCCCTGGACCGCCCAGGTCGAACGCCCGCCGATAGCCTTATGCCTGGGCCGCTTCAGTCGTTTTCCGGTAGGGTGTGACCGGCGAAATATCCTGAAGGGGGGCGGGGGCCAAAAACCGGGCCGTTCATTGTATCAACGTTGCCCTTCTCCTAAAATTTTTTGATTTTTTTGGATTTTGCTGATGACCCTGTGGTTGAACAGGCGGCACGGTTTAAGCCCGGTACAGCGTGGTAGAGGGACGTTTGCGGTCTGGGCTATGGTTAGGCCTAGGGAATAGAAACGGGGCTTAGAGGCAAAGGATAGTACGTCTAATGTAGGATGAATACCACAGAGGCAATGTTCAAGTATACAAGGATCAAGGGTACGACCTCACGAGGCGTAAACCACAGCCGCTGTATTGACCGTCGGGTGAGCCGAAGCCGCGACAAGCCGACCGGCAGCTCCGGGCGTCGTAGATATTATAGCCACTGCGGAAGATACGGATCAAGCCTGACGACGGTCCTTGTGGATCAATTTGAGCATCTGGGGAAGAATAACCTTCATGTGGATAACCATATTTCCAGTCATTGCACCACTCACATACATTCCCGATCATATCATACAAGCCCCAAGCGTTCGGTAGTTTTAAGCCCACCGGCTGTGTTCCACTTTCCTCTGCGTGGGGTTTTGTCCAAGAACCAGAATATGCGTTCTTATTGTACCAACAATATTGTTTCATCACGTCTTCCGCATCGCTGTCTCCCCAATAATATCTTGTCTCAGTCCCCGCCCGGCAGGCATACTCCCATTCTGCTTCCGTCGGCAGACGGAATGTTCCTTGTCTTGGGTCGTTTAGTGCTGCTATGAATACCTGGCAAGCATACCATGAGACATGTTCAGCCGGGTGGTTTGGTTCCTTCATGTAATATGACAGTTTGCTACCCATCACCGCTTTCCACTGGGCCTGGGTTACTTCATACTTACCCATATAGAAATCCTTCGATATCGTCACCTCATGTTGTGGACCTTCAGTGCAACCGAAGGAACGACGCCCTTGCTCGTTATCAGGCGATCCCATCGTGAATTTGCCCGACGATATTTTGACAAATTCCAACGAAACATTGCCCGGAAGCATTACCGTCTTCTCTATAATACTCTTTGGGATGGGCTTACGTTGTTTTGAAATATCAATTATCACCTTCAATTCATCTTCATCGATTAAGCCGTTCCCGTTTGTATCGAAACTGTTGGCCTGACCTATTGAGACTATTGGAAAAACTGCAAGAAAAAACAACTTGATCACGAATAACTCAACTAACGTCATCCCAAAACGTGGCTTCTGAACCATAGTATCGCTCCTCACGTCCTAATCGTTCTTCAAACAAATACGCCCTTGGCAGAAACAATGGTTCGATCATAATACATCGGCTGTCACAGGTCTGCGGCGTAGTGCCTACCTTACAAGGGCCGGGGGGTCGGAAAAACAGGCCGGTCAATAAGTTCAATTTTTCCACCTTAGAACTTGAATCGTTCTCTCCAGAAGGAAATTTGGATGATCATTTATAAATTTCGTTGAAGAGTTTATTCGCTTTTTCTTTATCGAGGTCTTTAAGAATTCGGTATTCGTCCAAAGCATCTCCTTTTCGGTCAGTAGCCAAGTACACAATCCCCATTCCGTAATGCGCAAGAGCGTCGTCCGGGTTGATCCGTATCGCCTGCTTGAAGGCATCCATCGCCTCGGTATAGCGCTCCAAACCACCATAAACGCTTCCCAAGGTGAGATGCGCACCAGCGTGGTTCGGTTTGATTCGTATTGCTTGTTTGTAGGATTCTATGGCCTTGGTATAACGCTTCAAAAAGATATAAGTGGCTCCCAAGCCAAGATGCGCACCAGCGTTGTCTGGGTTGATTTGTATTGCCTGTTTGTAGGCATCCATCGCCTCGGAATAACGCTCCAAAGAACCATAAGCGGCTCCCAAGGCGAGATGCGCTCCAGCGTCGTCCGGGTTGATCCGTATCGCTTGCTTGTAAGCGTCTATCGCCTCGGTAGGACGATCCAAAAAACCATAAATGATTCCCAGGCAGTAATGAGCACTTGCATAGTCCGGTTTGATTCGTATCGCATGCTTGAAGGCTTCTATAGCCTCTGTAGGGCGCTTCAAAGCAAGATAAGAGAATCCAATGCAGACCTG
>CAZSIZ010000284.1:0-8245 GCA_964606645.1 uncultured bacterium
ATCAAGCGGTTCCCGGAAAATTTCCGGTCAGGTTTTACCGGAAAGAATGCTGAAGGAGAAAAATCATGACCGATGCTCAATGTCCTGTTTGCGCCAGCCCTCAACACCAGTCGTTCTGGTATTGGGAAAAGGAGGACAAGTTGATCCGGAAATGGGCGATGGACACAACCCTTCATTTCTCGATCTGCCGCATCTGTTCGGCGATTTTTCAGAATCCTCTCGTGCAGTCTCCTTCCTCGGACAACGCTTTCCTTCAGGGCTGGGATGCGGATGACACCCAGGTCCCGCCCGTGCAGGAACCGATGGAATGGCTGAAACAATTTACCGGCTATGGAAAAGAACCGGGCCGCCTGTTGGAGGTGTTTTCCTCGAAGAAACGTTTTGAGGAACCGCTCAGCCAGCAAGGGTGGGAAGTGAAAACGGTCCCGGTCTCGATGATGGACGGCAGCCAGGATGAATCTCAAGCGGGGACCGAGAACACCGGTCTGGATGACGGAGAACAGTTCGATCTCATCATCTGTTTCGAGGCGCTGGAACAGACCTCCCGGCCCCTCGATCTTTTGACCCGGCTTCACGGGCGGCTGAAGGATGACGGCGCGATTTATATCGAAGTGACGAATCCCATGATCGCGCCACGTGTCAATAAGATTTCCTTGACTAGCGAAGAAACCATCATCTATCCCTATCAGACTTTGATCTTCACCTTATATAAAGCAGGCTTTACCAACAAAGCTGCGGAACTCTGCGGAAAAAACCGGTGTGTTTGCACGAAAGTCGATCCGAGTCTGAGCTCTGAAGTGGAGAATATGGTTCCGAAAGACTTGTGGAGTAAAGTGCTTTACGGGGTGCAACGTAATTACCATTGGGCGTGGACGGTTAACTTTCTGAAGAAATACCATGACGAGTTGGCGGTCCGGGAGCATTCAGCGGATCAATTTCTTCAGGAAACCCGTGTCTCTCTGCGAAAACGTCCTATCGATCTTCATATTATCCGAGATGTCTGCGGGGCATGTTTGCTTTTCGTACAGGAAGTGGCGACGTTGCGGGAGACGCTCTCGAATGATTGGACTGTTACGATGGGGCGAATATTCGAGATTCTGAAGAACGATTACGCCCTTTACGATCTTTTGCAGACTGCGGGGATGTCTGATTTCGGCGTTATTCCAGACGTCGAAAGGTATTATTTATATGATAAGATGGTTTTTATGACCAATCCGGACTATTTCGAGCGATTTTTCACGGAGGAAGAGGCGGAAAAACTCTGCGATTCCATCATTCAATCCGGAGAGGTTGTCTGCAAGACGCTTAGTTCATTCCTGTAATTGATTGAAAATCTTCCAAAAAGACGTTCATTTTATTCCTTTCCCACTCTTCACGAATAACCCATTTCAGGCGATCAATTCCATCATGATGGATTAAAACCTTAAGATTTCCTTGGAGTTGACGATATTATTATTGTTTCAGGTTTTTTACCCTGTCCATGGAATATGTATTTTTATGTTTAATACATTCGTAATAGAAGTTAAAACTAGTCTGGAAGGGGGATACGTACGTTATTAATCCTACATAATCTCATTTCCGTCTTCGGACGGCCCAGGCTGACGATCTGGAGAGAATGGGAAAGTTAAATTAATGGACAACAGGGAATGTATATTCCCAATTTTCTGGTGGAGTCAACCAGGGTATCCCGAATCGTAAAGGAGTTCGCCCCTCCCGATCGTGAAAGGAATTCTGCCGCCGGGAAACCGTGATAAAAGCGTAACACCATTGCCCATGACTGTTACGTCTAAAACACACAGTGTGACCAAATAGCACCCATGGTCACGTCTGATGGCAGGGATGCCGCAGGCTCTTTTTCAAGGAGGAAGAAGAAATGAGTATTTCCAGAGTTGTCAATAATATTGCTGCCATTAATTCGACCCGGAACCTGGACAAAACCCAGCGGTCTTTATCAAAGTCCGTGGAGCGTTTGTCATCGGGTTTGCGCATCAACCGTGCGGGAGATGACGCAGCGGGTTTAGTGGTTGCCAACAGACTTCGGACTCAAGTCCAGGGGATGGATCAAGCCATCACCAACGCGTCTGACGGCATCAATCTGATCAACGTGGCGGAAGGAGCGCTGGAAGAAACAACGATCCGGCTCAACCGAATCCGTCAGTTGACGATTCAGGCAGCGAATACGGCGGTCAATGATATATCGGCTCGTCGTGCTATTCAGGATGAGGTTTTTCAAAGTATTGACGAGATCACTCGAATCGCCAATACCACTCAGTACACCAGCAACCATCTGCTCAACGGGGATTTCTCGATCCAATCCGACATGATTGGCGGTCAGCCGGAAATCGGTGTCTCAATCGACGCTTCTCCGGTAGCCAGTACGTTGGCGGCGGGGAAATCGTTTCTGAACATCACCAAAACCCAGGATGGATTTGCCCAGATCATTGCGGGCGACGAGGTCGGCGGAAACCAGGTATTAAACACTGGGATCCAGAATGGAACCGATATCGCCGTCACCTTGAGTCTTTTTACGGACAGTGTGTTGTTTGGAACTCCCACTGCGGCCGGCGCCCAAGTTCTGCAAACGACGACCTTCTTCAACGGGATCAGTATCGGTGGAAGCGATACCTTTGTTTTTGAAGGCGTTCTAGCGGACGGTAAAACCCAGTTCGTCGGAACCTTCAGTGTCGGCGCAGCCGGATCGGTGAATAACTTGATGGCCGAAATCCAGACCGCTATTTCCAATACGGAAATGGCTCTGTTCGGTGTCGATGTGATCTCCGGTGTTCCGAATGATTTCCACACGACCGTTACCCTTGGTTCGGGATCCAACGCCGGACGTTTCGAACTTCACGGCCAGGGCGAGTTTATCAATCAATCGTCTGTCGATCTGACCTTGGTTCGTGCCGATTACGTCGTAAGCCGCGCCGCCGGTGTCACTCGTTCCGGCTCGATCGGAATCGATTCGGGCATTTCCGGAACCGGGCAGGTTGGAAACTCGGTTGGAAACTCGATCGAAGCCATCACCGGATCGACCTACGAGCGCGGTCAGTTCGAAATCGTCGTTCAGGATGTCCAGGCCGCCCAGCAGCGGAAAGTCGAAAACACGATCATCTTCCGTGACGGGAACGGCTCGGTCATCGATCGCAGCGTCTCTCTGGGTGGAGCCGGTACCCGGGCACTGACCATCAACGGTAGTTTCGTTGAAGGTGCTTACACGGGTGGAACTACCCTGATATCCGGTGACATGATTACCCTGACGGGTTTGAACTCCGACGGTTCAACTTTCCAGGGAACCTATACGTTCCAAGCCATCGATGCGGGTACGACCGAACCGGATACCGCTCTGAATGACTTCCGTTTCGGGACGATTTCGGGATTGGTCGAGGAACTCAATTACCGCTCCCGGGATTATGCTGCAGGTTCAGGAACTGCGGATGGTGTCCAAACTCGTTTTGAAGACGCTACCTTTACGTTCTCGCTAACAGGAACCATGATGTTGAGAGACGATATTGGGAAGTCCAATAGTGAAACGAACTTTACGATGACCTTCCAGAGAGACCCGACCAACACGGGGCGTGCGAACTACACGTTCCAGGATGGCGCGACTCTACTGTTGGAAGGTTTCGCCGAACAAGCGACCTTCAGCATTGCTGGTGGAGAGGAAATACGGGCGGAAGCGGGTGATGTCATAACCCTGAAAGCCGCTGAAGCGACACGTGCAGGGGTTCCACAATCTCAAGTTACCCTTCGTATCGGAAGCGGTTTGGTTAAAGGGGCTGACAAACTCGAATCCACGCCTGATGAATACGTCGGTACGCTCAACGGAGGTCAGGTAGTTACCTTCGGAAGCGGCGCGCAAGACGTGGTCTTTATCGACGGGACCAGTGGCGGGACCAAAGGGACTGCCCGGTTCGTGACCGTCGATTTCGATGAAAATATCGACGTTACGGCCAGAACCGACGGTCTTCCCGACGCCGGATACACGTTGATTCTTTCGACACAAAACGCGTCCCTGAATTTCCAAATCGGAGCCTACGAAGGACAGTCTTTCCGCGCGGCGATCGGTGATCTGACGGCGGAAAATCTCGGATTTGGATTCGGCAGTAGCCGGACGGTGTCGGATATCGATGTCACATCGATTGAAGGCGCGAACGAAGCACTGAAGATTTTAGACGAGGCGTTGGGTCAGGTGGACAAAACACGGTCCATCCTTGGTGCAGCCACCAACCGTCTCGAAGCAACGATTTCCAACTTAAGCGTCTCGGTTGAGAACATGACGGCATCCGAATCACGTATTCGTGACGCCGACATCGCTCGCGAGACCACGCAGTTTACCAAGAACCAGGTGATGATGCTGGCGGGCATTTCGGTCTTGGCTCAAGCGAATTTCCAGAGCCAGGCCTTCCTGTCGCTCATCGGTTAAATCTGGATAAAACATCGGGGAAGCGGGAGAGTCTCCCGCTTCCCGGATTGAACTAGGAGGGTAAGATCATGTTAATTGAAGCGATCAACCCAACATCCCTGGTTACTTTTGTCGAGGAAGGCCCTCCTCCCCCAAAGGGAACGGACGTGCCTTCTCCCGGTAAAAATCTTGGCAGACCGGGGAGCGAAACGCCCCGCGCTTCGTCTCTCCATGTGGCACGCCAACAAGACGCGAAAGTTAGGCAGGAAATCAATCGTAACGAGACTGCACCGGTCTCATCGAATTTTCGAATTACTTTCGACACGAGCGAAGAATCTCGAAGAACTGCAATATCCGTTATCGATAAAGAAACGGGTGAAATTATCCGGGAAATTCCGCCGGAGAAATTACTCGAAATGACGGAAAATATTCAACGCTCGATGGGAATGATTTTTGATAGCAAAGTATAATTGACGGTTTTTTATAAGCCGATTCCGCCCTCATTTCAGTTTTATAGAAATGAGGGCATTTTTTTATGCTGGGGGGGCAATGTTATTGACATAAGAGAGGAATGGTGGGTCGAAAAGCGTGACCCCCCCTACATTCTGAAGAACTGATGGATGGGAAAAGTTTTGGTTTATCCCTGGGCGGTTTTTTCGCGTTTTTTCCGGCGTTTTTCGGCGGCGCGTGAGATTCGATTCCAGGAGCCGGTCAGTCCCATGGCTTTTTTTACCTCGCGCAGGGTATCGCGGGCGATCTCCTGCATCCGGCGCGTTCCCTCGAAGATGATTTCGTCGACCAGCCCGGTATCCGCCTCGGCTTTCGCGATGCGGTCGCGGATGGGATCGAGGAAATCGTTCAACGCGGTGATGAGCTTCTCTTTGACCTCCACATCGCCCACCGTGCCTTTGCCGTAGCGCACTTTCAAATCCTCCACTTCCTCTTTATTGGGATTGAAGGTGTCGTGATAGGCGAAAACCGGGTTTCCTTCGACGGTTCCGGGGATATCGGCGTGGATGCGGTTGGGATCGGTATACATGGAGCGAACTTTCTTCTGGACGGTTTTCGAGTTATCGCTGAGCATGATGGCGTTCCCCAGGGATTTGCTCATCTTGGCTTTGCCGTCGGTGCCGACCAGCGTGGGTGTATCCCCGATCAGGACGTCGGGAATGGGGAAGACCTCGCCGTACAGGTTGTTGAAACGGCGCGCGATCTCACGCGACACTTCCACATGCGACTCGTTGTCTTTCCCCACCGGGACCAGGTGTGCGCGGGGCATCAGGATATCGGCGGTCTGCAGCACCGGATAGCCTAGGAGGCCGAAGGGGAAGGATTCATCGTCGATCTCGGCGGCCTGAGCCATCTCTTTCAGGCTGGGGATGCGGGAGAGGCGGTTGACGGTGACCAGATTCTCGAAGATCAGGTTCAACTCATAGACCTCGTGTACGGCGGATTGAAGGTAGATCACCGTTTTTTCGGGATCGATCCCCGCCCCGATATAGTCCAATACCAGGCCACGGGCGTTTATTGCGATTCGATCGATATCCTTGGCGGTTGGTTTGGTGGTCAGCATGTGGAGGTCGGCGATGATGAGATGGGTGTCGTATTCGTCCTGGAGTGAGGCGCGATTTACCAAGCTTCCGACGTAATGTCCGAGGTGGAGGCGGCCGGTGGGGCGGTCTCCTGTCAATATGCGTTTTCTGGGTTCACTGCTCAATGTGATTTCCTCTCGTATCGGGATCGATTTCCCTTCGATCGTAACGGCGGGAAAAGATGAAAGGCATTGTACATCCAAAGTGAAGATTGTTTAGGTTCTGGATACGGGTGAGCGGATGGGACTTCGGAGGCGATGGGTAAAAAAAACTCCGTGTCTATGAAAAAACACCAAAATATGCTATGATTGAGTCATCCTACGCGATAAAGAAAGGAGAGATGACATCTAAAAGTCATTCAAAATTGGGTTGAACGAAATAATCCTGATGCGGTTCACCACGTCTTTTCAGTCATTGGGATCGGAGATGCCGGTCCGTTCTAATCAACAGCGAAATCGGATCAACTGCAAATTCGCTGTTTACTACAGGAAATCGAGCCAACATTCTTAAGACGTGGTATAACAATTTTTTACGTATTTACTTGTTTTTCGCAGGGCTATTTTGGACCGCACTGGGGGTTCCTCGCTGTATCTTAAGTGTAATCAATAGGATATTGGCGATTAGCAATAAATGGAGGTTATTATGGAACAGCTACTATCTTTAGGAAAATTCAGGTATTCGAGACGAAAACATTGGTCCGCCCATCATGTTAGATACGTCAGAGACATTGATTCGATTGATTGTATTCCCGCCAACGAGCGGGAAAGTCTGAAAAAAGTATCCGAACATTTCCCTTTTCGAACCAATGGCTATTATCTCGATCTCATTGACTGGACCAATCCAGACGATCCCATCCGGAAGATCGTCGTTCCCAAGGAAGAAGAACTGAGTGATTATGGAAAACTGGACCCTTGCAACGAGCAAGCGGTCACCGTCGCTCGAGGTATTCAACATAAATATACCGATACGGCGATTCTGCTCTGCACGGAGGTGTGCGGATCCAATTGCCGCTATTGCTTCCGAAAACGCCTTTTTATGGATGAAAACGACGAGGCCGCCCTCGACTGCTCGGAAGGAATCGAGTACATCGCCAATCATCCAGAGATCAACAACGTGCTGATGACCGGCGGTGATCCGCTCATTTTGAATACGGACTGCTTGACAGAAATTTTACAGAAACTCCGTGATATTCCTCATGTTAAGATCATTCGGATCGGCTCCAAGATGCCCGCTTTCAATCCCTGGCGGATTCTGAACGACCCCGATCTGCAAGACGCTTTCCAATTTTACTCGACCGACGATACGCGAATCTATCTGATGACGCATTTCGATCACCCCAACGAACTGACCGAACCGGCCATCGAATGTATCGCCACTTGCCTGAACTCAGGGTTGGTTTGCGCCAATCAGAGTCCGCTTATTCGAGGGGTTAACGACGATCCACACGCATTGGCCGAGTTATACCATCAACTTTCACTGATTGGATGCCCGCCGTATTACTTGTTCCAGATGCGTCCGACCGCCGGCAATCAACCTTATGCCGTTCCCATTGTCGAAGGATGGGATATTTACAACAAGGCCATGCAATTGGGATCGGGATTAGCCCGGCGCGCCCGTTTCGTTATGTCACACGAAACCGGGAAACTGGAAATCCTGGCGGTTGACGAACGATTTATTTACATGAGGTACCACCAAGCGAAAGACCCTGAGAACCTTGGCCGATTCATGGCGTTTAAGCGCGATAATTCCGCGTATTGGCTTGACGATCTTGAGTTGGCCTTTGAGTCATCAAGTAAACTTACTTGACTCGATTTTAATCTATGTAATATGCTGTATAATCAGGGTTTAACGATTGTATCGAAACAGTGTAGGGGCCAATCGGCACCTATTTCCATTCGAATCGAATTACATTTCCCTTTTCATCTTATCAAGCACTGATTCCAACTTTTTTCTCGCTGATGAGGTTTGAGCGTCATCATTCTCCGGTCGAAGCGGGTTCTTTTCGAGCGGATCGGTTGTTACGTCGAATAACCGGCCATCTTCGTAGAGTTTATACTGCTTGTTTCGCGCGAAGATATTTCGACCCCATTTGCCGCTTTTCATTCTTGGGACGTAGTAGCAGTAAATCCATTCGCGAGGTGTGCCTGTTTTGCCTTGGAGTTGTGGAAGAAAACTTCTTCCATCGAGTACTTGTCCTGTGTCAGCCGCCGGGCTAGTCTGACCCACCCGGAGTCACCCGGTGTGACCCGTC
>CAZSIZ010000285.1:0-8190 GCA_964606645.1 uncultured bacterium
CACCGCTTTAGTTCCATAACGATGTGTACGGAGAGTAGCCCAGAGGGAGAGGGGACTTGGTTACACGACACTTTTGGATGGATAGACTATTTAGGGAAACTTGACACGGCGGTTTTGGTCCTGGAAGATAATTCAACATGGCAGAAATGTTATTGACCGAAATAAAACCCTATTGAAAACGAGGTTTTGAATCGTGAAAAAAGAGAATTCTCAACAACCATCCAAATCGTTGGACCGGCGGCGGTTTATGGCGGGAACCGGCGCGTCCGCGTTGACGTTCAACATCGTCAAGCCGGAACAGGTTTATGGTTCGAAAGCGAATTCGACCGTGAAATTAGGGCTGATCGCTTGCGGGGGACGGGGAACCTGGATTTCGAAACTGTTCCAAAAACATGGCGGGTACGCCCTGACGGCTGTCGCCGATTTTTTCGAGGACCGGGTCGGCGCGTACGGCGATCTGTTCGATATTCCCGAAGCGAATCGTTTCACCGGGCTTTCGGCGTATAAACGGATGCTGGATCGGAAGATCGTCGATGCGATCGCAGTCGAGAGTCCGCCGTATTTCCATCCCATCCATGCGGCGGCAGGAGTCGAGGCCGGGGTTCACGTCTACGTCGCCAAACCCATCGCCGTCGACGTTCCGGGCTGCCTCACCATCGAAGCCAGCGGCAAGAAGGCGTGCTCGAAAAAGCAATGCTTCCTGATCGATTTTCAAACCCGCGCCAACGATCTCTACATCGAAGCGCTGAAACGCGTCCGCAACGGCGCATTGGGAACGTTCGCGTTCGGCGAATCGACCTATCACGCCGGATGCCCCTGGCCGGGTCATTTCAAGCATTGGAAAGAGATTGAATCCAATCCCGCCGCCCGACTGCGCGCGTGGGGACTGGATAAAGTCTTATCGGGCGACATCATCACCGAACAGAACATTCACACCCTGGACGTGTGCAGTTGGATTATGGACGCCCCGCCCGTGCAGGCGTGGGGAGCGTGCGCCCACAAAGTACGGGGCGTCGGCGAATGCAGCGATACGTTTACGGTCACGTTCGAGTATCCGAATAACGTGGGCGTTGCATTCAGTTCGAGGCAGTTCGAGGGGTACAAATCGAGAGGAGGCATTCGGAACCGGATGTTTGGCTCCGATGGCGTGCTCGAAACCGAATACGGCGGAGAGGTGCTCATTCGCGGGAAAAACGAGTTCAAGGGCGGAAAGACCGGCAATATCTTTACGGAAGGCGCGGCGAACAATATCGCTACGTTCCACAAAAACATCGTTGAAAACAATTATGAGAATCCAACGATCGAACCTAGTGTGAGAAGCAATCTCGTCACCATCCTGGGCCGCACCGCCGCCTACCGGAAAGAAGCCATCACCTGGAAAGCGTTGTTAAGTGAGCGAGAAAAGTTGGAAGCCAATCTCAAAGGGATCAAAGATTAGTTTTGTCGTTTCATCGGAATAAATGAATGTCAAGTACCGGTTTGGGTGTCGCCGATCGAGTCATCCACATTGGAGATCGTGTGTTTGAAAGACAAGATATCATTACCTAATCCTAATCATTTCCGGCTGCACTCAAGAGCGATAATAATCGGTCGATGTCCACCGGTTTGGTGAGATAATCCTCCTCCCTGTCTTTCAACGCTTCCTTCAGATAATCCGACTCGATGTCGCCGGTCATGAGGATCACCGGAACGTGTGGGTCGAAGCTGCGGATTTGGCGTAACGCATCGAGTCCTTCCATTCCATTCATCTCGATGTCAATGAGGATTATGTCCGGTTTGTGTTCGGTATAGAATCGAACGGTTTGAAGGCCTTTATTCGCTTCGGCCACGATCTTATAGCCATTTACCTCCAATGTGGCTCTCAGCATTTTGCGGCTAGGCTTGATCGGGTCGGCGATCATGACGGTTTTCTTTGTCGCTTCCAGAGACGGTTTCGACTTTTTTTGCGGGGTGCCGGCCGGTGGCGGCAGGCCGATTGTTTTCGTTAGATCGGTTTCATCGAGCGAACGGGTTTCCTTCGTCGATTCGGTTTCCTCTGGCGGGGTGATGGTTTTCGCCGTTCGAGCGGATTTCGGCTTTAACAATGTCAATGGGGCATCTTTCAATTCCACCCCCATCGATTTGCTCCATTTCACGATGGCATGATCGAGGTCTTCGGGATCGATAATTCCGTTTTCGATCAGCATTTCGGACAGGGCGTAGAGAAGATGCCATTGGTCTTCAAGAGGAGTGGATTGTTTCGAACCGTCAGCCATAATTGATTTTTCTCCCCTGGATCGAAGTGTATTCCAATCGTGCGCTCTGGTTCAGCAGAACTCAACAATCGAAAACATTCTTTCAAGCCGCTCAAGGCAACCGCTCAGTGCAACCGCTTCACCGTAACATAATACGTCCCGAGCGACTGAACCCCTTCATTGATCAACCACGTTTTTAGTTTCGTTTTATCCCGCTTTGAACTTCGCCTTGAAGATGATGACTCTTTCGGATGCGTTCATTCAGGTCGTCGATCGATTCGATTTTACCCGCCGATAGCAGTCCGGAAATCGCCTGGGTATTGCTGCTATCCAGCCACTGAGCGCATTGGGCGGAGAGCCGACAGAAGATATCGATCATCGTTTGATCGTCGCGTGTTTTGATCGCGGGCAGTTCGATTTTTTCTCCCTTTGCCGTGGTCAAGCTGGACGATAGCGTGTAGATCGAAACCGGCTTGGCGAATTGAAACGGTTTTGTCAGCGTGTCGGCCACACGTCCCAGAAAGCCTTTCTGCGGCTTGTCCTCTTGCGTCTTCGGCAATTCGGTTCGGACGGTCCCGGACGATTCATCTCCGGAGCGGAACGGTTTCGAAAGCGAGTCACCGACTCGGGCGAAAATATTTTTCTCCTTTTCCGTCTCCGGCTTCGGGGAGGGCTGCGACCAGGTGGCGGTGGACCGGCGTTTGACGGCCCGCTGACGTTTTTCTTCATGCGATCCCATCCAGGACGGTTTTGACGTGGATGACTTTTTCAACCGGCTGCCGGAATCATTCGGGGAGGGTTTCGGTTTCGAGACTGATGTTTTCGGTTTCGACACGCGCGTTTTCACTTTTGATATCCGGCCCAAATTCTTGGCCGTCGTAGCGATGGAGACGGATGGTTTCGGAAAGCGTTTGGATGGATCGTCTCCGTAAACATTCATCTCCTCGATTTTCTGAATCCGGTGTTTTTGAGCTTCCGATGGATGGAGAAGTGCCCGTCGTTCACCCTGCATTCGGAGGTGCTTCTTCGTTTCATAAGGGAAAAGGCGCATCGTGTGTTTTTTGGCTTCGATCTCAGTAACAGATTGGTCTTTCGTTTTGGCCGCCCGTTTCTCACCAGCGATCGCGAGATGTTTTTTCGTTTCATAAGGAAAAACTCTCGGCTTGCGCTGCTTGTCATCCACTTCGATTTCTTCGGTTTCCGCCGGTTGAACTTCCTTGCCTTCATTCTCCAATTTTTTCATCACGTGAGGTTTCGTTTCGTAAGGATTGGAGCGAGTTTGGCTGGGAGTGCCGTCCTTTTTCAGGAAGACTTCCCGGTGGGTGAAATCCCAGGAAATGATTCCTAGGTGTCCAGAGGCGGTTTCATCGGAAGGTTTCTCGACTTGGATTTGGGCAGGCACGGCCAGTTTTTGAATCGCGCCGCCAAGATCGGCGTCGTAAGGCGACAGGGTCAGAACGCCGTCCGCCATCGCAGCGGATGACTGCCATACGGAAAGGCAGAGAAGCAGGGAAAGAATGCCTATCGAAACGCTGATTGTCCGGCCCATACAATGGGTAAGAGGATTCCGGTTCATTTTGGTTCATTCTCCAAGAATAAATATCGCCCGTTTTCAAGAAGGAAACGGACTGGTTTCATTTATCATAGTGGGTTCTGGCCGCAGAATCAATTTTCAAGTGGCTTTCGGTTCTGGATGACAGTCATTACAAGCCCAATCGGAGAGAAGATCAGGAATAGCATTGACAGCCAATAAACCATCGTCGCCCCATTCCATAGCACGATCGTTGGCCCGATTCGTGACCGAACGGCCGGGGGTAAATGATCCATCGACAGCCGATGGACCACAGGAAACGTTAAGGGATGATGAAGCGTCCAAAGACCATCCAGAGTGGATGGCGGTTCCTTGGCTGGACCCGATAAGAGACCGATGGGAAGAGGCGTCGTATCCAGCAGCGCCATCATATCATCGAACTCGATCGGTTCTCCATTGGGTTTCCGATACCCCTCCAGCATTAGAATTCCGGCTGTGTTTCTCAAGCGAAGCCGCTTATTTTCCGCCAGAAGATCGAACGCGCGTTTCGCAGGGGGAACGCCGAACCGGTAGATCACGTAATGGCAGAAATTCCAGTCGTTGCAGATCGTGTAACTCAACGCTTCCTTGATTCGGCCACTGCCAATCAATAGCAGCACGGACAGGATCAGCAGTTTCATCCATGTCGAAGGCCTGAATGGAATGCTCCCGAATCGCCTGGTGTGTATCTCTTTTTTGTCTTGTTCAACGGTCATTTCTGTATCATTCAATGAATGGTTTAATATACGCTTTCCCGATTTCGATAGAGCGAGTTGGTTCAAACAATCATCCGGGAGGGAACTGAGAGACGATTCGAGCGGTCTTTTCGGCCTTATCTTTTTTAGATTGAAAACCCATCGCCCGGTAGAAATCAGGGCCGTACTCGCGGGTTTTCACCACGACCGGCATGGGCGTGGCGTGGCCGAGAATGAGCGCCTGCCGTTTGGTGTCGAGCGAGGCAAGCACGTTGCGAAGGGCCGCTCCACCGGAGACGCCGGTAAAGACAGCCTGGATATCCTTCTCGTCGTTCAGCAGCGCCGTGATCCGCGTACCCAGTTGGGAAAGCACCTCGTCATCGATTCCCGACGGGCGCTGATCCACGACCAGCAGGGAGACGAAGTATTTCCTCAACTCGCGCGCGATGGTCCCAAAGATCGTTTGCCGGGCGGCGGCGGGATTGAGAAATTTGTGCGCCTCCTCGATCGCGATCATCAGAGAGCGGGGGCGGTCTTTCGTGCGCTGAGTGGCCATGTATTTCTCCGCGTCCTTAACCCATCGATGATGAATACGCCGGGTAATGAGGTTGGCAACGAGCAGGTAGGCCAGCATACTGGAAACGCGCCCGAACTCCAAATCGACATGCTTTCCTGCCCGCAAGACCTCGACGATCGTGCCGATCGACGCTTTGTTGGTTTTGATACCGTGAACCGATTTCTCCTCGTTCTCGACGACGAAAGGCAGATCGCGGACAGCGCTTAACTTCCGGTAAAGGGCCGCCATGCTTTCCTTGTTCGCGCCGATTTCTTCCGACACGTCTTTCAAATCTTCGGGAGGAATGTCGAGCAGTTTTTTCAGCCAGTCCTTTTTATACCGATTACGCAAAATATAGGCGGTTTCGATGGCGGTAGGGTGAAGGTTGAGTTCGTCCTGGAGCGGGGCGATGTCTTCCACCTCGATTGACGAAAGCGGGATTTCGATTTCGTAATCGACACTCACTTGACGCGCCGCCGCCGATTCGGGATCGAGCGTGAAAATCAACACCTTGCTGTCGAATAAATTCTTTAATCCTTTAACGAATGTATCGTTGCCGCTTCCCGATTCAGACCGAGATTCCCAGCCGTATTCGCTGTGCATGTCGAAAATAAGATTGACGGCTTTATTGCTGCGAATAATTCCGCCCAGAACCAGCCGGGTGAGAAACGTTTTCCCCGTTCCGGTTTTCCCGAAAATTCCGTTGGACCGCTCGATGAATCGGTCCAGATCGAGACAGACATCGACGTCGTCCATATCGAGCGGACTGCCCAGATTAAAATAGCGCTGTTTTCGATCTTCTTCTTCGCCGAAGATCCGCGCCACGTCTTCATTGGACGCTTCGCGCACGGTGGAAAAATGGCAGGGGATGCTCTTCACCGGACGAAGATGTTCGTCCCGCTTGAACGATCCATTTTTCAGCACGTCCTTCTCCAACATCAGCATGGGCTTCAAGGAAACAGTGGCGTAGGTGTGGTCCCCGGCGAGAACGTTGTCCAGCAGCGAGGACCGCCGGGGAGGATCGCGCAGAATCGAAGCGCTGGAGGCGTCGAGACAAACGTCCGTGATGAGTGAAAAGAAGGAGAAAGCGTCTCCGTCTACGACAACGAATTTGCCCGCTCGAACTTGTTCGATGGAATGGGCGGGATCGAGACGCATTTCCAGCCCGTCGGCCAGCGAGCCGGAGGTGATATCACCGAGCGTTGTATTTGAGATTAGACGGTCAACCATGATTCCAACCTATGAATCGTACGCCGCAGCGTATCGTAGTCGTCGCGGTAAAGATCGGAGAGTGCCTTTCCGATGCGAACGGCGGTGTCGCGGTTTCGGTCGTCGGCGTCGAGAATCCGCTGACAGGTGCTGAGAAGTAATTCTTCGGGTGAGGATTTTCCCGATGCGAAAAGCAGCCGAAGCACGCCCAGATCGTTCCCGATCTCCCGGATTTCATCGCGGCTGCATTCCGAAACCTGGGCGTGCAGGGGAGGCGGGGTGGCGGGTAAACCGTAACGGAAGGCGGTTGCGTCGAACGTCCCGATGAGAACGGCTTGAAACTGAGAGCGAAGCAGCATTTGGTATTGAGGATAATGTCTCGCGAAATCATCTTCGGAAAGTCCCAGCGCGCTAGGCCGCCGATGGGGATCGATACTGGATGTTTCAACGTTGTAAACGATACCGGCGCAACGGATCGTTTGCCCCGCTGAAACAAACGCACCGAATGAAAAGGGTGGTTTTTCCAGGAGGCTTTGCCCGGTAATTTCCGTGGTGCTGGTGAAAATCAGTTCACCCTGGGGGAGACTCATCATGCGCCTTCCGAAAGTTGAATAGATACCAGTATGGCAAAGGTCTTGAGCCGTCGCAATCCCTTGAGAAACACCTCAGGGAATAATGCGCAGTCAAGCAAGGTTCCGTGGGCTTGATTCCAAAATCGATGAGATTAAAATAATAACACAATTTGGGGCTGTAGCTCAGCTGGGAGAGCGTCTGACTGGCAGTCAGAAGGTCTGGGGTTCGATCCCCCACAGCTCCACTTTCATTTTATTGGACTTACAAAAAATCCAGCACCTTCCAAACTCTCCAATCGTGCAATTTTACTCGTTTACAACCAATCTTGGCCCGGGCATGATTGGCGAATCAACCGGAACTTTCCAGGTTGAAATCTCTGATTCAATGTGATCGCCAACTTTTTTACGGAAGGGTTCAATCATGCGTTTTCCTTTATCTCCGTGGTAGTGTCGCTCTCCAATCGTAGTCGGTGCGTGACCAACGTACCGCTGAATGTAATAGCCATACCAGCCACCATCGATAGCCGCTGTCTGAATCGTATTACGCAAGTCCTTTGGTTTAATGGATACTTCTGGATCCCACCTCTGAATTTCTCTCTTCACCGCATGAGAGTAATTATCATAATTGGCATAATCAGGGATGATCTTTCCTCCTATATACGTCGTATTTCGAGCACGTCTCAAAATCCACGACACCACACTCGGAATTGGGATCTTACGTATTCGAAATTGATTCTTTACCTCACCATCGATAGTGATATTATCATCTTCAAGATCAACCTTGTCCCAAGTGAGACGAAGGGCTTCTTGCAATTGGAGACCAACTAATCCCTGAAGGCAAACACCAATAGTCAGGCAATCGCGTTTAGGATCACGCGCTAAGTAATCCAGAAAATCGAGAACGCCGTGAATCGACAGATAAGGATTCCCCTCATTTTCATCGTATTCTGTCAAGCGACAATGATCCTTTCCCCCTCGACAACCCTTATTTTTCCTTGTTTGCTCTTCGATGAAATCTTCACATAATCGTCTGACTATTTGGATGGATTTGCAGTGACGTTCACCTCCTTCGGTACATGAATTAGGTTTTTAAAATGATTGAACCATTGATCGGTATTATCCGTATGCTTGTGGAGTCTGTGGTCAGGCGTCCCCCAAAGGGATTCTTCCTTGGCGGCTGTCCAAGTCCTGTGGGCAAACATTCTCATCAGAGGCATTCTCCGTTTGTCCACATGACGCCAGAATCCACAAGCCCTCCGCCGATCCTAAGCGCGGGAAAATAGATGTCCTAGATCCTTCATTCAACACCGATTTTCACAGAGGTTTTAAGAGTCACGATTTAAGGAGTCCAAAC
>CAZSIZ010000286.1:0-8154 GCA_964606645.1 uncultured bacterium
GGGATACAGGCCAGCACGGCGGCGCTGGCGGTGTTAACATTGACCGCTCCTTCAGATAGACTCCCGCCCGACACGGTCAGTTTATCGGCAATCTGGGAAAACTCGTCCAGCGTCATCTGACTGCTAATGAAATATTCCAGAACGCTCTCCACGCTCAAGACATTGAAACCGGCGGCCTCCACGATCTCCTCCGCCCGGTCTTCACCAAACGTCTCCTGAAGCAGTTGGGCCAGCTGGTCCTCTAAATCCTCTTTGATATTGATGCGGTCTTCCCCCTCGCTGTCGGTATTGGGTTCGCGGCTGTAAACGGTGACGTACTCCAATATCCCCGGTTCGAGAATTCCGTTCCGGTTGTCGTACGGGAGGGAAATTTCGCCGTCGTTTTCGTTGGGATCGAGAATACCGTTGCGATTGGTGTCCTCGCCGGTAAGGATTTCCCAGTCCGCGCCCGCGACCAGGCGCAGTTCCTCGATAGTCTCAAATCTTGAATCCTTACAATTGTAGGACGGTTCAAGCAGCAGGTAGTATTCCGATTCCGCGCCTTCCTGGGTCAGTTCGGCGTCCGTATCCCGCCAATCGACGATCGCGGCCGCGAGAGCCGTCGTCATCCCCGGAAGTGCTTCCAGCATTTCAAGCGTCGCCGTGTTCAGGTTCAACTTAGACGCTTCGTCGGTCAGGCCGAAAACGGGCGTACTGCCCCGCATCTCTTCATCGCTGCGGCCCAGAAGCCAGAAAACGGAATCGCCCACCGTCACAAATTCCCACTCGTAGGTATCGAGTTCGGGCAATTGTCCCGGTTCCTCTAAATTCGCGAGAATAAACGAGGTGTAACGGCGGGCGCTCTCGATCGCCTGGTCCGCTTCGCAGTTGGCCAGCGAGTTGTCGGCGGCGCGATACTCCAGCATCATCGAATGCGCAAACATCAGCGCGACGCTCACCAAACCGAACGCGATCCAAAGCACGATAATCAGCACCGACGCGGATTCGGGCCGTTCGTTCACCGGAGGAATAAAACGTTGACCGAAATAAGTCATGGTCTGCCTCCTGACGGCGGACTGCTTCCGGGACTCTCACCAGACACAGGCGGCTGACCCTGGCCGCCTTGACCGCCTTGGCCACCTTGGCCACCCTGACCCGCCCCCTGATTCTCACCCTCTTCGCCTCCCGGGCCTTCTTGATCGGATGCTTCTTCTCCCCCTTCTTCCTCAATCTCCGGCTGCGCTTTAGTCACGAGGGGAACGACCAGTTCGATAGGCGGCATTTCGCGCTCGCCTTCTTCCGGCAGACGAAAATCGATCCGCACGCTGACAATCAGGGGCAATTCGTTTTCCTGAGTCGTCGAGTCCCACGAATCCCACCACTCCTCCCCGTCAAAATACATAAACTCCAAGGATTCGATATCCCCTAATAACCTTTGCTCCAACGGGTCTTCTTCGATGGGGGTAAGCAGGTTGCGCTCGATCGACCGCACGAGCACGTAACCATTCGAGTTATCCCATTCATCCGGCTCCATCAGCGAATATGCAACGCGCTGGATATCGCCCCAGGGTTCATACGGATTGATATGGCCCGACACGGTGTGAAATTCCAATCGGTCGAAATGCAGACTGGACTCTTCTTCGTTTTCGCCGATCATAGCTCCGGCCAGAAGCCCCGCCGGGGCCACACAATCGCTCAGATCGCGTTTGAGGATCGAAGTGATGTGATGCGTGGGCCGCTTGGTCTCGAACGTTTCGTAAGCGTTTTCCCTGAGTCGAAGCGCCCCGTAAAAGACGGAATACATCGCACCGACGATAACAGCGTACATGGCGGTGGCGATCAGCACCTCCAGCAATGTAAACGCACAGTCCGTCCGTTGGCATCTATGGGAATGGTATAAGGTCATCATCCCATCTCTTCATCCAGCGCGGCTTCTTGCGTCTCTTCTTCGACCAACGCGCTCAATTGAATGAAATATTCCCGCTCCTGAACCGTGAATCGAACGATAACGGTCACGACGCGCATCGTGTCTTCGATCCAGCCTTCGTTATTGAGAAACCATTGATAGTTCGGCCAATAGTCGCCGAAATTACCCGATTGATCCGCGTACTGCCACTCGCCGGTCTCAACCATTTCGGTCAGCAGTCGATTGCCGAGCTGAGTGGCGGTGCGCGTTCGGTCGGCGATGACGCCCGCCCGGTTGGCAAGCGTAATACCCTGGATCGCCACGGGGATAACAATGGCGGCAAAAAGCATCGCCGCCAGCAATTCGGCGAAAGTAAACCCCCGGTCGCCGCGGGCGCTATGACGCAATCGTTTGGGCGTCATCGGATCGTTCTCTCCAGTTGCGCGTACTCGTCTTGAGTGACAATCGAAAACTCCTGACTGAAAGCGTCCTGGATGATGGCGAGCCACTCATCCTCGTCGTCACGCAGGATCAGCCGGATCGGTTCTTCACTATCCCCCATCGTGCCGTCAGGATAAAAGCCGATCGTCATCAGCCCGTCTCGAATCTCGACGCCGCTTTCCACCTCGAACGTCAATTCATCGTCCAGCAATAATTCGACTTCCTTCATGGTCTCGAATTCGAATCCCGTCATCGGAGACAGGCCGTAATAACCGAGTTCGACGTCGATCCACAATTCCAGCGGCACGGAAAGCGTGATGGCCTCGTCGCGGGCGTAACGGGTCAGCGCCATAAAACGGCGCGACTCTTCCACTATCGTGCGCCCTTTGAAAAAACGCGACAGCGACGGGGCGGCCAACGCCAGCACCACCGTCAACATAGACATCACCACGATCAATTCGATCAAGGTAAAGCCGCGCCGGTTCCCCGCCCGATTCATCCTATCGCACCTTTTTCTTCCAGTTGGTGATATCGTCGTCACCACCAAGCCGTCCGTCCGGCCCCATCGACGTGAGGTCGTATCCCCGGTTGTTCTGCTTCCCCGGACATTCGTAGATATAAGCGTTGCCCCAGGGATCGTCGGGGATTTCATCCATATAGGGACCGCGCCAGTTCTTGGCGTCGCGAGGTTCATCGACCAGCATGACCAAGCCGTCGTTGCTTTTTGGGTAATAGCCGTTGTCGATCTCGAACGAATCGAGCATGGTTTCGAAGTTCGCAATCTGCGCCTGGGCGGCCGTGACGTTGGCCTGTTCGGTACGCCCCGCAAATTTCGGCACGACGATCGCCGCCAACGTGGCCAGAATAACCAGCACCAACAGCATTTCGACCAACGTAAAACCTTCCTGAGCGTCGCGGCGGTTGTTTATCATGATGATTTCTCCTTCTGTAATAATTCTCATCAAATTGTTATCCATTATCTGTAGGGGCAGGCCCCTGTGCCTGCCCGGTCAACCAGCAAGGTAGGGTGGGTTCAAAGCGCAGCGTAGCCCACCATTCCTTTTTGTAAGTGCTCTACCACCCTTACCCTAACCCTCTCCCAGAGGGAGAAGGAACTTGTTTTTATTTAATGTAATCCTGAATGGTGAAGATCGGGATCACCATTCCGATAAAAATCGTTCCAATAAATCCGGCGATCAAAAACAGCATCAGCGGTTCGGCCAAGGCCACCGCCGTTTTGAGCTGCCGGTCGAGATCCCCTTCCGTGACCGTCGCCAGCCGAATCAGTTCCGTATCCAGGCGACTGGTTTCCTCGGCGACGGAGATCATTTCCAGCACCGAGCCAGGGAAGAGTTCCCGACAATCGGAAAGACTGCTCGCCAGCCGGTCGCCCTGTTTGACCCGTTCGATCGAGTCACCGACGGCATCGACAAGAATCTGGTTACCGATCGATTTCCGGGAAACATTCAGTGAATTGATTAAAGGAACCCCCGCGCCGGTCAACGTCCCGAGCATTCGGCAGAAACGCGCCATCGCAAACCGGGCGTTCAGTTTCCCGATCACGGGAAGACGCAGAATCCAGCCCTCCAAAGTCCGTTTTCCTTGATCCGTCTTTCCCCATCGCCGGATCAAATAAACCATCACGATCGAAGCGACAGCGATCACTCCGCCATAAGTCCGGATCATTTCGCTCGCCGAGACGATCGCCTGGGTTAACCAGGGAAGCGCCGCGCCGAATCCCGAGAATATCTTTTGAAAGCGGGGAATAAAAAAGACAAGAAGGAAAATCAGAACGGCCACTGCCAGAAATAGCAAAACCGAAGGATAAATGAGCGCGGCCACGACCTTCGCGCGTAAATCTTTCTCGCGCGCCTGAAAATCGGCGATCTGCGCCAGAACGACGTCCAGAAAACCGCCGGTCTCGCCCGCCTGAACCATCGCCACGTAAACGCGGGGAAACGTCTCCGGCGATTGAGCCATCGCGTCGGCCAGGGACATGCCGTCGATCACCAGGCCGTGAATCTCTTTCCATTTCGTTTCCGCCGTCGCACTCGACGCTTCTTTATACAGAATCGTCAGTGCCCGGCTCAGCGGGATTCCCGCCGCGAGCAGGTTCGAGAGCAGCCGGGTAAAATTCTCCAATTCGCGAAACGAAATCCGCTTCGATTTCCATCCAAAGGGTCGTTCATGTTTCGCCTTCGCCGCGCCGTTGGAGCGCTCGGTCAGCCCGATCGGTTTCAGCCCTCGCCCTTCGAGTAGACGGAACGCCTCCTGGCGTCCACCGGCTTCGATGTGCCCTTCGGCGATGCTGCCGCCGCTCTGAAGTGCGCGATAGTAAAAAAATGGCATAATCTTTACTCTTGAATCTCATGCAAAATAAACGGCCTCTAAATCCCCTCTCCCTCTGGGAGAGTACATCGCGTCGCGCCGACAGGTGGACACGATGACTTTTAAGGGTGAGGGAAAAGACTTAAAATATTGCATTTTGCATGAGGCTCTCTTTATATCAATTCGGTTCTTCCACCGGATCGTCGTAATGTCCGTTGACGAAAATCGAATCACCCAGCCGCTCGTCCTTCGTAACCCGCAGAATTTCATCGACCGTCGTGACCCCTTCACCAACCAGCCGCCAGCCGTCATCGCTGAGTGACCGCAGACCGTGACGGTGAGCGGTCTCTCGAATCTGCCCGGAGGAGCACTCGCCCAGAATCAGTTGACGAATCTCATCGTTCATGTCCATCAATTCGAAAACACCCCGTCGGCCATGAAAACCGGTCTGGCGGCAGTGCTCACACCCCACAGCGCGATAGAGAGGCTGAGACGACGAAAGTCCGATCTTCTCCCTGAACGCAAGCGCCGTGGGTGAGGCGTCTTCTGCCTTGCACTTGGGACAGAGAACGCGCACCAAGCGCTGAGCGAGTACGGTCTCCAGCGACGAGGCGACCAGATAAGGCTCAACGCCCATGTCCACCAGCCGTGTCAGCGCGCCCGGCGCATCGTTGGTATGCAGCGTCGAAAATACGAGATGCCCCGTCAGCGAGGCTTGAACGGCGATCTGGGCCGTCTCTTCATCACGAATTTCACCGATCAGCACGACGTCAGGATCGTGCCGCAGGATCGACCGCAAGCCCCGCGCGAATGTCAAACCGGCTTTCTCGGAAACTTGTATTTGATTGACGCCTCTCATGTGGTACTCGACGGGATCTTCGATCGTCACGATCTTTCGTTCCAGATCGTTGATTTCATTCAGGGCCGAATAGAGCGTCGTGGTTTTTCCGCTCCCGGTCGGGCCGGTCACCAGAACGATCCCGTGGGGAACGGCGAGCACGTCGCGGAACAACCGTTCTTCCCGCTCGCCCATGCGCAGTTCCGGCAGACCCAGCAGCGTGTTGTCCTGCCGCAGCAACCGCATCACGACGGCTTCTCCATGAAGCATGGGGATAATCGAAACGCGCACATCGACCTCGCGTTGTTCGAGACGCAATTTAATCCGCCCGTCCTGCGGGAGGCGTTTTTCGGCGATATCCAGGTGGCTGAGGATTTTCACACGCGAGACGATTGCCGGTTGAAACCGTTTGATCTGAGCGGGAACGGGAACCTCTTGAAGCACGCCGTCGATTCGGTAGCGAATTCGCAGCTCGTCCTCGAACGGCTCGAGGTGGATGTCAGTGGCCCGCAAGGCGATGGCGTCGCTCAGCACCTGGTTGACGAAACGGATGATAGAGGCATCTTCAGCGGCGTTATCCAGATCGCCGTCATCCTCCTCCATGCCCTCATCGACCACTTGCAACGAGGCTTCCTCTTCGAGCGTATCGAGCGTATCCGCCCCGACGCCGAGGCGTTTTTTCATTTCCCGGCTGATGGCACCGCTGGGTGCTAAAACCGGGATGAGTTTCATTCCGGTCAGTGTTTTGAGCGTATCGAGACCTTCCGTCGCGAACAGCCGGCAAACCGCCACCTCGATCGAGCCATTCACATTCTTGAGGGGAAGAATCTCCTCCTTGAGCAGCACGCGGGCGGGAAACAACGACAGCAGCTCCCGATCCGGTTCCACATCCTCTAAATCCGTATACCCCAGCGCGTATTCATCGGCCAGCCATTGGAGCACGTCCTCTTCCGATTGAACGGGCGGCCGTTTCCCGGCGTGACACTGCTCGAGCAATGCCTCTGCGTCCACAGACGACAGTTGTTTCGATTGAATCATTTTTTCAAGCAGCCCGTTCATGCCGGTCATCCCCTTCATTCCAATACACGCAGTTCCGCGTGTCACTCCGTAGAACGTCTAATCCATTGAATTTATTGACTGAATACAATCTTTTTTGTCGGTGATTTCCTCGATTCGTCCTCCCGTACCGGGATTCGAGCGGATTTATTAACAATGTCCCATCTTCACGATCGATTGGGCCAATACATCGCAGCCAATAGGGTTAGCCAAATCATACAAGGATCGATCGCCGTCGATCTTCCTTTTTTCTCGAAACAAATAATCCATTTCCCACAATAATTCTCTTGTTATTCAGTAAATGATTGCAGTATGATCTCGATGATTTTGAGAAAAGATTCAATTAAAAAGTAAGGCTTGACGAAGCCGAACCGTAGCCCATTCAGTAAAAAAGGAGGATCACATCGATGAAACGATACGATCGACAAACTTACAGATACACTCGGTTGATTGAGAACATTAAGTATGCCGTGAGCATAACCGTTTGTTTTCTAGTAACATCCGTATGCGTGGCTCAAGCCAAGGAAGGAAAAGTCTCCGTCCCCCAGGTGCTCGATCGGGTTCAAGCGCATGAATTTCATCCACTGAACAACGAAAATTCCATGACCCGTGACAAAACCTTAAAACAGAACGGGATCGCGGACCTGACCGATACGGACTGGAAAGTCCGCCTGTTGGCAGTAAGAGACCTGGTGCGCCTTGAGCTGAATAACATCAACGAGATCGCAGAGAGCCTGACACACAACGATAAACATGCGCGTCAAGTCTGTGCCATGTCGCTTGGAATTCTCAGAGCGCAAACCGCAATCGAGCATTTGGAGGCGGTGGTTCGCGATGACACAAGTGCGATGGTGCGCTCACAAGCAGTCACGGCCCTCGGTCAGATTGAGTCCAAGGATTCACTGCCACTCTTACGCAAACACCTGAAAGAGGATCCTTCCAGGGACGTGCGCCATCAATGCGAGCTGGCGATCGATCAGATTCAAAAACATAAGGGAACGACAAAAGAACAGTTGGCTGCATTCCGGGCGCTGGATGAATCGCGTTTCGAATCAGTGAAAATCGGCAAAGCGGCCCCCGATTTCGATCTGCAAGACACGGAAAACAAAGTCTGGAAGCTGAGTGATTTCCGGGAAAAGAAGTGGGTCGTACTGATCTGGGTTTTCGCGGATTGGTGTCCCGTTTGTCACGGAGAGTTTCGTGAATTGATGAAAATGCGGGCCGAGTTCGAGAAAGAGGAAGTGCAGGTCTTTACGGTTGAGTGCCACGACCGCTATCGAGGGCGGGTTATGGTTGGAAAAGAACTGGATCCGACTTACTGGTTTTCAAAGCAGTCATTCCAGCAGGATTATACCGAAAAAATTTGGTGGCCGCATTTGTTGGATCGAGCGGGCGCGGTCGGCGCGATGTACGGCGTGGACCCGATGTCATTCGCCGTTCACGCGGAGTACATCAACCGCCCCTCCACCGTAATCGTGGACCCGGCGGGCGTCGTGCGGCTGGCTTATTACGGAACCTACTGGGGAGACCGTCCAACGATCGAGCAAACCCTGGTGTCAATAGCCGGGTACCTTTGACCCACCCAGAGTCGGGTTGGTTTGACCCG
>CAZSIZ010000287.1:0-8148 GCA_964606645.1 uncultured bacterium
AAGCGTGCGAGAGCCGTGCTGGATAAGACACCAACTGAGTGAAACACTACACTAGGAGCCGAAGGTCCAGATGTCGCCGGAGCTGTTCAGGCCGTTGGTCGAGTCGTATTGGTCCGTGCTGACTCCCGGAACGTTGCCAAGAATATTCTCGTTGTCGTATTGGCGGTTGGGGCCGAGGCTTCGCAATCCCCAGCGCAATCCCCGGTCGTATTCAGGAATCCCGAATTGGGTTCCCCCTCTGGCTTTGCCCGTCAGCGTCGTAATACGAAGGTTGTAATATGCCATTTTGGTTTCCTTTAATCCCCCCTCCAACCCATACCCTTCCTTCGTGGATTGAAACACGTCCGCCGGATAGTCGGCCATATAGGCGGTGGGAGTGGTCAGTTCCGGAACGCCTCGCGTGGCGAACAGGGGAAAGGTTGAAAAATCCGGGAACGCGTTCCAATCGATGTTATACATATCCAGCGCCGTTCCGATGTTGCGTTGATCGGCTTGAACGCGCGCGATTTTCGAGCGCACTTGCGCGTTCAGAAAATTGGGAACGGCGATAGCGGCAAGAATCCCGATGATCGCGACGACGATCAATAATTCGATTAACGTAAAACCTTTCCGTTCATTCATCATTTCATTCTCCTTCATCACTGGATCGTCAATTGTTCCCGATCACAACCGCATGTCCGAATCCAACGTATCACCCATTTCCGTTCTTATCAAGCGGAAAACGTTTTTTTATCCCTATCCAAGGGAAGCGCCTTTCATGTAGAATAGCGGAAGCGCAAGGTGCTACCACACGTGGAGGTCAACATGATCGATCGAATTCAATTGAACGGCGTTTTTCGCTGCGGGCTGGTTGGTGTCGTTTGTTTTCTCACCGTCCAATCAACGCAAGCCAAACCGGTTGATTGGGAGAATCCTGCGGTTTTCGGGATCAACAAGGAAGCGCCGCACGCCGATTTGATGCTCTATCCCAACGCCTCGACCGCACTGAAGGGCGATCGTGCACGTTCCCCCTGGTATCATTCGCTGAACGGACAATGGAAATTCCACTGGGTGCGAAAACCGGCGGACCGTCCGCTCGATTTCTATAAACTGGATTACAACGATCGCGGCTGGAAGGAAATCCCCGTGCCCGCTAACTGGGAAATGCAAGGCTATGGGATTCCCATCTACTCGAATATCCCTTATCCCTTCCCAGCCAATCCGCCGCAGATTCCGCACGATTACAATCCTGTCGGATCGTACCGACGGGAATTCACCGTTCCGGACTCATGGAATGAGCGGGAAGTCCTGCTTCATTTCGCCGGAGTTCAATCCGCGTTCTATCTCTGGATCAACGGCCAAAAGGTGGGTTACAGCCAAGGCAGCCGAACGCCTGCGGAATTCAATATTACTAAATATATAAAACCTGGGAAGAATCTGCTCGCCGTCGAAGTTTACCGTTGGTGCGATGGCTCGTATTTGGAAGACCAGGATTTCTGGCGTCTTAGCGGAATTTTCCGCGAGGTGTTCCTGTATTCCGTCGGCGATCTGCATATCCAGGATTTTTGGGTACGAACCGATTTAGACGACGCATTCAAGAACGCCGTTTTGCTGCTGGATGTGAATGTGAAGAACTATGGGAAACAATTAGCATCGGCAACAGTCAAGGTGGAACTGCTGGATGAAAACAACAAATTGATTAAGAGTGAGTGGTTGACTACTATTACATCGGTACGAGTCGGAGGGGAAAGCCAGCTGGCGTTCAAAATTCCGGTTCAAAGTCCCAAATTATGGTCGGCGAAAATCCCGAATCTCTACACACTGCTGCTGACCTTAAAAGATGATTCCGGTCAGGTCGTCGAAGTCATCCCCTGTCGAACGGGTTTTCGGGAAGTGGACATCACCGACGGTCAGCTGCGCGTCAACGGCAAGCCGATTCTGCTGAAAGGCGCGAACCGCCACGAACACGATCCCGACAAGGGCCATGTCGTCGGCACGGCGTCGATGATCCGCGATATCGAAATCATGAAACAGCACAACCTGAACGGTGTGCGCACGTCCCATTATCCCAACCGCACGCGATGGTACGACCTCTGTAGTCGATACGGTCTCTATGTGATCGACGAAGCGAATATCGAGTCGCACGGTATGGGTTACCTCCCCGATTCCACGCTGGGCAACAAGCCGAAATGGAAGGCGGCTCACTTGGACCGTATCAGCCGGATGCTTGAGCGAGACAAGAATCATCCCTGCGTCATTATCTGGTCGTTGGGAAACGAAGCGGGTGACGGCGTCAATTTCGAAGCCGCCAGCGATTGGATCCATCATCGCGATCCCACCCGCCCGGTGCATTACGAGCGCGCCGAGATGCGTCCGCACACGGATATCTATTGCCCGATGTACGCCACGATCGATCAAATCGTAAAGTATGCCGAAAGCGATCCGTCCCGCCCCCTGATTCTGTGCGAGTACGCCCACGCAATGGGAAACAGTGTCGGCAACTTCAAGGAGTATTGGGACGTCATCGAGAAATACTCAGCCCTGCAAGGCGGTTTTATCTGGGATTGGGTGGATCAGGGATTAAGCAAACTCACCACCGACGGACAACCATACTGGGCATACGGGGGCGACTACGGCGACCTGCACAACGACGGCAACTTCTGCTGTAACGGTTTGGTGCAGCCCGACCGCAAGGTGAATCCATCGCTGCTGGAAGTGAAAAAAGTCTACCAATACATCAAAACCGAGCCGCTGGATTTGCTGGAGGGGAAAATAAGAATTCGTAATACGTACGATTTCAAAAATCTCGGTTTTGTCGCGGCCCGCTGGGAACTCTGCGAAGACGGCAAGCGCATCCAATCCGGAAAGTTAGATATCCCTGCCCTGAAACCGGGTGAAGAAAAACCGATTCATGTGCCGTTTCGCCAACCGGCCCTGAAACCGGGAGCGGACTATTGGCTCAAGGTATCGTATCATTTAAAGAAGAGTGAACTCTGGGCGAAGAAAAACCATACCGTCGCCTGGGATCAGTTTCAAATTCCTTACGATGTTCCGAAAAACGCACCGCTTGCGATCGGCGATCTGCCGCCGCTGAAAGTCGATGAACGTGGAAGAACGATTCAGATCGAGGGAAAAACCTTCACCCTGAAAATCAGCAGGCGAACCGGCGCAATCGTATCATTCCAATCCAACGGAACCGAGCTGCTCGCTTCCCCCCTGATCCCGAATTTCTGGCGTGTCCCCATCGATAACGATGAAGGCAACCAGATGCCAAATCGACTGGGCCTGTGGAAACACGCGGGACAGGGCCGGTCCGCGCCAACCATCGAGATCACACAAAACCCGCCGCAGGTGGTTCGAGTGAAAGTGAAGACCAAATTGATGGCGGGCAATTCCACACTGCAAACCGAGACCATCGTGTTTGCCAGTGGGGATGTCGTCGTTCGGAACGCTTTGTCCGCCGATCCCGCCGCGCCGAACATTCCCCGCATCGGGATGACGTTCAGAATGCCGGAGAATTATTCCCACGTTCGATGGTATGGACGGGGGCCGCATGAAAACTACTGGGATCGGAAAACCGGCGCTCCGTTCGGCGAGTATCAGGGATCGGTGGAAGAACTCATCCACACTTACGTCCGCCCCCAGGAGAACGGAAACCGCAGTGATGCGCGTTGGGCGTCGTTCACGAACAAGCGTGGCGCAGGTCTATTGGTTTCGGGTTTGCCGACGTTCGATTTCAGTGTCTGGCCGTACTCCGCAAACGAATTGGAAGAGGCGAAGCATATCCACGAACCGGTCCGAACAGGCCCGATCACCGTGAATATCGATTACAAACAAATGGGTGTCGGCGGCGACAACAGCTGGGGCGCGCGCACGCATCCCGAATACCGCCTGAAGCCTGGCGAGTATCGCTATGGTTTCCGCCTGACCCCCGTCGCGTCGCATTCCAAGGCGGCCAAAATCGCCAAGCGAGTCATGCCTTTTTAAGTGTAGTGTTGAAAGTGAGTCCAAAGATGCCAAACACCATGAAGGGGATTTTCACCCCGCTTATCGTGCCCCTGGACGAGCGGGGAGCGATCCATGAATCCGAACTGCGGCGCTATGTCGACTGGCTGATCAAACGGGGTGTTCACGGTTTATACCCCAACGGTTCGACCGGCGAGTTCACCCGTTTCACACCGGAAGAACGCCAGCGCATCGTGCAGATCGTCTGCGAACAGACGGCGGGCCGCGTCCCTGTTCTGGCCGGGGCAGCGGAACCAAACGTGCGGGAAACCATCACCGTGTGCGAAACGTATCTGGAATATGGCGCCGTCGCCGTTGCCGTCGTCTCTCCTTATTACTACAAACTGAGTTCCGGGCTGGTTTATGAGTATTTTGCCGAAATCGCCCGCCACTCGCCCATCAACCTGACCTTGTACAACATCCCCCTCTTCGCCAGCCCCATCGAACTCGACACCGCCCAGCGCCTCGCCGAATTCGAGCGCATTATCGGGATCAAGGACTCGTCGGGTAAACTGCCGTTCATGATGCGGTTGATCGAGGCCATTCGCCCCTACCGCCCGGATTTCGTTTTTTTTAACGGCTGGGAACCTTTGCTGGTCCCGATGATGCTTGCCGGGTGTGACGGCGGGATCAACGCTTCGAGCGGCGTCGTGCCCGAACTGACCCGCGCCGTTTACAACCTGACCAACGAGAGAAAAATCGACGACGCGATGAAACTCCAGCACCAACTCATGCGCGTTTTCGACACGATGTTCTATTCAGCCGATTTCCCGGAAGGTTTTCGCGCCGGGGCCGAGCTGCGCGGTTTCCAAATCGGCCTGGGAAGACAGCCTTTGGATCTCGACCAGAAAAACCGCCGCCTCGAACTTCAACGAGTGTTAAGAAACGAATTGTCTACCCTCGATCTGGTATCGCTGTGATGATTTCTTTTTTACGTTGAGTGGGCAGGTACAAGGGCAGGCACGGGGGCCTTGCCCCTACACGTTCCTCATTTGATGATCCGTGAAACCGCTTAAAATCGATCCGCGACTATGTTAATATCCCTTCGTAAGATTATACCATCTCCGGGGAGAACCGATGGAATCCACATCAGCCAACACCGGCCAGAGCAGAGACGAACGTGAAATCAAGACACCGCCGACCGGCTTTTTTTCCTCACTGCGGTATTTGGGGCCGGGTTTGATCCTCTCCGCCGCGATCGTCGGGTCGGGCGAGTTGATCGTGACGACGACGATGGGAGCCAAAGCGGGATTCGTTTTGCTGTGGGTTGTCTTATTCGGCTGCATGATGAAGGTCGCCGTGCAGTTGGAATACGGCCGCTATTGTATCTGCCACGGACTGCCGTCGTACCAAGCCTGGAACCGGGTGGGGGCGTTTAAAATTTTCGGCATCCACTGGACCGTCTACGCAGGCGTTCTCTATATGATCTCTTCCTTTTTCGGTCAGGCGGGTGTACTGGGCGGCGCGGCGCAGGTGGGCAGTCACGCATTCCCGTCAATCGCTTTGAGCGTCTGGGTTCTGATTCTCGTGGTCGTATTGGCGCTGCTGGTCGTTCACGGGCGTTACGGGCCGATTGAAATCCTCGCTACGCTGCTGAATTTCTTTTTCGTATTCGCCGTGTTTTATTGCCTCTTCCAGGTCCAGGGAACGGCTTACTCATTCACGTTGAACGACCTGGCCAGCGGATTGACGTTCCGGCTGCCTGCTGAATCGCTGGGATTGGCGCTTGCGGCATTCGGGATTACCGGCGTCGCATCGGGAGAGATCACCATGTACCCCTATTGGTGCATCGAAAAAGGATACGCCGCCTGGACCGGCCCGCGGGACGATTCGCCGGAATGGGCCGCCCGCGCACGGGGATGGATTCGCGTGATGACGCTGGACGCCTTGATCTCGATGGTGGTGTATACGCTATCGACCTGCGCCTTCTACATTTTGGGTGCAACAGTGCTGAGCCAACAATCCAAACTGGCGGACGGTAACGATTTAATTCAACAACTTTCTGCGGTTTTCACCGAAGTGATGGGAAGCGGCGCCCAAACGGTCTTCATGCTGTGCGCGTTCGCCGTGCTCTTTTCCACCATCTTTTCCAACACCGCCGCCTTTTCCCGGCTCTGGACGGACTTTTTCGGACTCTGCGGCTGGATCGATTGGCACAATCCCAAGAAACGAAAGAATACTATCTCCCTGATGGCGTGTGTATTCCCGTTGTCTTGCGGTTTGATCTATCTCACGATTCAGAAACCCCTGTTTCTCGTCGTGGTGATGGGAATCTGCAATTCGATTTTTCTGATCGTCGTCGCCTATCAGGCGATCGTCTTCCGTTACCGCCACACGGACCCGCGCCTGAAACCGTCCCGATTCTACGACACCGCTCTATGGATCAGCCTCCTTTCCATTGGCTACATGGCCGCAAGAACCGCCTACTTAATCTTTGCCTGAAAAAACAATCAAATTAGGAGAACCAAATGGACCGAAGAAACTTTATCAAAAAAACAACGTTAGGGATGGCTGGGCTTGCTGCAGGGAATCAACTATCCCACGCGGAAAAGCGATCCACGAAACGCCCGAATATCTTCTTCTTTTTCGCCGATGATTGGGGACGATATGCAAGCATCTATCAATCATTCGCTCCCAATGCGGCTTTCGAGACCCCCCATTTCGATCGATTCGCCCGCGAAGGTGTTCGCTTCAATAATGCCCATGTCACATCGCCGTCCTGCACGCCATGCCGAAGTTCGCTGCTCTCCGGTCAGTATTTTTACCGAACCGGACTCGGCGCGATCCTGCAAGGCGCGAAATGGGATTCAAGCATCCCCAGTTATCCCTTACTGTTAGAAAAAGCCGGGTATCACATAGGTTTCACGTACAAAGTGTGGAGTCCGGGCACACCCAAGGATGCGCCTTATGGCGGAAAAGCGCGCGAGTATGCTTCGGCTGGGAAAAAATTTCGCGGATTCTCACAAAACGCAACCAAGATGGTTCAAGCGGGAAAAACGCCTGAAGAAGCCAAATCCGTTCTCTGTCAGGAAGCCATGCAGAATTTTGAATCATTCCTCGATGCGCGAAAAAATCCCGATCAGCCTTTCTCCTACTGGTTCGGACCGACCAATACGCATCGAAAATGGATTAAAGGATCCGGCAAGGACTTATGGGGATTGAATCCAGACGATCTCAAAGGACGAATGCCGGCGTTTCTTCCCGATGTCCATGAAGTTCGACAAGATATCTGCGATTACTTGGGAGAAGTCTTGGCCTTGGATCGAATGCTGGATTTGTTCCTTAAGAAACTCGAAGCGATCGGCGAACGGGAGAACACGTTAATCGTGGTCAGTGGCGACCACGGAATCCCGGGAATTCCAAGAGGGAAATGTAATTTGTATAACCTGGGAACCGAAGTGGCTCTGTTCGCTCAATGGCCGGGACAGGCACCCGGCGGCCGTGTGGTGGATGATTTTATCAACCTCATGGATCTTGCGCCCACATTTCTTGAAGCGGGCGGTGAACCGATCCCCGATTGTATGACGGGGCGCAGTATTGTCCCGCTTCTTCGTTCCGAGAAGGAGGGATGGATCGACCCCGAGCGGGACCATGTGATCACAGGACGCGAGCGTCATGTGGCAAAAGCACGTGAAGGGAATCTTCCTTTTCCCGAACGCTCGATTCGCACAAAAGATTATTTATATATCCGCAATTTCGCACCGGACCGCTGGCCGATGGGGACGCCAACGGGGATGAATGATCCCAGCCGGGAACCCACTTATCAGGTGTTGGAGAACAACACCTTTGTCGCTTTCGGTGATCTGGATGCGAGTCCGACGAAAGCCTGGATGGTAGAAAATCGCAAGGATCCTCAATGGAAAACGCATTGGAAACTGGGTTTTGAAAAGCGTCCGGCCGAGGAACTCTACGATCTTCGTAAAGACCCGGATTACATGCACAATGTCGCAAACGATCCGGCGTATCAAGACACGCGCGCGACGTTATCCAAACGATTGATGGAGACGCTGAAGAAGACGGGGGATCCACGTGTTCATGGAGATGGAAAGACTTTCGAGCGTCCGCCCTTTGTGACCAATTGATCGCAGAAAAGAAGGTAATGACCGTATTCACGGCAAGGTAGTGTAGATCACGTTTTTCGACCCACCATAACACGTGATTAAA
>CAZSIZ010000288.1:0-6543 GCA_964606645.1 uncultured bacterium
CGTTTCGATCACCTTGGCTTCACGATTCCTGCGGCGTAGCCGCTTCGTCCAATAACAGTTTTGTCCGTTCTATTGTATGAAACAACATCAAAACGTCTATATCGAGCTTTCCCTTACATATAGACCCGATCTTCTCTCCAATATCGACAAAATACCGGCAGTCAACGAAAAATAATAACGACTTGTTGCTCTATACTCTCTCTCATCGCTTGGTTTACCATACAATCCAGGAAACCATGACTAGTTCAGCTCATCGCCTTTGTTTATTATGAAAGCGGCGGGCCAAATTCGACGGAGAACACGATCTTACACAATGAATCCTATGCTGTCTCAACCCATTTCGACCATTCTCAAACGCGGCTGTGTCATTCCCGCACACCCCTTGGCTTTAACCGCCAAACGGACGTTCGACGAGCGGTATCAACGCGCGCTGTCACGTTACTACCTCGACGCCGGGGCAAGGGGGCTGGCTGTCGGTGTGCATACGACTCAGTTTCAAATCCGCGATCCCAAAATCGGCCTACTGAAACCAGTGCTGGAGTTGGCCGCCGAGACCATGCGCCAGCATGAAGAGAATCATCCCGAAAACCCGATTATCCGCATCGCCGGAATTTGTGGGCCTACCGCCCAAGCCACTGCCGAGGCCGAACAGGCACGCGATCTGGGTTATCACATCGGTATGCTCAGTCTTGGTGCTCTGAAGGACGCCTCAACGGACGAACTGATCGAACATGCGCGGTCGGTCGGGGAAATTATTCCCCTGATGGGTTTCTACTTACAGCCGTCTGTCGGCGGGCGAATTCTCGATGTGGCGTTCTGGCGGCGCTTCTGCGAGATCGAAAACGTCACGGCGATCAAGATCGCGCCCTTTAACCGCTATCAGACCATCGATGTCGTCCGAGCCGTAGCCGAAACCGGACGCGCCGGAGATATCGCGCTTTACACCGGCAACGACGACAACATCCTCAACGATCTGCTGACGGTTTTCGAATTCTCCGTGAACGGCGAACCGGTGCGGCAGCGTATCGTTGGCGGCCTATTGGGGCATTGGGCGGTATGGGCGAAGCGGGCTGTCGAGCAACTCGAAAGCGTTCACCGGCTCATGGATTCCAGCCAACCCATTCATCCCGACCGGCTGATGCTTGCCACTCAAATCACGGACAGCAACGCCGCCTTCTTCGATCCACCGCATCGATTCGCGGGCTGTATCGCGGGCCTTCACGAGGTCCTGCGTCGCCAGGGTCTCATGCAAGGAATCTGGTGTCTCGATCCCAACGAAACACTTTCGCCAGGCCAGAAAGAGGAGATCGACCGGGTTTACGCCGCCTACCCCCGTCTCCACGACGATGAATTCGTCGCCAAGCATCTCGACGAATGGCTGCAATAAGCCTTGACCCGAAGGCTGAATAAATTCATGCTGAAAAATCCCCTCTCCCTCTGGGAGAGGTTAGGGTGAGGGTGATAACGCAAATACTCACCAATTAGACAAATCCATTCTCATCCAAGAACCATTCAGGAGTGAGTCCAATGCCGATCAGTGAAAAATTATTAGAAATTCTAGCCTGTCCGCTATCCAAAAAACCCGTTGTTATGGATGAGAACTGGATCGTGTCCACCGATCCCGAAACCCGGCGGCGTTACCCGGTCAAAGACGATATCCCCGTCATGTTGATCGAAGAATCCGAAGAGATGGACGAGTCCGCATGGAAAGAAATCATGGCCCGCCACAACATCGAAATCCCCTCCTAAAACGATTCTCGTATGACCCGCCATATTTAATCTCGCTTGATGGGCCGCGTTTTTTGATCCATCATTCTTTTAATTTATAAGATATTTCAATCGAGACATCGAAATGCGTGAACCTTCTTCGAAATTTGAAATTCACATTAAATTGTCTTTGGATACGCTCATGAGGAGATATTTTCATGATTCAAAAAATAGGAAACGCATTTACATTAATCGAGCTTCTGATCGTGGTCGCTATTATTGGGATTTTGGCGGCGATCGCAGTGCCGAACTTTCTCAATGCTCAACTACGCGCAAAAATATCGCGCGAGTTATCCGACATGAAAACAATCTCGTTAGGCGTACAGCAGATTCGGCTTGACACCGGCTATTTACTCATCGACGCCTGGGATGACGATACCACCGAAGGTGACGAAATCGTCCGTAAAATATTCAGCAGCGTTGGTTACGAACCGGACAATATAGCCCGTCACACAACCCATATACTCGCTCCCCTGACATCACCCATATCCTATCTCTCCTCCATTCCCCAAGATCCTTTCCTGGAACGTAGCCATACCGACGATACCCAACGCGGTTTTGGGAGTTCCTTAACCACCTACCTGTATGTCGATGTTGACCCAAAAGTTCCGTTGACCACGAGCAATAACAACAATATGAACCTTGCCGCTTTGGAATTACCGGTTTGTGAATATCTCGGCATCTCTCCCTTGAAAATGAACGAATTCGCCGTAGTCGGGGTTGGCCCGGATGGACGGTTGGGTTCCGCCGCGGGGATTAATCCCGAACGCGGAATTCCTTATGACTCCACGAATGGACTTCTCAGCGTTGGCGACGTGTACATGCGCAATGGCGGAAGTGTGAATCGATGAGATCCCACCGATGCGTTTTGAATATTCTGACATTTTCAAGCGGGAATTCCAGAATCTCCCAACAAAAATCCAGGAGTCCATTCTATGAATAATTCAATAGCAGCCAAAGAATATTTTGAAGATGTATTTGTAAGTTATACCATGCCCGATATTGAAAAACTACTAGATAATGACATGCCTCCCGGTCCAATTCTCATCACCATAATGAGTGGTATTGATACTATGGGAGGTCTTATTTATGGATTCTCAGAAGGAAGTAAAAAACGATCAATAGATTTTATGAAAGACTATATGGATATTGATGAAAAAGTGACAAAACTTCTCTATGTCTATGTCAGGTGTGGTATAGCTCACGAGTGCATAACAATATCTGGAGTTTTTATTGGATCTGCGCAACCAGATTATAAGGATAATGATCAAATCTTTTTCAAAGAGATAATAAATAACGAAAAAGTCATAGGCATAGAAACACGTGCGCTGGCAAAATTATTTCTTGAATCTATAAAAAAACTTAAAAGTGAAAACAACCTGGATGATCTAATAAAACATACACCTTCTGTTCAAGATAATGTAAGAGACGTTTTTAATAATGCCTACCCGTTATTGCCCAATCCTGGAAGCATCGACAGGTTTAAAAAAATTGTTAGTAAAAAAGAAGGAGATTCATACAACTCTGGTCCTAAGAGCGGTTCCTCCGACGTAACCGGTGGCTCTGGTCGTCAATAAATCCCAAAAGAGGATAATCAAAGTAATGTAGAATGAATCACGCTTTCTTGCCCATCAAATGGATTTACATGATTGAGATTAATCATCCTTTCTACTTTTTTATTTGTTTCTATCTTACCTTTCTCATCCCCACTCGTCCCGCCCCGCATTGCCAAAACAAGCGCGCTTGAGTATAGTTATTCCATCCAATGAATACGTTGATTCACAAAACGCAAGAGAAAAATCCCATGACGTTCGATCTAAAAAAAATATTAACCGACGCCACCGGACAGGCGCGATCCCTGCATGAAAGCGGGATCAATCCCGTCTTTTCCAACGTGCTGGAGATGATCGGTTTCTCCCACGAATACACCCAGGGCCGGGGCAGTACGCTCACGACGCTGGACGGGCGAGAAATCTTCGATGCGCTGAGCGGCTACGGCGTCTTCACGATGGGGCGCAATCACCCGACGATCGTCCGGGCGATCCAGCAGGCTCTGGAGATCGACGCTCCCAGCCTCGTACAGATGGACTGCTCTCTGCTGAGCGGTCTGTTAGCGAAAAAATTGCTCTCACTCGCTCCGGGAGATCGCTTGGCGCACGTCTTCTTCACCAACTCCGGAGCCGAATCGGTCGAAGGCGCGATCAAGTTCGCCCGCGCCGCCACCGGACGCCCCCGTATCCTCTTCAGCAAAGGTGCGTTTCACGGCCTGACCACTGGCGCGCTGGCGCTCAACGGCGACGAGTCGTTTCGTGAGGGATTCGGCGATCTCCTGCCCGGCGCGGAAAAAACCGATCTCGAAGACCTCGGCGCATTGGAACACGAACTCAAAAAGAATAGCGTTGCGGCGGTGATCTTCGAGCCTGTTCGTGGCAAAGGCGTGGTGTATCCCGCTGACGATTCCGTCTATCCCGCGATCCAAAAATTATGTCGCGACAACGGCACGTTATTCATCGCAGACGAAATCCAATGCGGCCTGGGACGCACGGGCACGTGGTGGGCCTGTCAACATTGGGATCTGGAGCCGGACATTCTCGTCACGGCCAAATCGCTAAGCGGCGGGCTGATCCCCGTCGGCGCAATCCTCTATTCAGACGCGGTCTATAAAAGAGTTTTCAGCCGACTGGATCGATGCGTTGTCCATTCGTCCACGTTCGCACAGAATGCCTTGGCGATGGTAGCGGGACTCGCGGCACTGAGCGTTATCGAAGAGGAAAACTTGGTGGAGCGTTCGGCGCAACATGGCGAACGTCTGCTGTCCGCCCTGCAAACGCTTAAAGACAAACACGAGTTCATCCACGATATCCGGGGCAAAGGACTGATGACCGCGATCGAATTCGGCCCCCCGCGCTCGCTGAAACTCAAACCGGCCTGGGCGCTGCTTCACGGCGCGCAAAAAGGCCTCTTCGCTCAAGCCGTCGTCATGCAGCTCTACGCCAGCCAAAACATCCTGACCCAGGTCGCGGGCCACAATCAGGAAATCATTAAATTCCTCCCGCCGCTCATCATCTCCGATGAAGAAGTGGATCGAATTATTGAGGCGCTGGATCAGGTGATGGACGAGTGCAAGCGGTTCCCCGGCCCGGTCTGGACGGTTGGGAAACAACTGGCCGGCGCGGCGGCCAAACAGCATCTGTTCTCACGAAAACAATCTCAATCCTGACAAGGAAACAGCGACCCGGTCCATGAGAGCCATTCTCTTTAAACTCATTCATAGTCTCGTCACTCGCTTCCCGCGTTCCGTCGTAGCCGTCTCGCTGATGCTGGCGGTGCTGGCAGGTTTCTACGGAACCGCCGAGATGGAGATGATCACCGACCAGGACCGCCTGCTCTCCGAAGACCTGGAATACCATCACCGCTATATGGAATTTCTCCGGCGGTTCGGCGACCTGGAATTTCTCTACATCCTTATCGAAGGTCCAACCCAAGAATCCATGATCTCATTCGCCGAAGACCTGGCCGAACGCTTGCGTCAGAGCCAGGACGTGAAAGAGGTGATTGACTCGTTCGACACTTCCTGGGCCGTGGATTACGCCCTCTACTTCGACGAATTTTCAACGGACGACCTGCAAAAACTCCAGAACGAACTCGACGTCGATCCCGATGCCGTCGATGACTTGTTCTCCATCCGTTCCATCGATTCCATCTTGCTTGAAATGTCTCAATCCCTCGACGCAGCGCTTCAAGATTCATCGAATAAGGAAGAAAACGAAGAGCGCGAAATCGAACCGCTCATCGCCGCGCTGGAAGGGAAAGAAGACGAACGCCTGGTGGAATTCTCCCGATTGAAAGTCGAACTGGACACCGCGCGCCAAATCGAAAAGGAATACAACTGGACATCGGGCGGAAAATCACTTCTCATGCTGGTTCTTCCCGCCAAGGATTACTCGACCCTCAGCGTTATCGAAGCACCACTGAAGCGTGTACGCACGGATATCTGGCTCACGAAGCAGGATCACCCAGGCGTCGACGCTGGAGTGACCGGCCGCCCGGCGTTGCAAGCGGATGAAATGCGAACCACGAACGATGATATGATGATGGCCAGCATCACGGCACTGATCTGTGTGACCGTTCTTTTTTCAATCTTTTTCCGCGAGTTGGGCCGTCCCCTGTGCGGCGTCGTGACGCTGTTATGCGCGATGGGCTGGACTTACGGTTTCGTCGCATTATCCCTGGGACACCTGAACCTACTCTCTCTCGTTTTCGCACTGGTACTGATCGGTCTGGGGATCGATTTCGGTATCCATTTTCTCCATCGCTATCAGGAGGAACTGAACAAACAGGGCGATTCGTCTCACGCCGTCAGCGGGGCGTTGCTGCATGTGGGAAGCGGAATCCTCACCGGCGCGCTCACGTCGTCGGTGGCGTTTCTATTGGCGCTCACGACTGACTTCCTGGGCCTGGCGGAACTTGGTTACGTCGCGGGGATCGGCATTCTTTTCTGCCTGATCGCTATGCTGGTTTCTCTGTCCGCCATGCTGATTGTCTACGATCGCCACGTCCGAAAAAATGCCCATCCTCCCACACCCGTCCACCTCCTGGGGCTGAGGCATGTTTCCCGTTATCCGCTTGTAACCGTGATCGTCATTCTCATCGCCACCGCCGCCCTGCTTCCCAAAGCGTTTCAGGTGCGCTTCGATGATAATCTTCTCAATCTTCAGGCGGATGGGTTGGAATCGGTGGAGTACGAACATAAATTACTGAACGAATCCGAACACT
>CAZSIZ010000288.1:6569-8061 GCA_964606645.1 uncultured bacterium
GTTCCTCGAACCGGACCTGGACGCTGTACGGGAAACCGTGACTCGATTGGAGAAAAATCCCACTGTCGCCAAAACAGAAAGCCTGGCGGATGCGCTTCCCTCAATCGATTCGAAAAAACGCGAACTCATCCAATCACTTCGCGAATCGCTTGGACCGCTTCACACAAAGAAATCCGAACCCTATTTCCCCAATTCCCATATTTACAAAACGCTGATCCGCAAACTCGATTCTTTTTTCGCCCAACTGAAACAACTGGAGGAATACCAGGCGCGCATGGCCGAAATGCCGGACGGTATGAAGCCGATGTCCAATAATTCCGCCGCTCGAAATACGATGATTGAAGATTCTCAATTAGAAAACAGCCAACTCACGCCCGAACAGATCGCGCAGATGCAGGCCCAGCAACAAGCAATAGCCAAAATGCCGGTGATCGACGAGCAGCAGAAAGCCTTGTTCGAGCGCTTAAAAAAACTCGTCCCGCTTCTCTCCAATGATGAGAAAACAGTAATCGCCCGCCTCGAAAAAGCAAACGAATTGCTGCTCGAACGTCCGCGTTCGGCCCTGAGTTCATTGGCGGAAATCATCTATACCGAGCCGCCTACGCTGGACGACGTTTCCAGTCAGTTGAAAACACTCTTCACTGGCGACGATGGCTCACTCCTTGTAATGGCCTATCCCAAGGAGAATATCTGGCAGACCGAACCCATGCGCGAATTCGTTTCCGAGATGCGAAAGATCGATCCCGAAGTCACCGGCACACCGATCCAGGTGTACGAATCCAGTATGCTGATGCGCGACTCGTTCTACCGCATCGGAACGTATTCCGTACTGGTCGTGGCCGTGTTGGTGTTTCTCGATTTTCTTTCGCTTCGCGCACTCTTTTTCGTGATGACGCCATTGCTGCTGGGAGTGCTTTGGCTGGTGGAAATCATGGGCGCGTTTGGCGTGAGTCTCAATCTCGCCAATTTCTTCGCCATCCCCATCCTCATCGGGATCGGCGTCGATAACGCCGTTCATTTCTACCACCGTTACGAAGAACGCTTCGATGTCGAATACAGTATGTATACGACTGGAACCACATTGACCCTGACGACGATGACGACGATGGTCGGATTCGGCAGCTTGATCTTCGCTTCGCATAAGGGACTGGCCAGCCTGGGTATGTTGATGGCGATGGGATCGGCGACCTGCTGGTTCGCCTGCGTTGTCTTTATGCCGACGCTGATTCAGCTTCTTTCGCGCCGCCTACCCAAACACCATGAAAACTAAAACTCATATAATACGCCATTGTTATCGAATGGTTTTCATCACCGCGCTGATCGCCGTTTGTGCCGCTCAAGTATTCAGCGTTGAACGTTCTGTAGACCCTACACACCATTCCAGCATCATTGAAAACGCCTCCGCCTATCTTAAGCGGCACGGTTTTGAAAACATCCGTTTTGTAAACGGCGGTCGAAAAGGGAGTGAAAAGTCGGAGTAAAAAAGGCGGTC
>CAZSIZ010000289.1:0-7948 GCA_964606645.1 uncultured bacterium
GATCTCTTCGACCTGCGGATCGATGTGGGAGTACGTCCCCACCGCTCCCGACATTTTCCCGATGCGGATCGATTCCTTCGCGTTCTTCATCCGTTCGATGTTGCGGCCCATCTCTTCATACCACAGCGCGACTTTGAATCCGAACGTGATCGGTTCGGCGTGAATGCCGTGGGTGCGTCCGACCATGATCGTGTGCCGGTGTTTGCGGGCCAGATCGCCGATGGTCAGTTGGAGTGTCTCCATTTCGCTGATCAGCAGATCGGAGGCCATGACCAGTTGCAGGGCGGTGGCAGTATCCAGCTTGTCGGAGGATGTCATCCCGTAATGAATGTAGCGCGACGCCGGACCGACGTTTTCGGCGACATTCGTCAGAAACGCGATGGTCTCGTGATCGACGGTTTTTTCGATCTCGTGGATACGTTCGATATCGAACGCCGCTTTCGTTTTGATCTCCTCCAGCGCGTCGTCCGGAACGATCCCCAGTTTGTTATGTGCGATGCAAGCCGCAATCTCTACTTGCAGCCACGTATCAAACCGATAGTGATCGCTCCAAATTCGTCCCATCGCTTCCCGTGTATACCGTTCAATCATGACTCGTAGGCCTCCAGTTTAGTTTCAATATAGAGAATACTTCAAGTTGAGAGTTCGGCGAAGTCTCCCCGCTCCGGCGTGCTCGAATATTGCTTTTTCCCCCTTGAACGGTATCCTCTATACATTGCCTATCCCGAACGTTAAAGACTGAAGCAATTTATGAAAGTTCTGTTAATTCAACCCCCGGATTTCCACATGATCGCGACCAATGTTCCCAGCGTCGTGGATGACGAAACCGGTGCGTATCCACCTCTGGGCCTGCTGTACGTCGCCGCGTTCATCGAACGAAACACGAGCCACGACGTGGAAATCCTCGACACCCTTCTCGACCGCCTCACCTACGAGCAAATCGAGCAGGAAATCCGTCGCCGCAAACCGGATGTCGTCGGCATCCAGGCGATGACGTTTACGCTGATCGACGCCGCGCTGACGGCGAAAGCGGTCAAACGGGCCGATCCCACGATCCCTGTCATTTTCGGAGGACCGCACGTCTATATCTATCCGCACGAAACCCTGAAAATCCCCGAAGTGGATTACATCGTCATCGGCGAGGGCGAGGTGACGGCCGCCGAACTCATCGAAGCGCTTGCAGAGAACCGCGACCCGGCGGGCATCGGCGGTCTCGGCTATCGAGACGTTCACGGCGAGGTCAAACTAACCCCCCCCGTCCCGTTAAATGAAAATTTGGATTCGCTCCCCATGCCCGCGCGCCATCTGGTCCCGCACGACCGCTATTATTCCGTGTTGGCCAAAGCGATCCCCATCACCACCATGATGACCAGCCGGGGATGCCCCATGCGCTGTATCTTCTGCGACCGCCCCCACCTGGGCAAAGCGTTTCGCTACCGCAGTGCGACAAACGTCGTGGATGAGATGGAACATTGCGTCAAGATGGGGATCAAGGAAATTTTTCTTTACGATGATACCTTCACCATCCGCCGCGACCGGGTACTCGACGTCTGCCGCCAGATCGTCGAACGCGGTATTCGCGTCAGTTGGGACGTTCGCGCCCACATCAACACGATGAACGACGAGGTAATCCAGGCCTTGACGTCGGCGGGATGTGCGCGCATTCATTACGGTGTCGAGTCGGGAACCCCGGAAATTTCCAAAATCCTGAAGAAGGGAATCGACCTGGAGAAAACACGCGAAATCTTCCGAAAGACCCGTCAAAGCGGAATCTCCACGCTGGGTTATTTCATGATCGGCAATCCGACGGAGACCCGTGACCAGATGAAAGCCACGGTCGAGTACGCCTGCCGCCTCGACGCCGATTTCATCCACTTAGCCCTGACAACCCCGTTTCCCGCCACGGAGCTATACCGCATGGGTTTGGAGCAAGGCGTATTCAAGAATGATTACTGGCGAGCCTTCGCCGAGAATCCAAGAGAAGATTTCCAACCACAGTTATGGGAAGAGGTCCTATCCCGCGAGGAACTAATCGAGTTAATGCAATGGGGCTACCGCCGCTACTACACCCGCCCCACCTACCTGATAAAACGCCTCCTGGACGTAAGAAGCTGGACCGAACTAAAACGCAAATCCAAAGCCGGCCTCCGCCTCCTCACCTGGGGCACAAAACCCCAAACATAAATAAACATGAACCCATAGAAGAAACTACATAACTAATTTACTCATACAAAGATGAGTTATGTCATGCATCCTACTGATAATAGATAGGGGTTTTTATTTCCTGTCGATAAGTGTGTCGAGAAACTTGTAGAATTCCTGCGTCGCCGAGTCGCCGGGTTTGCCAAGATCGTCATTCAAGCGGCTGTGGTTGCTGTCCCGTTTTCCATACGCTTTTGCCGGGATATCAGATTCCTTCAGCACGACTTCCAGACGCCGCGCCTGAGCTCGTGTGTCGGGATTGCCGGGAAAGAACAGGATTAGGAACGGCGGGATACCTTTATTCTTCGCGACGTGCGTCACAGCTGAGAAATCGACATGTTTTTCCGGGTCGTTTCCAAACTTCTGCCGATGACCAAACGTGAACATCTTGCCGCCATAGAGAGCCTGCCGGTGCTCTGCCGTCATGATGATTTTGGGAATGTCATAAGTGTCGCCATCGACCGGTACACACCCCTTGAGGACATCGAAAGAGACACCTTCTTCCTTCAGATAACGATCATCGATGCAGATTAACGCCGCGAGTTGGGCACCGGCGGAATGTCCGCCGACAAAGATTCGCATTGGATCGCCGCCATACTCAGCGATGTTCCTGTGTACCCAGCCAAGCGATTTAGCGACGTCGCGGACCAGCACATCCATCTCCACGTCGGGCAAGAGACGGTAGTTCGTTGATACGAAGACAAATCCGCGCTCAGTCAACACTTTGGGCTTCAGGGCAACATCGCTCTTGTCACCAGTCTGCCATCCGCCACCGTGTATCCAAAACATGACCGGCAAGCGCCCAGCAATCACTCTTTCGGATGTGTAAATATCAAGAACCTGTCGTTCGTGTCCGTTCTCAACGTAGGGGATGTCAGCTGTTAGCTTCTGCGCACTGCCGATGTTACAGAGGGATAGAAGTAGGAACATGATAGTGACGATGAGTTTGCTGTTCATGACAATGACTTCCTTAGTTCTGTAGTGTGGGCTCAAAACGCCAGCGTAGCCCACCTTTTGGCTAACCTATTACTATCACTGATATTTATTATCGAATGCCATTTTCATCAAATCTGTTAATATATCTGATTGGTTCTTTATGTCGCTATTAGTCCTGTAGGCTGTGCTAAAAGCGCCAGCGTAGCCCATCAATCAACTACAATCGGAAGAAACTACATATCTGGTTCGGCGGTCCGTCCGTTGAGCCAGATTTCGGATTCCGCAAGATCGATGTTATCATTCCAGACAACCCCATAGCCGTGAGTATCGACATGGGCGCATCGAAAGACGGCTTCGTCTTGCAGAGGACGAAAAGCCTCGTTCTGAAGCAGCGGGGTGCAATCATACACCTTCTGGCCGCCGTTCTTGAACGTGACCAGCAAGGTCTTGTCGTGTCTTGGCTTGACGCTTCGGATTTTCGGATAAGTTCTGGGTGTTGTCATGTGCTACTCCAATCCGGGGAGTTTCTTGTAGTCCTGAGTCTCCCACATTCGCTAGAGAAAGGTAGGGTGGGTCACGTTTTTCAACCCACCATAACACGCAATCAAAAGTTTTTTATCCTGCCAATCCTATAAATCCTGGTTATCATGATTCAGACAATAACCAGCGTAGCCCACCAACCACCGATCATCGACCCACTTCAAACATCCCCGTCGCCGATGTCGATTCATTCCCATCCAAGCCTGTTTCAATAACAAGCCCGCCCACGAGTACCGGTCCGTTTTTCAAAGTTTCCTGAGAAATCGCGACGTTCTCGCGAGGCCGGTTTTTCTCACCACGATGGGGATGGTCGCCCAGATACCCGCCGCTGTATTCGACGTTGAACTTGAACAATTCGAGATTCAGTTTTCCGGGCGACACGCTTCCACGAAGGTAGTTCACATCCTCCTGCGTTCCCCATAACGCGCCATGAACGATTTGCCAGATGCCGTCCTGTTTTATCACCGTTATCCGGTGATGCTCGCCGCACAGATAGACATCCACGCCATGTTCGACCATCGTTTTCCAGAACGCGCTATCGGTCCCACCCTCCAGCATATTCGCGCTGGAGTTTTTGCTTTTCACGGGCCCGACCACCGGAACGTGACCCTGAACGATAATAAAATCTTTCTCCCGATAGGATTCCAGGGTTTTCTTAAACCAAGCCAATTGCTCGCCGGAAACGGTCATCGACATCCGGTTCCCCGCGTCTTCGAAAGTATCGACCGATATCACGGCCAGGTTTTCTTTCGTGAACGAATAGGCGAGTTCCTTTTTATGCGCGGGGCCGTTGCGCGGCTGATCGAAGATGGAGGCGAACTGCCGCGCGAAGATCGGTGCCAAGTTCATTTTTCTCAATCCTTGATCGTCGCCATATTCATGGTCACCCGGTGCGATGTAAAGTTTGATGTTTTTATCATCGAATCGTTTTTTGAATCCGGTCCAGTATTGGTTGGTTTTTGCCAGCACTTCTTCTGGATCGGTCCACCATCGGGCGTCCATAATATCCCCCGCGTTCAAGGAGAAAGCGGTCCCTTCCTTTTTCATGCCATCCAGAAACCAGTCCATCGCCTCATCCCATCCCGCCTGGGGATAATCGATATTCCAGTTAAAAAGGTCGGGATAGCTGGTGAAATAAAAACGAGCGTTTTTTTCTGAGGTGGGAAACGAAAACGTTTCTCCACCCGCCTGTGACTGCCCGAAACAGGGCAAGCAAACAAAGGCAAGCAATCCCGCGGCAAGTAACCCGTTCGTGAAACACCACTTTTTCCCATTGTCGATTCCCAAAAGCCAACACAAATTCTTAAACATTCTCACAATCCCTCTTTTACCTTTTTTTACGAGTTATCCGACTACCAAATTCTGACGACTATCAATAACACGTAGGGCCAGGCCTCGTGCCTGCCCTAAGCAACTCTCCGATCATACAAAAACCCCTAAATCCTGCCCTTTAACAAGCGCCAGCCCAATCTCATGAACAACAACCTTCTCAAGTGCCGCATGAAGGGCAAGTTCAGGATAATCCTTATAATAATAAGCACAAAGAAGCGGATCGGAAGCAATGGCGTCCTCGTTGTAGTCCTCGAACCCGGGCATACACTCAAGTTCGTCACTGTCCACCGGATTCAATCCCGGAACCGCGTCCAGCATGGCTTTAATATTGATAGGCGGATAAGAGTGGTACGACCGTTTGACGAAATAGGGTAGCGTACGCATCAAGTGAATGGCTTCTTCCCCGGCGTGAAGATAGTTCCCAATCGTGAAGACCGCACGCCCCCCAGGCCGAAGCACCCGCTCGATTTCCCGCATCGTTTCCAGCCGGTCCGGCCCCGTCAGATGTTCCAGAACGCTGATACTGATCACGGCGTCGATGCTCCCCGAAGCGAACGGCAGTTCCCCGATATCGGCCAGTATGCGAATCAGTTTCGCGCTCGTTTGACGCTGTTCCGGCAGAAAGTATTTATCGACGAGAAGCGCGCAGGCAGTGAATTTCTCATAGACCGGCATCGTAATCGGATTGATCCCTGCCCCCAGATCGGCGATGGTCTCCCGCCCCGTCAGCCCCGACCGCTCCAGCACCCATCGTGACGCCCAATGCCAGGGAGAAGCCGGACATCCATAACGCTGACAGTCCGCTTGATTGGAAATCGTGGCCGCTTTCCGCCCCGGTCCACTGCGGATATGAAAGGTTTTTCGATCGCTATCCACGTTGTTTTTTCATCAATCCAAAGTCGCCGGGTTACCGGTTTCAGTCTGCGAAATGTCCCCGAGATCATCGGCCGCCTTCTTGCCGAAGAGACGAAGCAGCCCGAACAGGATCAAACTGGCCGTCACCAGAAGCAACATCGCGGAGAAGCCTTTAATAGGAACCAGGAACAGGCACAACGTCGAGATAAGCGCCACGACAACCGCGTAAGGCAACTGCGTATTGACATGAGCCGTCACCGGACAGCCGCTGGCCCCGGACGAGAGAATCGTCGTGTCGGACAGAGGCGAGCAATGGTCCCCGAAGATCGCCCCGCCCAGCACGCTCCCCACCGTCCCGCACATAATTTCTGGATCCGCCATCCCCAGGTTGATCGCCAAAGGCAGCGCGATCGGCATCAGGATAGACATCGTGCCGTAGCTGGTCCCGGTAGCGAAGCTAATCGCGGCGGCAAAGAGAAACGTCATGAACGGCAGCAGATCGGGATTGAAATTCTCTCCGAGAAGCGACGCGACATAAGCGCCGGTCTTCATGCGGTCACACACGTCACCGATGGACCAGGCCAGCGTCAGAATCAGGCAGATCGTGAACATCATCCGCAATCCCGACATCCAGTTCGCGTTCAGTTCCTTGAATCCTTCCCGCAGGATGCCCAAGTGGATAAAGAACGCAACCGCCGTGGAGAGCATCGTTGCCCAGAGCAGGCTGCGGTAAGGGTCCGCCGCCCCGAACAGCGCGACGACCGTCTGCCACGGGTGTGCCCAATCGACTCCCGCGCCGTTGTGATACCCGTTCACACCCAGAAAAGTGACCGCCGACACGAGCAGACAAGCAAGCGGAATAAAACTGAAGTAGGATTTCAATGACGGTTTTTCCTCAACCGAATAGCGATCGGAATCGTCTTCTTTCGGTTTGGATCGGATGGCTCTTCGTTCGGCTTTGAGCATCGGCCCGAAATCCCGCCCGGTCGTACAGACCATCAAGCATAAGATCATGGCCAGCACCGGGTAGAAGCGGTAGGGAATCGACGAAAGGAACAGGCCGTACGCCTGAAAATCCGTCACCCCTTCAGCCGCCAGCGCTTTGTCGATCACCGTAATCTCGATCCCGATCCAGGTCGAGACCAGCGCGAGTGAAGCGATGGGCGCGGAGGTCGTATCGACCAGGTACGCCAGTTTCTCGCGAGAAATCTTCAGCCCGTCCACCAGTTTGCGATAGGCGTTGCCGACGATCAGGCAGTTGGCGTAATCGTCGACGAAGAAGAAGAGTCCCGAAAACCAGATCAACACCGACGCCTTCCAGCGGTTCTTGATTTTAGAGACGAGATGGTGAATCACATGCCGGGCGTTCGGGCTTCGGTTGAGAATTTCGGTCAATCCGCCGGTCAGCACCGTAAAGAAAATCGTGATCGCGTGATCCGAATCGATGAACGACGCGAGAATGATATCGTCCACGGCGCGAAGAAAAGCCGTCGCGGGCGAGAAGCCATAAAGAAAAAGCGCCCCGACAAAAATCCCGACAAACAGTGAAAGAATCGCCTCGCGCAAGACCACGCACAACACAATCGCGACCAGCGGAGGAATCAGCGAGAAATAAGTACCTTCCATTGGATCATCATTCCATTATTATATTGTAGTAACAAGACTTACGAATATCTTCCATCTCGATAATCGAATCTCTGTATCGTATTCATACTCAGTGGTGCAGCGGTCATGTTTGAATCGAACCCAATTGATCCGATTGAAGATAACGACGTTATATCATATCCTGCCGCCCCATTCAATAGCCATCAGTGGAGCGTGGGGCGTGCATTAGTGAATTTCCAGAATGTTAGAGGGAAGGATTCGATGAACCAATCTCTCTTAACCTCCGGGTTTAACAAAGGAATCGGACATTTCAGTCGGCGGACCAATCACATTCATTCAAAGCAACTTAACAGAGTGGGATAATTGTGGTAATTTCAATTATATTATGATGATAAGAAAGTAGTGGTACAGAGACTTTTAATGAGCAAATAGATAAGGGTTTTTGTGTCGCTTGCCGACATGAAAACCCTATTGGATG
>CAZSIZ010000290.1:0-7925 GCA_964606645.1 uncultured bacterium
GACGGGTCACACCGGGTGACTCCGGGTGGGTCAGACTAGCCCGGCGGCTGACAGGGTGAGGGCATTTAGGGGGATCGATCGATGAACTGTCTGCGCCACTCTTCCAGGCAGATCAGAAGCCAGAATGGGTGTCCTTGGTAAAGCCCCTGCTCGTGAAGCGTAAACAGGTGTTCGAGATAATCCGGGCGGAAGCATCCCCGCGCGAGAGAACGCTCACTGAGAAGATACTCCCGTGCCATCTCCTTTAAGGCTCCCGAAAACCAGTCATGCACGGGGATACCGAAGCCCTGCTTGGGGCGCTGCATCAGTTCCGGTGGAAGCAGATCGCGGACAGTTTCCTTGAAGATATATTTCGTCGAACCGTTGCGGATTTTTAGATTGAGGGGCACGGTTGCGGCCAGTTCCATGAAGGTGTGATCCAATAGCGGCGACCGGCATTCCAACGAATGCGCCATCGAAGCGATATCGACTTTCGGCAGCAGATCACCGGGCAGATAGCAGTTCACGTCGGCAAACTGAGCGCGTTCGATGTCGTTTGTCCCGGCGTCGGGATGGTTGAACCATTCTTCGTATTGATCCGTGATATCGATATCATGTAACGCCTCCCCATAGTCCGGCGAATAGAGATTGCCGAACTCGAATGGATCGAACATCGTGACCAGTGTGATAAATTGCCGGTGCGGTTTGGACTGAAGCAGCCAGCGCGCGGGGATCGCTTTCTGCCGCAGACGAGTCGGCGCCCAGGACGAATTCGCGATCCAATTTGCGATTCGACTTCCCCCCAGCGGTGCGAGGTATTTCGACAGCCATTTCCGATCCCCGAACCGCACGTAGCGATTGTAGCCTGCGAAATTCTCGTCTCCCCCGTCCCCGTTCAACGCGACGGTGACGTTCTCACGGGCCATCTTCGCCAGGAAATACGACGGCAGGCCCGAATAATCCGCGTAAGGTTCTTCATAGAAATGGACCAGTTTCGGTACGATGTCAACGTTCATCGGTTCGACGACGAATTCGTGGTGTTCGGTGTCGTATCGTTCCGCTATCTGGCGGGCGTAGGGCAGTTCGTTGAAGCGGTCGTTGGAGAATCCGATGGAGAATGTCTTGACTCGAGTGGAAGAGACCTTCGCCATGAGGGCCGTAATGGCGCTGGAATCGATTCCACCCGACAGAAAGACGCCCAGCGGTACATCGCTGATCAGACGAAGACGCACGCATTCTTCCAGGCGCTCCAGCAGTGCCTCGCGCCATTCCGCTTCCGATAAATCGCTCTTACGCCTGTAGGACAATTGCCAGTAGCGTTCGATGGAAAGTTTCCCGTTTTCGACGAGCGCGTAATGCGCGGGGGGCAGTTTATGGATGCCTTGGAAACCGGTCATCGGCGCGGGGCAGTAACCGTAGGCGAGGTAGTAATGAATCGCCCGCCTGTCTTCTTCGCGGGGGATGTCCGGCAGGGCCAGGATCGATTTCAGTTCCGACGCGAAGATGAATCGTTTCCCGTCGTGGAAATATTTAAGCGGTTTTTTCCCAACCCGGTCGCGGGCCAGAAAGAGGCGTTGGCGGCGTTTGTCCCAGATCGCGAACGCGAACATACCGCGCAGGTCTTGAAGGCAATCGACGCCTTTCTCTTCATAGAGATGAATGATGACTTCGGAATCGCTGTTGGAGCGGAATCGATGCCCCCGTTCCAGCAGGTCTTTGCGCAGTGATTGAAAGTTGTAAATCTCTCCGTTGAACGTGAGGATCACGGACCCGTCTTCATTGAGCATGGGCTGGGCGGCGCTGTCGGAGAGATCGATGATCGACAGACGGCGGTGTCCCAATCCCACTGGGCCGGACAGCCAGACGCCTTCCCGGTCCGGCCCCCGGTGGATCATCTGCCCGCACATCCGCTCGATGTCCGCTCGCTCGCCCGCTTTCCCGTTACGCCATTCAATAATTCCGCAAATCCCACACATGTAACAATCAATCCTGATAAAGTTTTATGTTTTTATACTACAATTGACGTTATGGAATTGTAATTTCGATGATTGACTAGAATCTATCATCTTCGTCGGTTCCGATGACGCGGTCCCAGACGGGCAGGGCGTTGGCGGGATCGAATTCGGAGACGCGTTGCATGGCGGCGGCTCCAATCCGCTGCCGCAGCGAAGCGTCTTTGATCAGATTAAACAGTGCTTCAGCTAACTCATCCGAGTGATCGACAGGAAAAACAAAGCCGGTCCGCCCTGCATCAACCAGTTCCAGCGGCCCCGGAGAAGCGTCGCTGACGATGGGAGGCAATCCACACGCCATCGCTTCGATCAGCGCGTTGGGAAAACCTTCGTAGCGGGAGGGATGGGCGAATACGTCCGCCGCCCGGTAGTAGGAAAACGGATTGTCGACTTGACCCACGAAGACGGAGCGATCCGCGATCCCCAGGCGTTGGGCCTGTTCACAGAGCGCGGATTTCGCCGGGCCGTCGCCGAGAAAGACGAGTTGCCAATCGGGTGCTTCCTGAGCGATCCGGGCAAAGGCATCAAGCAGGACATCATACGCTTTAAGCGGATCGAGGCGGCCGGATGCGATAATGGTTTGCCGTTCGAACGTTACTGTGCTCTCTTCAGTCGGCAGCACGAGCAGGTTGGGCACGTAAGCCAATTTCCGCTTCGGCACGAAGGCGGACAGCGTTTCGATCGTCCCGTGACTGTTGGCGGTGATCCGGTGTGCAAAACGGTAGAGCACCCGGCGCAGAACGTCCCAGACCCGGCCCAGCGACTGACGTTTGGGATCACTGCGTTCCGAGATGACCACCCGAATCCCCAGCCCGATCGTCGCCAGAATCACAAGAATGTTAGTGGACCCTAAAAACGTAACGGCGATGGGCGCGCCTGTTTGACTAATGGCGTTTCGCAGTCCAGAGAGGCGGCTCAAGTTCGCTTTGATGGCGGATATTGGATTGTGCGAGACACCCAAGCCGCCGATGGACACTCGCTGGACGCCCGGATCGAGTGGATAGAAATCACGGTCGGCCGATTCCATTGTGATGAGGCAGATGTTTCGTCCGGCGCGCGTCCAGGCGTTGGCGAGGTTCGAGAGCACCCGCTGAGCGCCGCCGCTGCCCATATCGCCGATCGCCAGCACGATATCCGTCGTCTTTGATTCGTCCATCATCAATAGCGTTTCCAGAAATTGTGTTGCAGGCTTCCAGCCTGCAACACAAAACTAGGTTCCAGGATGCAGGGGATTCATTTTTTATTGAATATTTTCCGTTTGCAGTTAATAAGTTGCTGAAATCCCTTCGCTCCGCAAATAGCCGTCAGCAGACGTAAGGAAACCGCTTTCCATCGATAGGCGGAATCGGGCCAGGCCTGGCGGAGGTGGATTCTTCCCTCGGAAACCTCCCCTGTCGAACAGAGATGGTTGCCCAGGAAATAATGTCGATTGGCGATCTGTTCCCGTAATTTTGGGATATAGGGCTGGTGATGGGGTTTCGATTCTGCTTCGCGGATCAGTGTTTCGAGCACGTCGATACATTCCTTATAGATGCAGACGACATTATGAGAAATGTTTCCACCGTGGATGCGGTATTGAGACACGACTCGATCGATCCCGACAAAGGGATAATCGAGAGCGATACGCGCGATCATGTCGAAATCGTGGCTGATCAAGTAAGGCCGCAGTCCGCCGACCTCGTCCAAAACGCTTTTACGGAAAAGCGCGGTCAGCCAGGCGATGTAATGTCCGCCGAGTAACTCGTCCAGGTGGTTGCCGTCTTTGGGTTGATAACGGCCCCAATGTTCGGAAATAATCTGGCCTTCATCGTCGATAGTGGCCGAATCGGCATAAGCGACTGCGACCTCGTCGCGTTCGTCGAGCACAGGAACCAGCCATTCCAGTTTTTGTGGAAGATAGACATCGTCCGCGTCGAGAAAACCGACGTATTTTCCCCGCGCTTGCTGTAAGGCGAGATTGCGCGCTTCACCCAATGGCAGTTTCGTTTCAGTGCGGAAATAACGTAAACGATGGTCGTATTCTTTTGCAATATCCGGTGTACGGTCGGTTGAAGCGCTGTCCCAGAAAATGATTTCCCAGTCAGTGAAGGTTTGGGTGTAAACGCTGTCGAGCGTCTGTCGAAGAAATCGTTCGCCGTTATAGACGTTAACGATGATGCTGACCGTTGGATGACCGCTCATTGAATGCTCCTAAATCGTAAGGGACTAAACACTGCTGAGTTCGTGGGACTTCATTGCGCCCAGTCAAACCAAACGGATATCTCTCCGTTCAGGCAAAGAACGAACAGTCTCGCTTTTCATTTTAGGGACTTGTAAAAACACATCGCGAGTTTCCGGCGTTATGGGAGTAAACGTCTTGTGAAGCAGTGCAGAAGTTGATTCGGAACGCCGGTCGTGAGGTTCGTGGATTTCCCGCAGTCGCTGAAGCGCTGTTTTGCGAAGTGCGTCGGCGGTCCAGATACAATCGTATCGGTCTTTGAAAACGGTTAATGGATCCAAATCGATTCGGAGATCGGATTGAATCATGATAACGGGGATCCCCTGTGTTAGAAATTCAAAACCGACCGTTGTTCCACTATAGAGGAGAAGATGAGTCGAATGCAGCAAACTGGAAATCGGCTGGTCAACAACTTGGATATGGGGAGGAATCGAATCCAGACCGAGTGTCTGTTGAACGATGTCAAAGCAATTCTCGATGGTCCCGCTCATCAACGGGTGGAATTTGATTTGAACCTGGATATCCGGTGTATCGTAAAACGCTTGAACGGTTTTGATCAGACATTCCAGCGAAACTGGATAGTAATACGGCAATGCCAGCAGGATAACGTGATCCGTAGGGTGAGATGAATGGGGATGGTCATCGGGGCCGGATTCCGTTTGTTCGAATATATGGGAATAGCGCAAGGAGGCTCCGATGTCGATTCGGTTCGATGGAATGCCACGGAGGATTAACAGGTCTTTCCATACCGGACCGTTTGCGATAATCCGGTCGGGAAATATTTGATACTCGATGTCGCGCTTGGATGGGAAATAGCCAACCCACAGATAGGGAATCGTGGAGTGTTGATATCCCCAAACCGCCGTTTGAGGGAAATGCCTTTTGATTCCAAGCAGCAAGGCTTTTTCTCTCGGCTGGTTTTCGAAGACATTGAAAATGACGGAAGGGCGTGCGCCATGCTTTTTCAAATAACCTCCGATCGAGAACATCTGGCAGGCGCGACATTGGCGGGTTTTGGTTTTTTCGATACGGAATTCTTCCCGCAGCAGACTGGTTAAATCCATTCCATCGATGATGAAAGAGGTTCGAATGCGGAACGAATGAAAAAACGTTTTCCAGGCGATTCGAACCGCGTCGAACCAACCCAGGCATCCCTGGGGCATCACCGTCGGGTCGAAAGCCTGTAGCGCATTCCCCGCACATTCCTCGAAAGAGTGTTTCCACGTCATGGGGGTGACGATCAGGCCGAGGGTGAAGCCGCGTTCGCGTAGCCGTTTCGGTAGATCGCCGAAATGAGTATTGGTTTCTAATGGTCGATCCGGCGGGAGCGTATTCGGACCGGCCCATATCACGAGAAGCGCGTCGCAGGCGGAAAGATCGCGCGCTGGATTGTGGACCGTCGTACGCGCGATCGCCCGGATGATTCGTTTCTGGTTGATGAAATCCAACAAAAATCGTAATCGGCTGCGGACGGCGAGTATCCACTGACCGGCTTTATGACACCACATCGCAACGGGATCGGGTAGACAATCCCGGATCGGATAGCGGGATCGAAACGTGACGTTCATCCCCCGTTCGCGCGCGAGACGGGCGAATTGGAATGCGGGAAACCAGTCCTCGACGACGACGAGTACGGATCCAGTGTTTTGGTTCAACACATCATTCAATACAAGGTACGCGCAGGCGTGAAAAAGGAAAGTCGAAGTCGATGGATTGCGTTCCGCGACGTCCGTCGTAATCCAATACGGATCGATTCCGTCCAGATCAACCGTGTCGTCGAGGTTTTGAAAGGCGTCGAAATGAGTCTCGATCAGTTCGTTGATTCGCTGACCGGCGTTGATGAAGGTAAATCCTTCGGGTAGCCGGGCGCGGATCGAGTAATAGCGCTCGGTGTCCGTGCCGATGTAGAGCCAGGTCCAGTTATCCGATGTTTGTAGAAGGGATTCCCAACGGGAGAAAGAGACCTCGCTCTGAACCACGACAACCTGCTTGGCCGTCGTGGCATGATCCCGTTCATTCTGTGGAGGTGTGTTGGACAATTGCGTGCGGCCTTCCGCTTATTCGTTTTCGTCTGCCGGTCCGATACCGTGTTTCTTCAGCCAGAATTCAACGCCGGGAATCTGCCATTCGTAGTCCACATCGCAGCCGCCCCAGGAGTCGATCGGGGCGATGCGCCGCCCCATCCATTTTTGAGGAAGCAGGCCCTCCTCCATCCGTTCGAGGCAATGCGGGCGGACGACCGACAGGCTCATGTCGGCGAAAAAGACATCTCCCTGCGAATCCCGGTCGCAGTTGAGTGTTCGGGGATCGCCGAACGTCTCGAATGGAACGAAAGGCTGAAGGCTTCCGTCATCGTCCAGCCGCCGGGCGCGGAGAGGGCTCCACATGTTGTAACGCGACACCGTGACGGCTGAATCGAAGGTGGGATCGTTCCGGAGTATCGTCACCCCTTCGTCGATCAGTTCGCCGGTCAACGTGGCCGCGTTGGCGAACAGGAGGGCGAGCAGTTCCAACTCGCGGTCTTCTTCGGCCAAGCGGTCGCGGATAACGCGGAAACCGTGAGCGTAAGCGTCTTCTCCAAGGGCTTCCTGAGTGCAGAGCTCCGGCGGGCGCTCGATGATGTGCGCGCCGTATTGCCGTCCAATGGCCATAATCTCATCCGAGTCAGTCGAAACGTAGACTTCCTCGACCGTCCGGCTTGCATTGGCCGCCATCAGCGGATAGGCCATCATCGGCCGCCCCATCACGGGGTACAGATTTTTGCCGGGGAATCCGATGCTGCCGCCACGTCCCAGTAATAATGCCGCTACTGTCACGATCGTTCTCCTCTGTGGTTTCGTCTGATTTGATTGGTTTATTGAATAGGGATAATGAATGGTGGTTATCCTTCGCTCTCTTCCTCGTTCAGCTGCTCCATACAGTCCTCACTTAATTGTTCCCATATCCTGTCTCCTTCGGGAGTGAGGGATTCCGCTTGCTGGATTTCCGGCCAGCGCTCGCGGGGCAGGGTAATGTACATGACGAAACAGCGCCGGAATCCTTCGACTTGATCGCGAGAAAACTGCGGCATGTCCAGGACCGAATCGCGTGAGATGGAGCGGGTAATCTCTTCCGGCGTGATGAAGCCCATCTCTTCCACCATCTTTCGCAGGGGCGTTCCATGAAACGGGGAGTAGGAATAACAATTGTAGTTGGTTGCTTCGATCCGGCAGTTGAGTTCAACGGTTTTCATCGCGATATCCCGAGTTTCCGTGGGGAAACCGACGATGTTGTTGACGCTGAATGGAACGCCCAGATGGTTGAGAATTTTAATTTTTTTCACAATGCTTTCATTGCTGATTTTTCGGTTCAGTATCTCTCTCCGGAAGGTCTGATCGCCGTGCTCTATGCCAATGGCTACGCGATGAAGCCCGATTTCCAACAGGCGTTCGATGCGGCGTTCGGTGATCGTTTCCGGGCGGGTTTGAATCCAGAACGGCAAGTTGAATTCACTGTACATCTCGCAGAATTCATCGAACTCGCTGTCCGTGTATGAGAAGAAGGTGTCCGACCAAAAATACATATACTCCACTTTCCATACGTCGCGGTAGAAGGTCAACTCTCTGCGGACGGCCTCGGACGGCTTTTTTCGTAAATAACGGACATTGAGTTTTTCTTTGTATAACACCGATTTTCGCGTTGGTTTAACCGTCATAGAAATATAAGAATCTCAAGGT
>CAZSIZ010000291.1:0-7902 GCA_964606645.1 uncultured bacterium
GAAGCCCGTTCACATTTTGACTGCGGCTTCCCTCGCCGTCGGCGGTATCATTGGCCCGGTGATCTTCTTGAATCAGAATGGAGAGGATATCTCCCACTTTAGAGGCATTGGAATCCGTGAGCAGGAAATTCATGGGGGATTCCTTCGACCACAGGGAACGGGCTATTCCTTCATTGCAGGGAATCAGTAATGCGAATGCGGCAATTAATAGAGGAAAACTCATTCGAGACATTGTCTTTTCACCAACCTTTACTTTACATTTATCACGCATCACGACGGGACGAATTCGACGACTCCCCGTTGGATGATCTGTGCTCTGACCATACGGCCCGTTGCGTCAAGTTTTATAGGGATGACATCCCCTTTGGCTCCCCGTTTAAGCGCTTTGCCGGATGTTTGGAGTGTCAATCCGCCGTTGCGGAGAATCATCTGGACGATGTCGCCCCGATTCATGACATAGTTCGTATCCAGCGAATTCCACTTAATATAGCTGCCTTTGCGAATCGGTGTCCGGCATCGCTGACCGATCAATTCCTCAAGGTTATCGACCGCCTGTTCGTCGAGTGTCTGTTTGTCGAAATAGACGGTAGTTTCCCGGACATCGTTCTTGGCGATTATTTCACCCCGCTTCATGTTGCGAACGGGCGCATACGCTTTTCTCCGGTGAGCGATCGAAACGATGATGGGAAAATCTTTAATCAAAACATGGTCGGAGAAGAATCGGACCTGGTATCGGGTCGTGCCAATCCGCGTGGGGCTGATTCTTTCCATATCGACTTCCGTTTTCCCCGGCGGAAGCCACAGGTCTTTCGGTGGTACACTGATTATTCTCAGTATCAATTCTTCGGTGTCCCAACCGGTTTTTTCCAGAATTTGACTGGTCAAACGGGAAACGAGGTCCTTAATTTTAATCTCTTGACCGTACCCGAAGACCTCGACCAATCTGGCTCCCTCGAACTGGAGATTGAAAAAGTCGAGTCCCGCTCTGCGAATTGACTGGATTACATAATGGCTGGCCAGACGTGATTGTTTGCCCGTTTCGGGGGCTTTCATAACAACCAGGTTTTCCAGTTTCTGCTGCATCTCCGGGTCGGCGGATCGGATCGATTGCGCGATATCCCCTAAACGGATCGATTGCGTATTCACATCCGGAACGATATAAATTTCCGGCAGTTTTATTACGGTTTTATTGCTCGTATCTACGGCCGCAACAGCCGCCATCGTAATAAATACAAGACAAATTAGAAAAACAATTCGTTTAGACTGATTTTTTAAAATACGTTCGTAATGGCGTTTGTAAAATCCCGAAAAAGCACGGGATTTTACAAGCCGTAAGGCATCCAATCCGACGTTACTTTTGAAAACCGCTCTAATCTTCATTGCGCCTCTCCCTTCACCCATCCACGAAATTTGGTCTTTATGGCATAACAATTCAGTTTTTATTGACCGTTATTCGATTACTGTTTCAAGGAAACCGCGGTCTGGATCATTTCATCACCGGTCCGAACAGCGCGTGAATTGACTTCGAATGCGCGCTGAGCGGTGATCAGGTTGACCAGTTCCTCGGCCACGCTGACGTTCGAGTTTTCCAAAAATCCCTGCTGCAAAATCGCCAAGCCATTCTGGCCAGGATTGCCAGGCTGAGGTGTTCCAGATGCTTGCGTTTCAAGAAAAATATTCTTCCCCATTGCCGAAAGTCCAGCCGGATTGACAAACGAAGCCAACTGAATATTCCCTAATTGGTTCATTTGACCTCCTGGCTGCTCGACAGTCACAATTCCTTCTTCACTGATATTGATGGCAAGCGCGTCGGGCGGAATTTGAATATTCGGTTCAAGAATAAATCCGTCTGAATTCACGATGTTGCCCGTATCATCCAGACTGAACGATCCGTCTCTTGTATAGCCAATGCTTCCATCCGGAAGCGTGATCTGGAAGAATCCTTTTTTTCCCGTGACCGCAATGTCGAGCGGATTCTCGGTGACACGCAACGACCCTTCGTTGAAAACACGCCGAGTGCCAGCAACACGCACACCATGACCAATCTGAATCCCTGTCGGCATCCGAATCCCTTGATAGGAGGAACTGCCGGCTGGTTTTATCGTTTGGTAGAGAAGGTCTTGAAAATCGACCCGGGTTCGCTTGTAACCGAACGTGTTGGAATTCGCCAGGTTGTTTGCGATGTTGTCCACTTGAAAGGACATCCCGTGCATTCCGGCTGCCGCCGTATAAAGTCCACGTAACATTGTACTTATCTCCTCCTTGAGGTCCCGCCATCCGCAGGAAAAAATCTGGTGACGGTCCGATAATAAGTCAGACCTTGCAGACGAAACGGCAAGATATATGTATACATGAGTCAATTTTCATACAATATCTTGTGGTTACAGAACATGTTATCGACTTCTTGCCGTTTCGTTTTTATCGTTATTATCCTCAACGATGCTATATTATGCTGATATTTATGACTTTATGCCTCTATCTAGCAATTTCACGGACTGCTATTCCCAACGTTTGGTCTAAGGCTTTCACGACACGGGCGCTGGCTTCGTGGATGCGGTACGAGTCGATCATTTTGACCATTTCCGTTGTTGGAAAGCTGTTTGAGCGCTCGATATAGCCTTGTGCGACTCGAAAATTTTCGGGAACTTTGAAATTGTCGAGATCGTCTTCTTCGGCCCGGAAAATATTGCCGGGTTCGCGAAAGAGTCTTTCTTTTTCGTGAAAGTCGCTGACACGGATTTGATCGATAAGGATTTCATTCGTAGTTTGCGTCGCTTGATCGAATCTACGGACCGTCACTTGACCGTGATTGTCAACGCTGAAATCTTCTCTTCCGACTTGAATTCGGCTGGGCGCGCGTCCGCTATTGACTCCCTGTCCCAGCAGGGAAAATCCTTGTGATGTGACGAGATAGCCTTCTCGGTCTACGTGAAAGTTGCTGGTGCGGGAAAAACGAATGCCATCGGGAGTCAGCACATTGAAGAAACCATCGCCGAATAGGGCGATATCGTTTGTATTTCCCGTGTGAACCATCTGGCCGGGAGTATGATCGACGTAAGACCAATCCACCCCCGCGCCGGTTCCGACACGGCCAATGGCGTGGTTGTATCGGGATTTATTCGTGGTCGGTGTCATTCCTTCATAAGTTGCCGCGAGAAAAACATCGGGAAAGGATCGAACGACCACCTCTTCACGGCGGGAACCGGGTGATTGTGCATTGGCCAAGTTTTGAGCCAATACATCCTGGACCCGTTCCTGGATAATCATTCCCGACGCGGCGGAATATAGCCCTGTTAACATAGTTGATTCCTCAAACGGATTTCTTCGTGGTTTGTTTTATGAGCAACCGTCATACCAAAGATAGATTTCCTGGGGATGAGGTTGGGGTGACAAAGATAACCTATTGAAATAAAAGGGATTGGACACGTCCATCAAAATGAGGTAGGATAGGAAATGATATAAGTATTAATATAATGAACAGGAATATTTTTCCGCTATGAGCACATCTCAAATTATTCTCGCTGGATTCAATGATAATAGGGCGCTCGTTGAAGGATGGTATGGGTTGGAAAAATCCCCGAAAGGGCTGCTCTATCGAGCTACATCACGAAATGCGGAGATAAAAACACGCCTTCCTCATGGTCCTGTCCAATGCACATTGTTCGTGTCTGCCCGGCCCGAACACACCGGGGAAAATTTGATCGTCACCGTTTCGTCCGATGATAAAAAGCGTTTCCAATTCAATCTCCACACGAATCAGTGGACAACCCGCACGGGAAAATTGATCCTGGATGAAAGCCGGACCATTACGATCGAGACGGATAATCCGTGGTCTCCGGACCGAATTTACAACAACGGCGATGCTCGCGCTTTGGGGATCATGCTCAACGCGATTCGACTTGATCCTATCCCACAGTAATATTGGAGAACCGTTTATCCGAGACAACTAATTACAATCTTCGATTTACCCTTTACTCAGAATGGTTTACATTATGATTGTAACATGGGCAGGCACAGGGGCCTGCCCCTACACGTTCCACACATTCCTGTTGTCCATTAAGCACGTGTGACCGAGTACTTGATATTCATCCGATTTTGGATGGAAAAGAGAATGGAACCATGTACGGACGAACTTTTTACCCAATAGCAGCAGCGATCGCTTTCTTATTGTTATCCCAAAGTGCTGAAATCTTTGCGCAAGAACGGCTGCCTTACGATCAAGAAGTCCAAGGGCAGTTGTCTCTTCAACAAACCAACATTTCCTATCTACTCGATGCGAATCAGGGGAGTTTTCTCGAAGTGATCCTCGCAATCGATGGGCGGGACTTCGATCTTTATCTTTCTCTCATCGATCCCAGCGGAAATCGTGCCGATACGAACCAGGGGATAAACTATCCCCAGTTTCAGGGAGGTTATATATTCCACGAAGTCGAGACGACGGGCGATTACACTCTCCAAATCGAAGCTAACGGGATCACCGAGCCAACCGACTTCACGATTTACTATATCGAACATGCGAGTGATGAAGCCGACCGTGAAATCGGACTGATGGGAATGAAACAGGGTACGATCGGTCCCGCAGGAGATTTCGACCTGTTCTTTATGTCGATGCGTCAAGGAAATACGGTCTTGCTGATCGTCAACACGCCGAATCATATTCTCGATTCGATGATCGCGGTTTTCGATCCAGACGGAAATTTCATCGCTTATAACGATAATTTCTTCGGAACCGGGTCGATGCTGCTCTTTACTCCCGAAGTGAACGGATACCACCAAATCATGGTACAAGGCGCGTTTGAAACATCCGCCGGACCGTATCAACTGATTGCGAATCCCGTTCCTTTCTATCAACCGCCATTTTCGACGACCGAAGAAATCACTGTTCCCGGTGATGCGTTCGTTTATCGTTTTCCACTCGAAACCGATACGGTGTACGATTTCTCTGCGGCCGGTGTGGACGGTTTTGTACCCATCATCGCGTTGACAGACGGTCGTATGAATGTCATCGCTGACAACACCGCCTCTGCAGAAATCCCAATGGCCTATATACCCGGCTTCACTCCCATGCTCGATGAAGACCTCTATCTATTCGTCATGGGTGATTCGCTGGAATCACTGGGCGGCGTAGGGGCCGAAGTCGAAATCAAAGCCGACGAAGAAGACGGCGCTTTATTGGAACACGGAAATATCATGGCCGGAACGATCGGCCCTATAGGCGACGTAGACGAGTATCGTTTCAATTCTGAACCGGATACGAAATATTCCATCCTGGTCACTCCGACTTGGCATTATCTAGATCCAGCGGTACGTGTGATCGATGGAAACAACGCAGAAATATTCTTTAACGACAACTCCGCCGACGGAGTATTTCCCCTATTAAGTGACGTACAGATGCCGGAACCGGGAGAATATCGAATCCAGGTGTTAGCCTCTCCCACACAGGAACATCCACAACGTTTGACCGGAGTATACGTTATTCAGTTGGTAACCGCTGCCACATTCGATCGGGGCGCTCCACGGATCAATGAAAACGATATTTCACTTACCCCTACGACAAGCGGCGTTCACATTTCGATTCCCACAAGCGCCGTTGCAGACGACACCTACCCTTTGTCCGCGACAATGACTCTGGATCGGGATTCGCGAAATGTGTTTTTTGAAATTGACGAAGAGACGCCGATTGAGCTGGATATCGTTTCGCAGCCGGATGAGATTTTCTTTTTAACGGTTTCTGATTCTTCCAATTTCCATCATTCGACCACGCCGATCACACTGCCTGCGCCTATGGTAATCTCCTCATTGGAAGGGATGCCTTCTGGCATGGCGATCGACCACAACAATACGATGTACGTAACGGATTCACAACACGGCAGAATCATTAAAATCACCGTGGACGGAGCAACGGAAGTTCTTCTTGCAGGAGAAGAGACCAAAGGCGGAACGTTCGGTCCCAATGCGCTTGCTTTCGATCGAGAGAATCGTCTTTTCCTCTCCAATGCCGCCACGTATTCAGTATTAAAAGTGTCTCCGGACGGGACGACGGAAGCGTTTAATACGGAAGTCGATTTTCCCGTCGATATTGCCTTCGACGAAAACGGCGCTCTTCTCGTTGCCCAACTTGGATCGGACACCGTCGACCGGATCGGTCCCGGTGGCGCTCGGGAACCTTATGTGACCGGGATCAATAATCCAAATGGCTTGGCCTTTTCCCCGGATGGAAATCTCTATATCTGCAATGCCGTCAAAGGAGAAAGCGGTATCTACCGGGTGCTCGACGATGGAACGATCGAGACATTCGTCGAGCCGTTTGCAGAAACGCTTCAGGGAATCGCGTTCGACCGGGAGGGGTTTTTATACGTCGCGGACGGGATTGCCGGTCTGATCTATCGAATCAGTCCTGAAGGTGAAAAAATCGTTTTTACGAGAGGACTTTCCGGCCCGGTCGATTTGGCATTTGGGTACGGCGAATATTCCAAGACCTTATTCGCATCATCGATGGGAATTGAAGCCAACGGATTATACATTCGGCAAATTATTGCGATTCCAACCGGACGCATCGGACTTCCATTGCCCTACAATCCAACAGGAATCAGCCACTGGTTCTTGATGGATTAAAACCGGTATTACTCTTTCTTTCCACCAAAATCGACTTTCGGGGCATTCTGCGCTTCGGGTGCGGCTTCGAAAAACTCGCGTTCCTGAAAACCGGTCAACGCAGCGATAAAACGTCCAGGAATTCGTTTCACGTAGATGTTATAGTTCTTGATCCTCTCGATATATCGTTGACGTTCGACAGAAATCCGGTTTTCCGTTCCTTCGAGTTGCGCTTGGAGATCGAGAAAATTTTGATTCGCTTTGAGTTGAGGATAATTTTCCGTAATCATAAGCAACCGTGAAAGGAATCCGCTTAATTGAGTTTCCGCCCGATCCCGCGCATCCGGTGTCCGGGCAGACCCGATTCGAGCACGCGCGTTGGCAATCTCGGTAAAAATCGTTTCCTCTTTTTCAGCATAGGCTTTCACGGTTTCGACCAAGTTCGGAATCAGATCGGCGCGGCGCTGGTATTGATTCTCGACCTGTGCCCATTTGCTCTTGATCTCTTCGTCCAGCGTCACTAAATGATTGTATCCTCTCATTACCGTGACAACCATAATGATTCCGGCCAGCAGACACGCGAGAACAATTCCACCGATTACAATCCAAATTGAACGCTTCATCGTTAAACCTTTCATGATGAGTCAGAATAAAGTGAAAGCAGGACGAAACTCACGCCAGATGTTATATACCAATATCGAGTATTGTCGATAGGTTGAGTTTTTTATTTCCAGTTTTCGACTTTTTCCGTTTCGTCTTTCATTCAGAAATACAATTATCTCCAAATCATTATTTCTATCATACACTTCGATGATGCTCGCAAGAAAGAGATATATTCGATTTCATTTCAATGTATCCATCATCTGATTGGAGTGGGGATCAGAGAAAATCTGCAAAAAGATGATACATCATAAATACTCGACGCGATTTATAATGAAATGAGAAGAGAAATCAGCGAAAAGGAAAGTGGTCTTTTTCCCCCACTTCTGTGCAACCCGTTCCACATTTTTTGATAAAAGTCTGGCAAAATAAAACTTGTAAAGCGGTACGTTTTTTCCATCGTTCTTTCGCAAAAAAAGGGTGGGCGAGAGGTTCCGAAGATAAATATTGCAAAATCAGGAGATTAGAGAAAAAGGCCATCTTCGTGCCAATAAAAATGGCCCACTCGTTCCACATCCCCCTTCCCAATTGACCGAAATTTCCGTAAGGTATTGAATAGAAAACCGTTGACACTAAATATCATTGTTTACAAAATAAATAGATAGGGGTTTTTGTGTCGCTTGCCGACATGAAAACCCTATTGGATGA
>CAZSIZ010000292.1:0-1384 GCA_964606645.1 uncultured bacterium
GATTTAGCACGTGTTTTTCTATCCCTTCTATGCACAGATTCTTGTGAGGAACCATTTTTTTTACACAGTGACAATGTCACCCTCATAAAAAAGCTGTCGATGCTAGGGCAACAGACAACTGATAACTCCGTTTGGTTCCGGCTTTGCTGGATTAGGCGATTAGGATTCAAACATATACACTTTCCGGATCGTTTCGTGAACCGTCCAAACGCATTTCATCCCTTTGGGAAACGTGACGAGGTCGCCAGCTTTGATCTCTGTTTCGCCCCCGTCGTGTTTCACTGTGACTCGTCCTTCATGCACGTAAGCGGTTTCCCGTTCGGCGTATTCCCAATCGAACGTCGAGGGTTCGCACGACCATTCACTCCACTGATCCACACCCAGCGCATTCAGTTTTTCCGATGAAACCTGCCTGACAATGATTTCATTCATGGGTTCACTCTCCTCGATCGTAATTGGCAATTCGCGGGTTGAGTGAAATTCTTTCAAAGGAATCGCGTTCGGTCAAGAAGGCGGGGCATTTGGGAAAAGAGAGAGAAGCGGTGAGGAGAATCCCGTGAACATCGGGGATTCTCCTCACCTAATGACTAATGTCGTAGAATTTTATTCACGGTTGCTCAGTTCGTTGATTTGAGGAACGCTGGGCCGATCCGAGTGCCCTCCACGAAAGGAATCACTTGGATGTTGTCCAAATTAATCGTCACGGATTCGGATGCCGTTGCGGGAACGTACAATTGGACAACCACGGAGAGGGTATCCGTAGTCGTCGGTTCGTAAAGAAGCGACATCCGTTTGTACGAATCCACCATGTGTTTTGTGTTGGATGGGATAAGTGTCGCGATCGATCCATCCAGGCTTCCGTCCAGGGCGACGAGCGCCAGTTGACCTTCACCGCTGTTCGCTTTTGCCGCCATTCGGATAATCACCGGCACGTTCCCCACTGTCAGCGGTTTGGCCATCAGAAGCTGAACCTCTCCAGGACGGCAGTGAATGACCGCGCCCTGGCCATCCGTGACGCTCGAGTCTGCTTCCACGGGAATATCGCCGACCCAGGCTTCACCCGCGGACGCTCCCCCGAATCCGCCTGGAACTTGATCGAATCCCGCCGCTTCAAGGGTGGCTTCATCGAATGTGTAGACGTGAAGCGGTTTCGGAGCCGGATACTCTACTGCAATAGGCGTAGGAGTCGGCCCTGCCGGTGTCGGGGTTCGGTCCGAAACGACTTCGACAATCGTGATCGGTATTTGCCAAGTGTTATTGTTGTCGTCGAGTTCCTCGATTGCGTCCAATTCATCGACGATCACGCCCAAGTAGTATTGTCCGAAGACCACGTCATCGGGAATCTGCATCGCGGAAGCGACATCGATTAGACGGTCCGCCAAGG
>CAZSIZ010000292.1:1484-7901 GCA_964606645.1 uncultured bacterium
CGATCACTTCACCGGGTTGAACCCTCAGGCCAAGCAACGGATCGAAACGGGCGACGACCAGGTCCGGCAAGTCCAGCGGCTGGACACCGATCGAAACGGGAATAATGGCCACGTTATTGGTCTCGTTGAGTTCGGCAACCGAATTCACCTCATCGACGATCACGCCCAGGTAATACTGGCCTGGATCCACGTTTTCGGGGATATACATGAGGGAAGCAAACTCGGCCAGCCGCAAGACGCCCGGCCTCAAGTTTTCTTCATATTCTCGTCCACCCAATAGCAAACGGTCGCTGGTTGTTACCAGCGGATCGGGTGATAGGTAAACTCCGAGGTTGAAATCACCGCTCCCCGCGTTCCCGATATTGGTCAGTTCGGCGGTTAAGCGGTCTCCGATCGTCTCGCCTGGGGAAAGCGTATGGCTGCCCGACAGGCTGAACCGAGTCACTGTCAGATCAGGCTGATCCAGCGTGACTGTAGTAATGGTCACGGAGATGGACGCCGTATTGTTGGTTTCATCGAGTTCCGTTACCGCATTCAACTCGTCGGCGATGACACCCAGGAAGTACGTGCCGGGAGAGACGTCATCGGGAATCTGCATCGCGGAAGCGACATCGATTAGACGGTCCGCCAAGGGGGCCAGGCTTGTTTCGTGTTCGCGCCCGCCGATTAGCAGCCTATCGTCCGTCGTGATATTCGGATCGGACGAGAGGTAGAATCCAACGTTGAAATCACCGCTGCTCGCATTGCCGAAATTGACCACTTTCACGGCGATCCGGTCTCCGATCACTTCACCGGGTTGAACCCTCAGGCCAAGCAACGGATCGAAACGGGCGACAACCAAATCCGGCGCGGATGGAATTGGCGTGTGTTCGGGAATTGGAATCGTCGGTTCCGGTTCGACACTTTTCCGGTTGATCTCGATGACGTGCAACGCAGCTGGAACCGTAAGATCGCCGCGCGTCGCCACATAAAGGAAGCGTCCATCGGATGAGAGCGCCAGGGCCGTAGGATTGACGAATTGATCCCAGGCCTTGCCGGAGATTTTACCCAGCAGATTGACGTCCGTTCCCTTTCCATCCAGCCCGAAAACACCGATGCCAGAGGAAGAGAGCTTAAAGAGATGTTCACCGCCTGCATCCCAGACCGGAATAGGACCATCTTTGAGGATATCGTCTTGAAGAATGGGACCGAGCGAAATGGTGTCTGTCAACCCATCGCGTTTCAGCAACGACATTTCTCCCGTTTGCGGTGATTCGAGGATCACTTGGTTGTCGATGGGCGAAATCCTGATGTTTTGCCAGTTCGGAATCGTTCCGGTCGTGTCGCCTTTCTTCAAGTCCAACCGCTGATTCATGACGAGGTTTCCGCTTGTCAGATTGCGGTTGAATACAAACAGGTTGTCGTAACCCGATGTCAGCGCCAGAAGGACGTTCCCATTCTCCGGCATCTTGATGTCCTGAATGGCGACCGGGATCGAAGGATCGGGAGCCGTAATCCGAATCAGTTTAACGAAATCCAACTCTCCGGTCAGGAGATTGTTCTTGAATACGATAATCCGTTCCTGACCGACCGGGGCGGCGTAGAGGAACAACCCGTCGGGGCTGAGAGCGATTCGGGTCTGGCTCTTCCCCTGTAGTTCCGGCAGCACATCGAACTGATTCTTCAGGCTGATATCTCCCGTTTTCAAATCGCGGGTGAATACATTCAGATTGCCGGTGTCGTCCACGAGATAGAGGCTTTTGTCGTCGGGAGAGACCACGGACGTTCCTGGACGGCTGATGCCTTCATCGGATGAACGCACTCCAGCGTATTCCAGCGTACCTGCTACCGGATCGCGCTTGAAGATGACGACTGAATTGTCGTCTTCACCGCTTGCGTATAGGAACTTTCCGTCCTTGGAGAGCGTAATATGTTTCGTACCGCGCAATCCAAGCAAGCCGTTTTTCAGGTTGGGGAAGACTTTCACATGCGTGAAATCGAAGGGGAACTTGATGACAGGACCACTCGGTGTCGGAGTAATGGTCGGAGTGGGTTCGATCACCGCGCCGGGATAGTCGAGGCTATTGACGGGATCCGTGCCTGCGGCCACCTCATCGGGATCGCTGAAACCGTCGCCGTCGGTGTCTTCCGACATCGGATCGGTTCCGATACCCACTTCTTCGCCATCAGTCAGTCCATCACCGTCGGAGTCTTCGTCGCCGTCGTTCACGCCGTCTCCATCGCTGTCAATCAGATAGGGATTGGTGAGCGTCGTGTTGATCTCATCCGTGTCGGGTATACCATCGTTATCGTCGTCGGGATCGCTGACGTTGGGAATCCCATCGCCGTCGTAATCACCATCGGGATCGTAGACGATGGATTCTTTGAAATTACGAGAGACGTTGTCGGACGAATCTTTCAGTTCAACGTAAACGATAGCGGTTCCGTTCCACGGGATGGGTTCGATCGTATGACCCGAAACCAATGGGCTGAACGGCGACCAGGGGATTCCGGAAAGATCGGAAGTGTTGGACACGCGCATTTCGGTCGTATCCGCCGAGGCGTCGATAGCGATGTTGACACTATAGTTATCGACGTATCGAGCGCCGTTGTTTAAGCGCATCAGGCCAACCGGGGGTGTGGCGTCGGCCTTGGCGACGGCACTGAGGATCGACGAGGGGGCGCTGAGCGCTCCACCCGCGCCGACACCGTATACGCGGTAGTAATACTTCGTGCCGATCGTTATGGTGGAGTCAAAGTAATTGCCAACCGAATCGGCTTTGAGGATTTCGGTGATCGTGGTGTAAGGGCCGTCCGGTGCAGTGGCGCGAACGATGCGGACGGCTTCGTAGAATCGGCTGACTGGGAAATGAATTCCAATTGAACCACCAGTTGGAACCGGGGTTTCTTCATCATCGATAATATTCCGGATGATGTTGACGCCGATGGGCCTGGGTAGAATGTCATCCCGATAGTTATTGGGATTGGCGAGACGCTTGAGTTCGCTGCCGTCTCCCTCGCCGCCGTTGTCGGTGTCCGGATCGGAGGGAATGGCTCCATACCAGTATTCATCCCCGTTCTTGAGACCGTCCCCATCGGGATCGGCGGCGGTGTCGTCAATCGTCGTATCCAGACCCCAGAGTTTTTCCCATCGATCGGGGAGACCGTCGGAATCGTCGTCGACATGGAAGGACGTGTAATATTGTTCGGGATATTCATAGACATGGAAAGCGCCGAGTAATTCGCGGTGGAAAGTAACGCCGGAATTAGAGACGCCGTCGATGGAGATCGTGACGCTATAACTTCCTCCAACGGACGTTGTCGTGGAGGTGGATTTCTCATCGGGAGACATTTCATCGCTGTTGGAGGCGAAGATCGTACGGCGGAAGACGATGCCGTAGAGTCCGTCGTTTTTCTGCAAATCCGAATGTCTGGCATCGTCGTACAGGGAGAGTTCGTCGACGGTCCCATCGGGAAGCCGCAGCAGCGCCGTGATTTTTGCGCCCGCTACGGGGCCGGAATCGTCGACTAACGAGACGTGGATCGGCATGGGCAGACCGCGCAGAAAACGGTTTCCCCCGATGTCCCGGCTGCCGGGGGAGCGCAGGCCCTGGAACACCAGCGTGGCTTCGACACCGGAGACATTGTAAGCCGACAAGGCGGCCATGTATTGCACGGAACCACTGGAAGAGTCGAGCGTCAGGGTCCAGGTTCCTTGAGGCACTGTCTCAAGCCGAAACACGATGACGGTGTCCGCCACTTCCACTGCCGCTCCCGAAACACCGTCCGTCACGGTCGTTCCATCAGGCCGTTGGAGGGTGGCACTGACAGTAGAACCGGAGTTGTCCCAGTTGATGACGAGCAGGCCGTTCTTGAGATCGGGTTCGCCCACAGAGATGGATTGAGTCAGGCCGGATTCGTCCACAGTTCCGTACTGGGACCAGAGACGGGTGTTGCCGATCACATCATCTTCGATGACTGAATAGACATTCGCCAGGCGGTTGGGCAATTCGAGAGCGTTGGTATCGGTAATGGCTTGCGGCGCTTGGGTTGCGCTTCGGTCACGATCGATTCTCTTGGCGCTGGCAGTGGGAGTGCCGGTATCGACGTAATAGAAATTCCCGCCGGTTTTCCAGGCGATCTCGGAGAGCGTGTCCGTATCAGCTTCGGAACCGAAACCGATGGTGTTGACCGTCGTGGCGCTGTTCACCAGATCGGATTCTACGCTGCTCCACATCTGAGGTTCGTTTTCTTTGCCGTCGCTGAGAAGGGTGATGTAGTGTAAATTGGCGGTTTCACCTTCTTCGTGTAATTCAACCATGGCGTTGTAGAGACCGTCGCCGATGGATGTCATCCCGCCCGCACTAAAACTGGCGACACCCATTGCGGCGATGATTCGGGTGGCAAGGTTGGACGTAACCAATGGGATGATAGTGTTGGCGTCATCTGAGAAACCGACGACTCCCAGCTGATCGTCATCGGGAATCACGCTGACTAACAGAAGGCCCGCATTCTGGGCCGATTCCAGTTTTCCTTCCGAGGACATACTGCCCGATTCGTCGACCACCAGCACGTGCGAGCGCTCGATGTCGGTATAATCGACCGCCAAGGTTTGCGAATCGATAGGGCCGGAATCGCCCAGTTGTACGGTTAAATCATATTTACCGCCCGCGACTTGATCCGGGGCGCGCACGGTCAGCCAGTATTCGCCCTGAACGTCTAGGCCGTATAACACATTGGCCTCTTCGGCACCAACAGTCACTTTGAAATCCTCATAGTTCAGGCCTTGGACGCTTGGCGATCCCAATTCTGCCGGGCCGGTGACGATCAGGCGAATGATAAACTTTTCGGGATCGGTTTCCGAACCGACGTATTCGGGATCGTCGAAGGTGGGCCGTTGAATGGCGATGGAGCCTTTGCCGCCAACGAAAACGGCGGTGGAATCAACATCGTCATCCATTCCGGCGACGATGACGCCGATCTTTTCCATGGGATCGTCCCGGTTGTAGTAGTAGGCCTGCTTGGCTTCGGTTCCGAAAGTCTTGTAGAGACTGACGGCTTGATTGGAGGGATTGACCAGGGTGACGGCGATCGACGCTTCTTGGTCGGTGGTCACTTGAACGCCATAAATCTGGGTGTTCGATGAAATATCCCCCTGGTAATACTTCGCACCCCATTCCGAGACGGTCGTGTTAGAAGTTACGGCGGATGTGCTGAGGGTGCCGACGTTGGTTAAAGACACCGTTCGATATTCCTGCCCGGCGTCATCGTCATCGTAGTAGCCATAGAGCGGGGGAAAGAAGGGTACGTCGGGGATGACGATGGAATAGTCTTTAAGATAATTGGTAATTGTGAAATTCTGCCAGGCTTCATCGAACGACATATCGCTGTCGATGCTGCGGATCAAATCGTCAAGCACTTCCACTGGATCGGTGCTGTCATCTTCTCCCGCGCTTCCATTTTCGTAGAAACGCCGGATGAAATCGACTCCACGGTAGACATCCATATCGGTTTGCTGGAAGGCGTTGGGACTGTTACCGAATTGTTCGGTGAGATAGTTCCAGAAAATGGCGCTTGTGTAAGAGAGGTCCATCAAGCGCCTGTTGGGAGAACCGAGGTAGTTGTCGACTTCGATGTAATAGCGCAGGGAGGTGTCATTGTCGACATCGTCGTACAGTTTGTCTTCCATCATCTTGGGATTGCCCTCGGACATAAAAGAACCCCAGGCACCGAGGTCGCTGAAATAGGCGTATTGCACGTGATGGAACATTTCATGGATCACCAGGCGGCGGTGTTCGATTTCGGTTGGAAAGTTGTTGGAGCGGTTGGTGTTGTATCGAATCCGGTCGCGGTTGGCTGAGGCAAAAGCGCTCATAACCTCGAACCAGTTGTAGCGGTTGTCATCGTCCGTCCAATGCGGTTCGAGCATATCGAAACTGGTGTAGATATCCTGCGTGGGCGCAAGCGCGTCCAATATCCATTGTGCATGAGAGGACACGACGTAATCTTCGTTGGACGAATCCGTCTCGCGATAGACGACGTGGTTGTATTCGTCCGGGCCTTTGTCGAGTTCCGTGTTGGCCGGTGGGTCTTCTGCGCAGATGGGCAGTGCGAACAAGCATAAGATGGTCATCAAGATAACGTTTGTCTTTTTCATAATTCTCCTCCTGAAAATATTATTGAATACATTGGTATCCGTCACACGGAGACAACTCCGCGGATTGGACGTTCGATAGACGATCCAAATCAACTACGCTCAGTTTGACAAATTTTCCCGTTTAAAAGATAGCAATAAAATACAGGTTAAATCGAAGGCAATGCAATTGCAGAAATAAAAAAAGAACTGTCTTTGTTGCACGATAGATCGAAACTTTTTTGAGTATATCTGAAGTGTACCCCATTGTCAAGACAAATTTTCACCTATTTTAAGGTAGGTTA
>CAZSIZ010000293.1:0-7896 GCA_964606645.1 uncultured bacterium
GAACGCGCAACAGTACATGGCCAGACGCGAGTGGATGAGCAAGGTCAGGATCACTCCCAACGCCCCGACCGGAACAGCGTAACCGATATGGTTGAGCGTTTTACTGCCCAAATCGAGCAGGGAGAGATGGACTGTTATCCGTGCCAGCGCGAAAATCAGAAGAATCCCCAGGAAGATCACGATGAGTTTCCTGAGATCGGCGATGATTTCCTTGAAATAGGTTTTCAAGAATAAAGCAAGCGTAAAAACGAACACGAACGCCAGGAGCAAATAACCGGCTTCCGCCAGGGGAGAGAGTTTCATTTTCTGGTGCAGTGCTCTGATCCGTTGTAAATGTTCTGGCGTGACGATGTTGCCCCGGGCGATCACGATGGCCTCTTTATCGATGTGATCGATCGTGGGTTTGACCTGGTCCCGCCCTTTCTTTCGCGCCGCTTCCGTTCGGTCTTTTTCGTAGAGCAGCGTCGGACCGGCATAAGCGGCGCGAACGATATCCAGGGCCAGTTTCCGGATGGCAAGATTGTTGATGGATTCCGGGAAATCTTCGTTTACAAGCGATTGAAACGCCGAGAAAAATGAATCGGGCGTATGGATCCGTTTTGGATTGCTGATGGCCGAACTGCCGTCTGGAGCCAGCAGCATGACCGTGTTGCGCCAGAGTGGGGAAGAGGGGTTTCCCTTCTGGCCGCCGTTCTCCATGAACAACGGCGTGATGTCGTTGGTGATTCCAATCCCGATGGCCTTTGCGAGGTGTTTTTCAAGGGCCGCCCAGAATGGTTTATACTGTTTGTAGTAGAACAACATGCCGTGAGCGGTCTTCGGAACGTCTTCCGGCCACTCGCCGGCCGATTCGTAAGAGTGGTTTTCAAGAGGGAATTTTACCTGTGCTAGAACACTCTTCACCCACTCGTTTCGGTCCGAACCGTCATTGAACGGTGTGGTTAGCGCGGCAGCGGCTAAATCCGTTACCCGCATTTTCAATCGGTCGAGATTTTCGGGTTGAAGCGAATAGATCGGGGCGACGAGTGTTTCCGCCGCTTGCCGGTCGGCTGCGGTCATAATCTCATCGACGTAATCGAAATCGAAGGCAGCCAGGACCATGTCCGGAGCAGGCTCTCCCAGCCGGAAACCGCTGATATCGAGTGCTTTCATCGGCCGGATCAACAGATAGATAAGCAAGAAGGCGACGAACAGGGTACCACAAAAGGCCGCGTTGGATTTGAGCGCTGTTACCAGACCGCGCAGGCGTCCGGTAATGGACCGGCGACTTTTACGGCTGGTGAAGATATTTTTCTTATCGGATTCTCGCGGCGTTCCAGGCATGATTGTTATGAGACGGCGTCTCGATCCTCCGAAAAGTTTTCCGATCCCTTGGCGGCCGATCGAGATTCTTCACCCTTGGATTTTCGATCCTGATTCTCGTAGGCTTCAACGATTTTTTGAACCAAAGGATGACGAACGATGTCGTGTTTGGATAATCGTACGAATTCGATACCGTCGATGTCCTGGAGCAGTTCGCAGACTTCGATTAAGCCGCTTTGCTTTCCCGATGGAAGATCGACTTGGGTGATGTCTCCCGTAATCACGGCTTTGCTATCGAATCCCAGGCGGGTCAAGAACATTTTCATCTGTTCGGGTGTCGTGTTTTGCGCTTCGTCGAGGATGACGAACGAGCCGTTGAGCGTGCGCCCCCGCATGTAAGCCAGCGGGGCGATCTCCACGATTCGCTGTTCAATGTACCGTTGAACCTGATCCGGATTCAGCATGTCGTAGAGCGCGTCGTATAGAGGGCGGAGAAACGGATCGACTTTCGCTTGCAGGTCGCCGGGCAGAAAACCGAGCGATTCGCCCGCTTCCACCGCTGGACGCGCCAGGATGATCCGGCGAACTTCCTTGCGGGACAGCGCCGAGACGGCGGTGGCGACGGCCAGATAGGTTTTTCCCGTTCCCGCCGGTCCGATCCCCAGGACGATGTCGTTGTTCAGGATGGCGTGGATGTATTTTCGCTGCCCGAATGTTTTCGGTTTGATGACACCTTTCCGCCCGCGAATCGGTGTGGTGACCGGGGTGAAGATTTCGGAAGCGGAAGCCCCTGACGCCGATTGCTCGCGGGCGAACGCGACGATGTATTCCACATCGCGTCGGGTGATTCGATCGCCCTGGCGGATCAGTTTCAGCAGATCGTTGAAAATGGAAGTCAATTCCGCGACGGCATCGGACGGCCCCGACACGGTGATCGTATCTCCCCGGGCCACGATCCGGGCGGGGGAATGGTCTCGTAGAAGCCGGAGGTTTTCATCTTTAAGCCCAAAGAGGTTCTGACTTTCTTCCACATCGTTGAGTTGGATGATCTGCTGGGCTTCTTGAGGGGGATCGGTGACCTGCATCGTGATTTTCAACACGCTCCTCTATAGGGATCATGGATCGCCGCTGCCGGGCGGATCGATGAACGCAAAGCGTCATCGCTTTGAGAGACCGGCGCATGGTTTGATTCATTCGGGGGATTAATTCGGATAACAGGCGATCGATCGGACGTCCGTTTGGACCGCCGCGTAGGCATGTACATCCCTCCTGGAGTCCAGCCGTATCGAACTGCCCGGCTCCAGGGGGAGAGAACGCTTACGCGTTTTTCGCTGGGTATGGTTTTGGGACTCTCCGACCGCCAGGGGCGTGAAGGAGGGTTCCCATCGTTTTCACTGGAATTCTCGTTCATCAAATATAATTGTACTTACGCCTTAAACCGTTGTCAACGATGGATTTTCCGGCCATCCAATAAATAATATTTATTTCAGAAGCGTAGGATTTCTTTTTAATGGTTCCTCTCTGTGTCGTATATATCCCATTTCTCACGTTTTCGGAAGCCTTAGCGGCCTCGCAAGTTCATTCGCCTATCGTTTTGGAGATTTTCTATGTGACATTTTCCGTTTTTTGCTTTATAGTTTACGTGTTATGAGTAGAAAATGTGTCATTTTTCTGGTTTTTCTCATAAATATCGCTCCTGCGTTGTACGCCCAGGTACGGTTTGAGAAACTGTGGGAGAATTTATTCAGCCTGGGGGATCAACATTTTGTTTATGATATGATCATGTTAGAGGACCATTTATTTCTACTAGGTGGAGTCTTTATTGCTCATCAGGACATTCGAGGATCGTTTGTTACGCTGAACGGAATGACGATTTGGGAGAGCATGCATAGAGATGTTGTTGACAGTGGATACGATCTCATCCACCCATTGCAAAAACGTCTGGTTTTATCAAATGGTTTAGTCCATCTTCCCGACACAAACGATTCGTCCTTTCGTTTTACGTTGGAAGGTGAAATGGTGGGGTATTTTCCCAACTATAGAGAAACAGTTGGGAGTGACGACCGCGAATACATCCGGATAAACGGTAAGTTGAAAAAGTTACCCATTGATATTTTCGGCCATCATCATTATTCGGCGACGACTATAAACGATACCATTCTCCTCTGTTCCGACAATAATATCACAGCAGTCCGTATCGACGAGCTGGACCAAGAGGGAGAACAAGTGAGTTACGGACTGATATCCCGCGAACCTCCAAGAAACGATCGGAAAAAGACCTCTAACTTTCTGTATCCAGTAACCGGTTCATACTTTTTGGATAGAGATAAATTATATCGGTTAACTGACGAATTGTTAATTATCGAAGTCGAATCATCTCAATTACCCGAACACGCTGTTGGTCCTTGGTCGGCGTTTATCGATTCGATTTATTACCAAGTGGAAATAGGTTCTTTTATGAGTTCGAATCTTGTTGCTTATAAAGTGGCTGGGCTTGATGAAACGCACGTCTCTCAGTGGATGCTCCATTGAAATCCTATTTTCTTTTACTTTTGAAACGCTTCTGTAGACAAACGGCGATTCAGCATTATATAATCGATTGAACAGATAAAGAGGAATACCGGTTCCCCACTATTTTCCAAGGAGAGGCATGATGAAGAATCGAGTGTGGCTATTTTTAATGGTAGCAATGGTTCTCGCCGGGATGAATGGATGGGCGCAGAATCCAGACGCGCCTCAATACACCATCAATTTCACTGGCGGATCCGCGATCGATGGCGATGTGAGCGATTGGAGCAACGCGGAATGGGTGACGTACGATAAAGACAGCGTGGTGGAGACGTTTGGCAAAAACTGGAACGATCCCGATGCGGTATGCACGTTTGCCATGATGTATAACGATGAAGCCCTGTATTGCGCCGCCGAGGTGGAGGACGATCTCATCTCCCATGCCGATACCACGCCCTTCCAATGGTGGACACGAGACGGCGTTCAGTGGTTTATCGATTTCACCAACAATCCCGAACAGGAAATTTTACTCTACCCGGATTTTTATGAAAACATCGAGTCGGGAGGCCAATGGCTGCCGGGGGAAACGATCATAGCCATCGGCGCGACCGAAGACCAAACGCTGGAGACCACCCGAAGATGGTGCGTCGGCACGCGGATTGGCAACCGCTCCGATGTGGCGGATAAAACCCTTGAGGATGGAACCGTTGTCCGGGGCGAGGTCAACGAGGGTTGGGAAGTCGTGGTGAAGATCGAAGGCACGAAATACACGGTCGAAGCCAAAATTCCCTGGGATTCGATCGAAAGAAGTAAATACTACAGCGATCCCGATCCGCTTCCCGCGGAAATCGATTTTGAGGAAATGGACAAACTGGGCTGGATGCCGATACTGCCCGATCCACTGGAAGGAAGTTCGATCAGTTTCACCCACTTATGCATCGACACGGACTTACCGGCGGGAGGTTTCGATGCGCAGGCGATGTGGGTTGGTGACGGTGACAACGACGCCAATTGGACGACCGCGACTTTCGCCGTTCCCACGGGGGTTAGGACATGGGAAATCTACTAGACAAAACGAAACGGTAACAAACCAATCAGTGATGTGGTCCAAGTTCGAAAATAAAATCAGCCTGGAGTGTGAATCCCAGGCTGATTTTTTATGTGAATTCGCTCAACGAGTTTTGAATTCATCACGTTGAGGGCGCTAGAACAATTCCGGCACGAACGTCTGGTCGGAAAGTGGCGGGCGTACGTAGCCCCTGATTATTTTCCGGGGTGGTAGTTTGATCGGTTTCGGGGTCAGATCCTCGTAGGGGATCAGGCTCAGCAGATGGGAGATGCAATTCAGGCGCGCTCTCTTTTTCACGTCGGCATTCACGACATACCAGGGAACTTGCTTGATATCGGTGTACGAGAACATCTGATCCTTCGCTTTGGAGTAATCGCCCCACCGTTCGCGGGATTTCAAATCCATCGGGCTGAGCTTCCAGCGCTTGGTCGGATCGGTGAGCCGACATTGGAAGCGGCGTTCCTGCTCTTCGTCGCTGACCGAGAACCAGTATTTGATGATGATGATGCCCGAACGAACCAGCCAGCGCTCGAATTCGGGACACGTGCGCAGATATTCCCGGTATTCCTCTTCAGTGCAGAAACCCATCACGTGTTCGACCCCGGCGCGGTTGTACCAGCTTCGGTCGAAAAGAACCATTTCCCCCGCCGCCGGGAGATGAGCGACGTATCGCTGGAAATACCACTGGGTTTTTTCACGTTCGGTCGGTGTGCCCAGGGCCACGACGCGGCAGATACGGGGATTCAGACATTGGGTGATTCGCTTGATGACGCCCCCTTTGCCCGCGGCGTCCCGTCCCTCGAACAGAACGACGACCTTCAACCCCTTGTGCTTGATCCATTCCTGGAGTTTGACCAGTTCGACTTGTAGCCGGGCCAGTTCCTTTTCATAAACCTTATTTTTAATTTTAATCTTTTTGTCGCTTTTGATCGGTTCGATTTCTTTTATCTGGCTCTCAACCTTTACCGCGTTGTCCGTATCTTTCTTCTTTTCGATTCTCTTTTTTGAATCTTTTTTCGTTTCTGTTTTTCGCTTTTTCGTTTTATCCTTTTTCACGGTACGCCTCCCGATTCTCCGAGTTGTCGATCCCATATCAAGCCGGGATGCTCGTGTCAATCCATTCCACACGCGCGAATCCCGTTACGGTATTCTCAAATTATAAACATAAAAATCGACTTTTAGCAAACTTTTATTTAAAATAATCGGTTTACAACACTTCGGATTGGGAATACTTTCGGATAAATTTTATGCTTGTATCGAACTCCAATTCATATCCTCTTCAAGCGAATACACCGCAGGATCAACTGGATTTATTGGAATGAATATCCCCGGTCTTCCGAGAAAAACGGCCGGTTAAACCCTTACGACTGAACCATAAAAACGATGGAACAAGGAGCATCATGCAAAAGAGGAAAGCAGCGATTTTAGGCGCCACGGGAGTGGCGGGACAGCAGTTTATCGAAGCCCTGAACGGGCATCCCTGGTTCGAGATTGCAGGATTGTACGCATCGTCGCGTTCGGAAGGGAAAACCTACGGCCAGGCCGCGAAGTGGTATTCCTCGACACCTCTTCCGAAAGAGGTAGAGCAAACCATCGTCGGCAACGTGACGGATGCCGTGAAAGATGTCGAGAAATTCGACGTTATCTTTTCGGCGCTGCCCTCCGATACGGCCAAGGAACTGGAAGGGAAATTCGCTGTGGCCAAGCCGGTCATCAGCACCGCGTCGGCCTACCGCTACGAAGCCGATGTGCCCATCCTGGTTCCCGAAGTCAACGCCGCTCACGCCCCCTTGATCGAGAAGCAGCGAAAGGAACGCGGGTGGAAAGGATTCGTCGTGCCAGGCCCCAACTGTACCACGATGGGATTGATCATTTCCTTAAAGCCCATTTACGAGACGTTTGGAATTAAGCGGGTGTTTATGACCTCCCTGCAGGCGCTGTCCGGAGCCGGTTATCCGGGGCATCCCTCGCTGGACATTCTCGACAACGTGATTCCCTTCATCGCCAAGGAAGAAGGCAAAGTCGTCTTGGAAACCGTCAAGTCCTTGGGGGCTTACAATAATGGGAACGTCGAGAACGCCGCGTTTCCCGTTAGTTGCACCTGTACGCGCGTCGCCACCATCGACGGGCACATGCTCTCGATTTTCGTCGAAACGGAGAAACCCTGTACGCCGGACGATTACCGTAAAATCATCGCCGAATACAACGCCGTCTGTAAAAAGGAATTTGGCGATCTTCCGACCTGTCCGGATGAAGCGATTGTGATTAAGGAAGAGGAAAACCGTCCTCAGCCCCGACTGGACCGGGAAATCGGCGACGGGATGTCGACGGTTCTGGGCCGTATTCGTCAGGACGAAGTGTTCGGTGATTGCGGGCTGAAATACATCGCGCTCTCTCACAACACCAAGCGCGGTGCTGCTAAAGGCGAACTTCTCGCGGCGGAATACCTCATCACCAAAGGTTATTTCTAGCAATCCCGTTCTTGCGGATTGAAGAAACAATGATTATCAGGGGAGGCTTTTGTATGCGGCCTCCCCTTTTCTATTTATGTTTATTTCATTGTTTTGCGATTCCTAGTAAAAAATTGAGTTGGGCCCAACTCTCTTGAACGGATTTCGATTCAGCGCCTCGATTGAATCGTCTCCGATTCAACTCGGTACTGCCTCGGCCTCTGTTCTGCAAACATGGAATGTCCGCTATACGTAAGCAGAATTCTCCTACGCACGGATCGGTTCCGGGAGTACACCCCAGGGAACTGCTGCCTTGCTTGACATCAAGCACGGTAAACCGTAAGGCAGTCGGTTAACCGAGGCTCGACGCGGGCCCTCGCTAAGGGAGTTCATACCATTCGAGCAATGAACCGGCTGAAACAATGATGTTTCAGAGAGACCATACAGCCCATCGTTCAGTGGTAACTCAACCTTTCCTTTCCAGGCGGACTGACGGTCCGGCTTCCGAAACGGTGTTTATAATGTACCCCAAAATTCGGACAGTGATTTAAGGTGGGAAACCTCGAA
>CAZSIZ010000294.1:0-7867 GCA_964606645.1 uncultured bacterium
GAAACTTAGGGATTTTTGATGGATGATTGGTTTCAATTAGTGAGGTCTGTACTAGCATATTCTGGGCAGTTGTTCACCGCTCAGTCGATCCACGATCCGGGTGGCTCCGATCCGGCCGGTCATCACAACCGGGGCAGTCGATTTTTCGGTTACGCTTCCGATGAGCGCCGAACCTTCGCCTTTGGGATGAGCGCGCATGATTTCCAGTGCTCGATCCGCATCGGCCTTATTTACAATGGCAGTAAAGCGTCCTTCGTTGGCGACATAGAGCGGATCGAGTCCAAGCAGCTCGCACGCACCCTGCACGTCACCGCGAACGGGGATGGCCCGCTCGTCAAGAATCACGGTCCGGTTCGCGGCTTCGGCGATTTCATTGATCGCGCTCGACAGTCCGCCACGAGTTAAATCGCGCAGGCAGTGAATCCCGATACCTGCTTCGATGAGGTTTAACACCAGATCCGCCAATGAGGCCGAGTCGCTTTCAATTTCACTCTCGAACGACAAGCCCTCACGCACGGCCAGGATCGCGATTCCATGCCGTCCCAGATCGCCGTTGATCAGCACCGCATCGCCTTCCCGAATGCTTGCCGGATGGATGTTCAGATCGTGCTCGATGATTCCAAGCCCGGCGGTGTTGATGAAGAGACCGTCGCCTTTCCCCTTATCGACGACTTTGGTATCACCTGTGACGATCTCCACACAGGCGTCTTTCGCCGCCGTCTGCATGGATTGCACGATTGTTTTCAGCGATTCCATTGAAAATCCTTCTTCAAGGATAAACCCGGCGCTCAGGGCGATCGGACGCGCCCCGCTCATCGCCAGATCGTTGACCGTTCCATGCACCGCCAGCGAGCCAATATCACCGCCGGGGAAAAACAGCGGATTGACGACGTACGAATCGGTCGTAAACGCAATCCGGGATGCGTCGATGTTCAGGACGGCGGAATCGTGACGTTGATCCAAGGTTTCGTTCCGAAACGCAGGCAAAAACACCGATTCGATCAGCCGGTTCATGAGCGTCCCCCCCCGCCATGCGCCAGGAGAACCTGAGAGTCATCCCGTTTCGGAACCGGACATGAAATCGAAATTTTCTCTTTTTTCACGTTCTCCCCTTTGTTCTCTCTCCCTCTGGGTGTATCGCGTCGCGCCGACAGGCGGACACGATGATTTTTAGAGTTAGAGTGAGGACAAAAATGTTAAAGCCTCTCCAATCATCCTCATATAAACGTATGTCACAAATTACTCGTATTATCCGTTTGCATTTGATGCCGCCGGTATCGGTAGTACGCGGCACACGCGCCTTCGGATGAAACCATCGGAGCGCCCAGTGGTTTTTCCGGCGTGCAGCGCGTTCCGAATGCCAGGCATTCGTGCGGTTTTTTAATCCCTTGCAGAATCGATCCGCTGATACATTCGGGGGGGGTAGCCGGTGATGACTCCAAAGCGGGACCGAAGCGCTTTTCGGCGTCGAACTCGTTATATTCTTCCCGCAAACCGAATCCACTCTGCGGGATTTCACCCAAACCACGCCACGATCTCGGCGTAATCTGAAAAACAGTTCGGATAATGTCCTGCGCCGGAAGATTGCCTTCTTCGCGAACGACGCGGGTGTATTGATTCTCCACTTCGGCCCGGCCATCCTCCAGCTGTTTTACACAGAAATCGATTCCCTGAAGAATATCCAGCGGCTCGAATCCGGTCACGACGATAGGAACGCGGTACTTGGCGGCCAGCGGTTCATACTGCCGGTATCCCATGACCGCGCAGACATGCCCGGCGGCTAAAAAACCTTGCACACGGTTGTCGGGAGAGGAAAGGATCGCTTCGATGGCAGGGGGGACCAGCACGTGCGACACCAGTAGCGAAAAGTTGTTCAAGCCCTCCTGCTTGGCTTGATGGGCGGCCATCGCGTTAGCAGGGGCAGTCGTCTCGAATCCAACGGCGAAGAATACCACTTGCCGTTCCGGACACTCACGCGCCAACTGAACGGCGTCCAAAGGGGAATAAACAACACGCACGTCACCGCCATTTGCCTTGACGGAAAAGAGATCGTGCTCCGTACCCGGTACACGCAGCATGTCGCCGAATGAGCAGAAAATCACGCCGGACTGCGACGCGATTTCGAGCGCCTTATCAATCGATGCAACGGGCGTAACGCAAACCGGACAGCCGGGGCCGTGGATCAGCGTCAATTCGTCCGGCAGCAGATCGTCGATCCCGTATTTGACGATTGTATGAGTCTGCCCACCGCAGATTTCCATGATTGTCCACGGGCGGGTCACGTGGGAGCGAATCTCGTCGAGAAATTTTCTAGCCGCTTCGGGATCGCGGTATTCATCTAAATATTTCATGACGCCGATCCCGCTGGAGAATCCGATTCGGTAATTGCTTTCAGGTAATCGAAAACCTGGTTCGCCTCGGCTTCGTCGATCAGGCTGATGGCGAAACCGGCGTGGACGACGGCATAATCCCCTTCGCGCGCTTCGGGTACATAGGCCAGCGAAGCCTCCTTACGCACCCCGTTGAAATCGATCGTCCCCATTCGATAAAGGGGATCGTCTCCCGAAATGCGAACGATCTTCCCCGGAATTCCCAGACACACGTTATTCACCTCGATAGTGGGCTGCCACGATCTGTCCGAGCGCGATTCCCCCGTCGTTTGGAGGAACCTGCCGGTGCCAATAAACGGAAAATCCTTCTTCCCGCAGACGGCGGATCGCCCGTTCGGTCAGGTACGCGTTTTGAAAACAACCGCCGGACAGAACCACGCGTTTCTCTCCAATCCGTTTGGCGATTTCGACGATGATTTCAACTAATGTATTATGATACCGCAACGCGATCCCGGCTACAGACACGGACTGACCGGTATCGTGTAAAATGGCGCGAACCATCGGTTCCCAATCGTTAATCGTATAAGGATAGTATTCATCTCCCGTTTTTTCCCTGATGGAAAACTCCAATTCCATCGCTGCTTGACCTTCGAACGAGACGGTTTGCCGTAGACCGGTCAGCGATGCGACCGCATCGAACAGACGCCCCGCGCTGGACGTGTACGGCGCGTTGATTTTCTTACTTAGAATATCGCGCATTACCTTCAGATCGGACGGTGAGAATTCGTGTAAAAACGGTAAATCAGTTCGTTTAAAAACATCTTCGCCCAGGCATTCATACAGAAGCCCCAACGCGGTTCGGCAAAGCTTTTTAACTGCGCCTTCTCCCGAAGGCAAGGGGAACGTTCGAAAATGGGCGACGCGTTTGAAATGCCCTAACGTAGCGAGAAGAAATTCGCCTCCCCAGATAGTGCCGTCCGTCCCGTATCCTGTCCCATCCCAGGCGACGCCCAGAACTTGACCGTCCATAAGATTGTCCGCCATACAGGAGACGATGTGCGCGTGATGATGCTGAATAGGCCGAACGGGAATTCCGGAACGTTCGGCGTACTTCGTGGAGAGATAGTCTGGATGTAAATCGCAGGCAATGCTTTCGGGTTTCGTTTCATAGACACGCTGGAAACGGTCGATAACTTCCGTGAAAGCACGATAGGATTCCTCGGTTTCCAGATCGCCGATATGCTGGCTGATAAAGATATTCGATCCGGCGTTCAGCGCAATGGTGTTTTTTAAGTGCCCGCCGACGGCCAGTGCGGGAGCGATCGGCTTCGGGAGCGATACCGGCAGCGGGGCGTAACCCCGCGCGCGGCGAAGAATCGTTTCCCGCCCGTTCAAAACCCGCACGACAGAATCATCCACGTGTCGGACAATGGGGCGGTTGTGGACCAAAAAGAGATCGGCGATGCCGGACAAACGGCGCAGCGCTTCCCGCTCATCGATACAGATCGGCTCGTCGGACCGATTGCCGCTGGTGGCTACAATGGGAAATTCCAGTTCCCGCATCAGGATCAAGTGTAATGGCGTATAGGGCCGCATGGCTCCTAGACAGGGATTACCGGGAGCCACCTCATTCGCGATTACTTGTGTTTGAGGATTTCGTTTTAGCAGAACGATGGGTGATTGAGGTGAACCAAGGATCGTTTCCTCCAACGACGATACACGACAGCATTCCTTAATCGTTTCAATACCGGGAAACATGACGGCGAATGGTTTTTCTTCTCGGTGTTTCCGGTTCCGCAGCCTGGCGATTGCCTGGGTGCTGCGGGCATCAACGACTAAATGAAAACCGCCAACCCCTTTGACAGCCACTATCCGGCCATCGCGAACGGCGTTTGCCGATTCTTCGATCGCGGTGTGACGCTGGGATAACACCTTCCCGCGTTCATCCCACAATTCGATGCAGGGACCGCAATCGGGACAAGCATTAGGCTGTGCGTGAAACCGCCGGTCCGTGGGATTATCGTATTCATACTGACAGCGGGAACACATCGTGAACGATTGCATACTCGTGTTCGCGCGGTCGTAGGGAAGGGCGTTGATGATACTGAAACGTGGACCGCAGTGCGTGCAGTTCGTGAAGGGGTAAAGGTAACGCCGATTGGCTGGATCGAGGATTTCTTCAACACAGTCGCCGCACACAGCCAGATCGGGCAGGATCAACGCCGTCTTTTTCCCGTCTTCCCGGCTGAAGCGAATTTCAAACAGGGAATCCCCCGCCGGATCGAGCCACTGGCGCTGAATCGTCTGAATCGTCGAATGAGGTGGTTTTTCCGCTTCGATCCGTTGAATGAAGCGGTCCAGCCGATCGCGTTTTCCTTCGGCTTCAATCGTAACACCCTGCGCGGAATTGTTCACCCAACCCTTCAGTTCCAGTTCGGAGGCCAGCCGGTACACGAACGGGCGAAATCCAACGCCTTGTACCGTTCCCTGGATCACTAGACGGATTCGGCTCATCAACCTATCTCTCGGATTCCATAATCTCGGAATCAGCCGTGAATGGATAGAACCTCAAATCATTCATTGGACAATCTCATTCCCGATATCGGCTGTTGATTTTTGATCGATTGTTCAAATCGAGACAGGAATAGACTGTTGGAAAAAAGGAATTCCCAAGACAAAACAATCCCTCGAATTTGTAAGATATTGATTTTTAATAAATTATAAACTCCCGTAAAATTGGCATACGATGTGCTTATTATTTCAGGTAACTATTTAGATTCGGTTCGTTTCTCGCCTCTAAGCCGGGGCCTGTTTGAACCTGCACGACCGATCCATTTCCAGATGTTTATAAAATATCTACCGATTATCTTGTATCGGAAATAGACGAGTATCTCTGCATATATAATACACAGTAATGAATTGAATGACTATTCGGCTCTGGCCGTTCAACAATTATAACGAAATTCTAAAAAGGAGACGCAGATATGACACCGAAAGAAATTCTCAATCAGGTCGAAGAGAAATCTATCAAGTTTATCGATTTCAAATTTCAGGATTTCCCTGGAACCTGGCAACATTTCACCGTTCCCAGCCATTGCCTGGAAGCCGATTCGTTTGAAGACGGTTTTGGATTCGACGGATCGAGTATCCGGGGTTGGAAGGCGATTGACGAGAGCGATATGTTGATTATGCCCGACCCGACAACCGCCTTTGTCGATCCATTTATGGAAATGCCGACCCTGTCGCTGACCTGCTCGATCATCGATCCGATCACCAAACAGCCTTATACACGCGATCCACGCAACGTCGCGACGAAATGTGAAGAATACGTCAAATCAACTGGTTTGGCAGACACTGTCTATTTCGGCCCCGAAGCGGAATTCTTCATTTTCGACAGCGCCCGCTACGGCCAGACACCTCATTACGCCATGTACGAAATCGATTCCGTGGAAGGGATATGGAACTCGGATGCCGATGGGGCCAACCTCGGTCATCGTCCACGGCACAAAGAAGGCTATTTCCCGGTTTCCCCAGTGGATACGCTTCAGGATATTCGGTCTGAAATGGTCGATACGTTGATGAACCTCGGAATCGAAGTGGAAGCGCATCACCACGAAGTCGCGACCGCTGGGCAGTGCGAAATCGACATGAAATTCTCCCCGTTGGTTACGATGGCCGATCAACTGATGATGTACAAATACGTCGTGAAGAATGTGGCGTTAAAACACGGCAAAACCGTTACCTTCATGCCTAAACCCGTCTTTGAAGACAACGGTTCTGGGATGCACGTCCACTCCAGCCTGTGGAAGGGTGACAAGCCAATCTTCGCCGGTGACAAATACGCCGGACTTTCCGAGATGGCGCTCCATTACATCGGCGGTATTCTGAAACACGCCCCGGCGCTGATCGCATTCTGCGCTCCGACAACCAACTCCTACAAACGATTGGTTCCCGGTTACGAAGCACCGGTTAACCTGGCCTACTCGCAGAGCAACCGCAGCGCCGCCGTGCGTATCCCGATGTATTCGCCCAGCCCCAAAGCCAAGCGAGTCGAGTTCCGCTGCCCCGATCCTTCCTGCAATCCTTACTTCGCATTCTCCGCGATTGCGATGGCGGGTCTTGACGGTATTCTCAACAAAATCGATCCAGGCGATCCTCTCGACAAAAACCTGTACGACCTGCCGCCCGAAGAACTGGCCCAGATTCCTCAGGTTCCGGGATCGCTGGAAGGCGCGGTCAACGCTCTCGAAACCGATCACGACTTTCTGCTTCAAGGCGATGTCTTCACCCAGGATGTCATCGAAACGTGGATCGACTACAAACGTACTCAGGAAATCGATCAGCTCAATTTACGGCCGCATCCGTACGAATTCTTCCTGTACTACGATTGCTAATATCGAAAACAAAAATCATGTCACGTGGGGAAAACCTTTTCGGTTTTCTCCAGTGGACGGGGCTGGATCTCCCGGCTTATCAGCTCCGTCTTTTTTTCTTTCCTGGTTTGAAGTAATACATCGTTCGCACCCGGACGAGCGAATTACTTAAATATCCCCCGCGTTTCCAACCGTTGAAATCAGAATGGATTATGAGTAGAGTTTGATTTCAACAGGCCGTCTGTTTAATAATTAATAATCCATTGATTGTTTTATATCTATGCCACAACCCACGGCCTCATTCCTTTCCAATCATGAGAGTACCGGACTCAATCCAAACGATGAGCGATCGGCGGCGATTGACGAAAGAAAACCTATTCCGCTACGCCCTGCAAGGCGCCGTGCTGGGGGTGTTTGCCACGGCAGGCGTTTTGTTTTTTACCGTCGAACGGGAAACGCTGGATTGTCTCCGCGATTTCAAGTGGTCGATTGGATTCATGTTGCTGGGATCGATCGTAATCGCCTGGCTTTGTAACGGATGTCGAATCTACACCCTTTGCCGTTCGCTCGGTTACCGGCTGACGTACCGGCAAAGTCTGGCTGTCTCTCTCTCCTCCGAGTTTGGGATCGCGGCCACTCCGGCGGGCGTGGGAGGGGCGGCGATCCGGTTGACGCTCCTGAAGCGGGCGGGCGTTCCCCTGGCTCATGGAACGTCGATGCTGGCGGTTGATGTCGCTTTGGACATGCTCTTTTTTACGTTACTGATCCCCTTCGCGTTATACTCCATCTTCAACAATCCAAAGATTCTCGCGCTGTTTGAAAAGATCGATACTATCGGCTTACTGATAATGGGAATCATGGCCATTTTCACAGTGACGGCGATGGTTCTCTTTTTCAAGCACCAGGGTCCGAAACGATTGATCCATTGTCTGTCGCAGTGGTCTTGGGCACGTGCCCGCCGCCTGCCGGGCCGCTGCCGGTGGCTGCAATGGAGAGCCGCGAAAGAAATCCACAAACTGAAAGACGGCATCGCTCACCTCGTTCAAATCAAGCGGGGGGCGTTGATTGTGACGTTCTTGCTGGCCAGCACGAACAGGTCCTGCCGTAACGGGATTCAGCCACTGGTGTTATATGCCATGGCTCTTCCAAACGATCCGGTGCTCC
>CAZSIZ010000295.1:0-7859 GCA_964606645.1 uncultured bacterium
TATGGGTGACCTTCCCGAACCCAAACTCGTGCACAGATTCTTGTGAGGAGCCAGAAAATTAAGTTTTTCATTGTAATGGACAGGTGTTAAGAAATTAATAGCAAGAGAAAAAAATACATATGAATGGGTTGTTTTTTGAGAAATACGCTTTGAAAAAGAGACTGAAAAGACTGCTTTTCTATTCGATCTATTTTCTTTTTATTTTTGTGTTGCTCGTTGGAACGGTTAAATTGTTCGATCTGTATCTCCAAAAGTATCGAACGCATGTTATCTCGATCGATGGGCATTCTGAAAAACCGCACGCATTTGTTTTCAACCTCTATCCATACACGGGCTTTCATCTGCAAAGTAACGCGTTGGTTCATTCCCGGAAATATCATATCGAATCGGGGGATCACGCCTTTTTCATCGATTTCGATTTGGACGATCCTCCCGAAAAGGAAAAGGATGAGTTTCGGATTGTCCTTATAGGGGGAAGCGCCGCGCAAGGCTGGTGGGCCGCGACGAACGACGATATGTTTTACCGGCTATTAGAGGGGAAACTGAATGACTTATTGAAGGATCGCCCGGAACGTGTACGCGTCATCAATCTGGCGATGGGGGGATCGGCGACCTATCAGAACTTAATTATGTTGAATAAATGGGGACATGAGTTATCACCGGATTTGATCTTCAGTTTTTCGGGATTCAACGATCTTTCGATGGGGACGAATGACATCCCTTATGCGTTCGATTTCGCCATGGCCACGGTTGACGCGACGAAATATCATTTGAGCACCCAATGGGTCAAAACCTTGGCCCACTGGTTCCCCGGAATTTTCACGAAAACAGGGATTGGCAACGCCATCCGAGTTTTAAATCTGGCGAAATACAGCAATGGCGCTTCAATAAGATACGTGAAAAGGCATTCCGGTCCTGAATATAAATTGGGGGCTGATCTCTATATCCACGCCCTGAAATCAATTAAACGTGATTTCAGGGGGATTCCAATCGTCACAGCCATTCAGCCGGTGGATTTCGATAACAATCCATTCTATCAACCGTTGCAGGAAAAATACGAACAACTTTCCCAACGGCTTTCCGACGAATTATCGGATTACTATAATGACGATTGGTTTTTTATCGACATCCAGAATGATTGGAAATCGAAGGATTTATTTACCTCGCCCCCCCAATATTTGAAGGACGTTTGTCATCTCAACGATGCCGGTCATGTCGTCGTCACTGAATTACTGGCGCCAGAATTGGGCCGGATCGTATTGGATACTACTTCGCAAGAAACCGGGGAAGAAATCTGATTGAATAATCGGCCAGAATCGGAACCTCCCCAGGAGAACGTTGAATGATGCATCGGCAGCGTATCAAAAAATTCATTTTCTATTTAATTTATTCGGTCTTTGTCTTGGTGTTGACCTTTATCACAGTCAAACTGTTCGATATCTACCTTCAAAAATTTCGCAGTAATGTGATCTCGATCGATTCGAATCTATTGTCCGACACCCCCCATGTGTTTGTTTTCAATCTCTATCCATACACGGGCTTTCATCTGCAAAACGATACCGATGTTTCTCCCGATGTCAAAACGGGAGACCACGGCTTTTTCATCGATTTCGATTTGGATGATCCTCCCGAAAAAGAAAAGGATGAGTTTCGGATCATCCTCACGGGAGGAAGCGCCGCACAGGGATTTTGGGCCTATCAGCATGACGACATGCTTTACCGCCTTATCGAGAAGGAATTGAATGAATTATTAAAAGACAATCCGAAATTCGTGCGCGTCATCAATCTGGCGATGGGGGGATCGGCGACCTATCAAAACTATATTACATTGAATAAATGGGGGCATGAATTATCACCGGATTTGATCTTCAGTTTTTCGGGATTCAACGACCTCTCGATGGGGTCGAATGACATCCCTTACGCGTTCAACTTCGCCATGGCCACGGTTGACGCGACGAAATATCATTTGAGTCCCCGATGGGTCAAAACCTTGGCCCACTGGTTCCCGGGTATTTTCACCAAAACGGGGATTGGCAACGCCATTCGAATCTTAAATCTGTCTAAATACAGCAATGACACCTCCGTGAGATATGTGAAAAGGCATGAAAGCCCTGAATATAAAGTAGGAGCCAGTCTCTACATTCACGCCTTGAAATCAATCAAACGCGATTTTATGGGGATCCCGATCGTGACGGCGGTCCAACCGGTGGATTTTGAAAACCATCCATTCTATCAATCCTTGCAGAACGAATACGAACAGCTTACCCAACAACTCACCAACGAATTATCGGACTACTATAACGACGAGTGGGTCTTCATCGACATCCAGAATGATTGGAAATCAAGGGACTTATTCAAGCAAAAAAAATACCTGGCCGATGTATGCCATCTCAACAAGGCCGGTCAATCCGTCGTTACCGAAACGATCATGCCGCAATTGGGTTCGTTGGTATTGGATATCATTTCACGGGAAACCGAAGAAGAAACCGAATAGAGTGTGAAGTCCGCCACCCTCGCTTCATTCGTTCCGGTTCCGAACGTTCAACCCCTCATCGATCAGGCGGTCCGTATAGAGATTTTTCTCCGCACGCCGGTTCGGGGTGTTCAAATACGTGATGGGATATACGTCGATCGCTTCAAGTGACGCGGCCGCACCGGCATCAAGCAGGTTGACGGACAGTGGACCGCCGGGGTGTCGGTGGATGAGATAATCTCCATGAAACGGTAGAACGTAAGGGGAGACATCGAACGTCGGGGTTGCTTGATCCCCGAGCAGTTTTTCAACGTTCCCGGCCGGACAAACCAGCGCAATACCGAGTGTCTCCTTCGATAACACGTCGGACGCGAATCGAAGCCGAAACAGATAATCCCCCGGTGCGAGTTCTGCGTGCCAACTCCGACTTGCTGTGCGGGCGGGAGTCTCCGCATTCCATCGGACCGTGACCGGCAAGATCTCGGTCCATGAGACCTGTATCCGATCTGCAACCGAATGGCTCCAGCGACGTCGTTTCGGATCGTACATCCGAACCACCGGCTCGATCGAATTCCCGTCCCCGCTTTCCCATTTCCGATACACCCGGGTTACCCCATAGGGCGGCCCCACGGTCAACGACACGAGATCGAAACGGACGTTCTCCATCCAATCGGCCACCGGCTCCAGAAAAGGTATGCCCAACAGAATGGATCGCGCGACGCTCGAATTCTCCACAGGACCCCATACGATGAAATCCGGAGTATACGCACTGCGTTCCGGGACTGGGATTCGACCGTAGAGACTCAATGCCTCCAAGAACTGAATGAGCTGGATCCGACGGGGATGTTCAATTCCGAAATAAATCGATCCCCACGCGGTTGCCGCCTGGGGGATCGGAGCCAGCACCCGATCCGAGTAGTCTGAAAACGGCGTCCACTGGCGGGCGAGATTCTCGCGGTGGCTGGGTTCGATCGACGTACGCCACACCAGGATACCTACCGCCGATGAAATCATCAGCCCCAACACGATGGATAACGCGGCGCAGGTCTTGGCCTGTCGGGCGGAAGCCTGAGTGACCGCTCCGTGATACAATCCGGCCAGCGTCCAAAACACCAAGGTATGAATGATCGTGCTGTATCCGGCGTGATAGTTGTTATAAATCCCACTGCTCAGCAGATGGAACGTCAGCGCGACTGCGGGAGGAAGTACGTAAATCAGAGCCGGTCTTGCCCGCTCCCCTCCTTTCCACCACATCGATAACGACCATACTGCCGCCGCCATACAGAGCGCCGCAATGACGACGTGAAACCAGCCAGGCACGTAATAGAACGCCAGGAATAAGTGCTTTTTCAATACCGCCGCGTATCCTGGATAATCCGCGCTCAGTTGGTCGTTGTATGCGAAACTCAACTCCACCAAGTCACGAATATTGAACCGGATCAACACCAGGAAATGCAGAATTCCAATTCCCCATCCAGTGCTAAACGCCAAGCCGGACCGAAGGAGCCGCTTTGCACGGTCCGGGCCGCCTCGGTTCCAATCCCACCACGCCGCCATCCCGAAAGCCACCAAACTGGCGGGAATGATGGACCAAGCAATGAGATGAGCGAATGCGGCGCAAACCGAAAAGAAAGCCGCCGCCACCCACCACCGAGGCCTGTGGGTTCGAATCGCCTGTCCACACGCAATGAAAAAGAGCACCAGAAACAAAGAAACCGAAATATCGGGCCGCGCCATGGGCCAATGCGCCGAATCGAACGCATGAAGAATCAAGAACACGAACAAAGCACCCCCGATTCGGCCGACGGAACCCTTGAACCATCGGTAAGCGAGAATCACGAGCGCGAAAACGACCAGCGGATGAATCCAGCGTATAAGCGTCAGGCTCCCGCCGAAAAGCCAGATCAGCCCCCCGCCGAACAGAAAATACCAAGGACCGTGGTTGAAATAATTCTCGTTTCGGGGCACGCCGCTAAGCGATTGGACCGGGCTGCTAAGAAACCCCAGACGCCCTTCTTCCGCCACGGCGTAAGAGATGTTCGCCAACCCGTCATCCACCGCCACATAAGGGTAGATATCGATGTACTGGGAAAATCGGTGAACGATTTGCAGCCCGTAAACCACCAGGAATACCCAAACCATGCATTCCACTATCCGGAGAATCCTTTGAATTTTTAAGTTGGAGGTGTAATCGGTCGTGGTGTGTTTTTTCATTGGTTTAAATTAACAATCCCGGTATCGGATAATTCGAGCAATCATCATTATTTCAAATTCAAGTGGAGGAATCCTTTTTCTTCCCCTCGAACGCCCTTAAAAGCAGCACTTTGAGCCACGCCACGCCAATCTGGCTCAACAGATAGACATCTTTCAAGCGGCGGATATGCTTGACGTAAATCCATAAATAGCGGAACAATGAATTGCCTTTTCCGGGATCGATGGAAAAGTTGGGAGAATATTTCCATCGGAATACCGCAGTGAAAATGTCCACATACGAGAGATGTTCCTTATAAACGGGGACGATTCCATATAGCCCCGGAAGATTACCGGGACTGTATTTTCTCATTTTCTTCTCGTCGTGCCATGTGAATCCATCTTTGAGCACGTTTCGATTCCTGGCCTGGGTTTCGAGACGGGTTCCAGGATAAATCCTGAGAATATTCAAGTTGACGGAAGAAAACTCATGGTTGAGATGGAGGTTCTCGATGAAAGAAATATTATCCTCCATGTTCTCTTTCGTTTCGTCCGGGATACTGACCAGGAAATTGATTCCGCACCAACAATTCAACTTATTGTAAATATCAATGGTATTCATGATATGGTCTTGAGTCAGTTTTTTCCCAAGAATTTTTTGACGGAGGTGGTCGTCTACCGTTTCTATCGCAAAGTAACCTCCAACGAATCCAACTTCTTTCATCCGGGAAAGAATCTCGAATTTGGCGTTGTCCGCCCTCATGATGCAAGACCAATGAATCTCGAGATTCTCCTTTTCCAAGGCGTCACAAAAATCGAATACTCGCTTGCTGGAGAGATTGAACGTATCGTCCTGAATCCAAAAGAATTCGATGTTATACTGCTCGATTCGGAGTTTGATCTCTTCGATGACGTTTTCAATCGATCGATATCGGACTTTCCGCTCGAACAGATTCGTGTTCGAGCAGAACAGACAATCGAATGGACACCCCCTCGTCGTAACAAGATTGATCGCTCTGACTTCGCCTTTCCCGTCCACGGGATAGGTATAGTCATATCGGTCGAATTCGGCAAGATGAAAGGCTGGAAACGGGAGGCTGTCGAGATCCTGAATAATCTTCTTTTCCTTCATGCAAACCACTGAACCGTTCTCGCGAAAAGAAGTATTCGGTACTCCCTTCAGAGATTCCCCCTTCTTCAATGTTTCAATAATCTGGGGAAACGCGTGGTCGCCTTCTCCACACACCAGAATATCCAACTCCGGCAGATCATCGAATAACGACGCTCCGAGCAATGTTGCATGAGCACCTCCCAATATCGTACGAGTCTTGGGTAATCGGGTTTTCACTTCTTTGATGACCTTCGCCGCGGTGAAATAGGTGTCGGAAGTTGCGGACATTCCCATCACATCCGGCGCTTCTCGAATTAGCACGTCTAAATAAGTAGAATAAGACATCCCTTCCAGAATCGGATCGAGTATTTTGATTTCACAATCCTGGTTCTCGATGCTCGCGCCAAGGTGCAGTAAAGAGGTGACAGGTGCCCACTTGAACGCGGAAGGGAAAAAATCCGGACTTAAGGTAAGAAGTACTTTCATGCGCTTGATTTCTCCGTGAAATACCATGATTTATGCTGGGAATAGTATAGACGAAAAACATTTATTCCCAAAATAGACGCATGCGGCTATTGTCTATAGTGAACGGGTGCTTAACTTTTTTTCGTGCGGGCGAAAACAGGATATCTGGAACCGCAGGCCACCGAAAACGCTGGTCAGCCACCACGATAAAGTTCGAGGTTCTGTGTCGTTCCGCTTTTCGGTTTCACCATCTTATTGTATAAATCATCAGGCGTATGGTGCGGCGAACGACCGGGTTGCTGTCAGGATTTCATCCAGAAGAGAAATGGGAAACGTGATTCTATTCAGGTTGGAGGTGCGGGATGTCTAATCTGTGCCCTTATTGCTCTGCGGCCGGACGCCGGTGGGCGCGGGTTCACGAGGATGTTTTTTATAAATGCCGGTCGTGCGGTCTGCTCTTTCTTTTCCCCTATCCAGACCGGCAGGAAATGCTTCGTCGTCACCTTCACACGGGGTATGTGAATCACCCTTACTTTCAGGAAGGCGAGAAAATCGCCGACGAAGGCGGGCTGGAAATCCATCATGAAATTTTGACGCGCTTAAAATCCGAGTTTCCTTTCCGGGCACGGCTTTTAGACGTGGGGGCCGGAACCGGTGATTTTCTGAAACTCTCGTCGGACTGTTTCGACGTGTACGGCGTGGAACCGTCTCCCGAATTGGCGGAGAAAATCAAGACTCGGGTGAACTGCCCGGTCTTTTCCGGGGCGTTCGAGGAATTCGATCCAGACGAACTTTTCGACATCGTTGTGCTGCTGGACGTGATCGAGCATTCCCACGATCCGTCCGAATTTTTGCAGAAAGCCCATTCCGTCTTAAAACCGGGTGGGTGTTTGATCGTCGCGACTCTTGACAGCCAATCGATCCTTTTCCAATTGGCCCCGGTGTTTTGGGCACTCTCGCGCGTTTCCCGATTCGCTGCGTATGTATTGGAGCGTATTTTCTGCTATCAGCACAATTGGTATTTCAACCGGCGAGTGATGAAAGGGGTGGTCGAGAAAAACGGATTTTCACTCCGAGAACAGATTGGCTATGAATTTCCACTCGGACGATTGAATGAACGGCGGGTGATCGTCTGGGGACTGCGGGTTGTATACGCCTTAAATGCGCTGTTCGGCTTTAAAACAGAGCAATATCTAATCATAGAAAAACCAGGGAGCAACCCTGAATCCTAGCCCTTTAGCCGGGCGCGGACGAGGAGATGCCAGCCCAGTTCTTTTTCCAACTCGGCCAGTTCCTCATCGGAAACGTTGGCCCACGCTTCGTGTTTGACGTACTCATACTGTTTGTAGGCCTCCACATCCCATGTAAAAATGTGGGTTTTACGGATGTCCAGCACCTCATACTCCTCCAGTAACTCGCAAACGGACTTTTCCGTGTAGGTGTGGGTGACGGGGCATCCCTCCTGCGCTTCAGAATGTCTCGCGATCAGCTCGTCAATACGCGACATATCCCAGATGGCTTCCTGGCGCATAATCCGGAATAGTTTGTAACTGACGCGGCTGTAAACCATATGTCAGCCGCCGGGCTAGTCTGACCCACCCGGAGTCACCCGGTGTGACC
>CAZSIZ010000296.1:0-5422 GCA_964606645.1 uncultured bacterium
CGATTGCCGAGCTGACTGTCCAGAACGCTAAATGGAACGGCATCAAAATTAATACCCAGACCAACGTTCAAGGTGTGTCGATTTATAATTGCATTATTCACAACGTATGGCAGCGGGGGGTGAAGGGCGTCAAGGTTCCTGAAGCGAATCGTGAGAGCGTTCGGCCCAAGGGCTGCCGCATTCAATACTGCCTGTTTTACAACGATCGCGCCAAGCGTTTTTCCGACGAACCCACCGATACGCCCAAAACGTTTAACGGGAATAACATCGGGGGAATCGATGTGATGTACGCGAAAGACTGGACGATCTCCGACAACGTCTTCATCAATATCCAGGGACGAACTCGCGAGGGGCGGGGATGTGTTTTTCTCTGGCATCATGCGGAAAACTGTATCGTCGAGCGGAATATCATTCTCGATTGCGATGTGGGAATCGCGTTGGGTAATTCGAGCGGAATCGGCCCTGGGATGAGTCAGGTCCACTGCACGAATTGTATCGTTCGGAATAATTTCGTTACGAATACGCCTGAGACCGGTATTTTAGCGGATCATACCCAAGACTGCCGCATCCTGAACAATACGATCCATCACCCACAAAACAGGCTGAAACGCTTAATCAGGATCGTTCATGACAACAACGGATTGGAAGTGATCAACAATCTGCTCAGTGGTCCCGACATGCGGGCCGAAAGCGGAAGCGAATTGGATATCCGCAACAATATCGTTCAAGTTTATACCTCCTATTTCGTCGATCCGGAAAATGGGAATCTGCATCTGAAACAGGACGCGGTCGACGCGATCGATCGAGGAGTATCGCTTCCCGGCGTTTCGATCGATATCGACCACGCTTCCCGTAGCGGCAAACCCGATATCGGTGCAGATGAATTTTATACAGAATTATCGATCCATTAATCCCCTCTTTTTCAGTAAAATGTTGTCGGAAATAAATTAAAATTATATACTTTGTATAGACGCTCAAATGAAAGGTAATAACCATCGATGACATCAGTGTTATTTAAAAATGCCGTATCGAAGCAATCTCTGACCGCGTTCACAATCTCACTCTTACTATCCTTATTGATTACAAACGAGGTTTTTTCAAATCCGCTTATCGTTAACGAATTTCTGGCAGTTACCGATAACACTGATCGGGATGGAACACCGCTGGAATGGATCGAAATCTTCAACGCCGGTAAGGAAACCGTCATTCTGGGCGACTACGCGCTGACCGATGATCCCCAGTCGCCGCGCAAATGGGTACTTCCGTCTATCGGTCTCGAATCGGGGCAACTTTTTATTGTGTGGGCGACGGGATACGATAGGTATGTATCGGGGAAATTCCATACGAATTTCCGTTTGGACGGCGATGGGGAATATTTAGCGATTGTCCAGTCAGATGGGTCGGTCGTCGATTCTCTGACGTTTCCTGAGCAAAGGCAGGATGTTTCATTCGGGCGCAATCCAAACGATCGAAGTGAATGGTTTTACTTTGCCAATCCGACGCCCGGTGAAACGAACGCCACTCAAGGGATCCTGGCTGGACTCTCCCCGCCTTCTTTTATACCGCCGGGTGGATTCTATTCCAATCAGGTAAAAGTCTCGCTATCAACCAGGAATGAGGATTGGGATATTTATTATACGTTAGACGGCTCTCCTCCAACCCAAACCAGCAAACTCTACCAAACGCCATTGAACCTCTCTAAGTCCACGTCCATTCGTGCTCGTGTTTTTCGTGATGGGGCGGCTCTCAGTGATGAAGCGATACAAACCACTATCATCGAAACCGCTCAACCGCTGCCCATCGTTTCTTTCGTGACCGATCCCCCTAACCTGTGGAATTCGCGAACGGGGATCTATGCCAACGCGACCAGCAGCGGGTTTTCCTGGGAACGTCCCGTCAGCATGGAATATATTTCTCGCGCTGGCTTGAGACGGTTTGGTGTGAACGCCGGGCTTCGTATACACGGCGGTGCGTCACGGAAACGCTCGGAGAAAAAATCATTCCGTGTCTATTTTCGTCGTGAATACGGGCCGGGAAAACTGCACGAATCGATTATCCCTTCGACGAACGTCGATGAGTTCGACAGTTTTATCCTGCGCGCGGGGTACAACGATAGTTGGGTGCATTGGGATGCCATCGAGCGGCAGGTCGCCGTTTACGTCTCCGACCAGCTGGGGCGGAACATCCAACGGGACATGGGATTTATTGCCCCCCACGGTGATTACGTCGATCTCTACCTGAACGGCGATTATTGGGGAATCTACAACTTGTGCGAACGGATCGATGGCGATTATCTGGAGTCCTATTACGGATACGACGACTGGGACATCATCAACGATGACGAGTTGAAAGAAGGAGACCGAACTTCCTGGAACGCGATGAAGAATTTCGTGAACCGTTCCAACTTTACCCAATCGGAACCCTATCAGACGATCCAGACCATGATCGATCTGGAACAGGTGACGGCTTACCACATCCTGAATATTTGGGTGCAAAACCACGACTGGCCGCACCACAACTGGTACGCCGTGCGCGAACGCCGCGATGACGGGAAATGGAAATTTATCTGCTGGGATATCGAAGACTCGTTCGGGTCGGGAGCCTCGCGCGGCCAGTATAACCTCAATACGTTCAACCAGGCTAAAAACAATAATCCCATCGGAAACCTGTTTGCCGCACTGACCCGGAATCCAGAATACAAAATCTACTTCGTTCAGCAGTTGGAACACTATCTCGGAACGGCGTTAAGTGAAGAACATTTGCTGAATCGGCTGGAAGAACAACTGGACCTGATCCGGGACGCGATTCCCAATGAAGCTTTGCGTTGGAATCGGAATAAAAGTATCGACGACTGGGAAAAAGCCGCCGAAATGGCCCGGACATTTATCAACAATCGCACGGAATACGTCCGGCGATACGTTTACCGGGGGTTGAAAATCGCAACCCCCACCCCAACCCCAAATCCGGCATTTACGCCCACACCGACGCCCAATCCAGCATTTACTCCAACCCCGACACCCACCCCGACTTCCACACCCAACGATGTCGTCGTCAATCCAGACGGTGAACTGGGTATTTTCGAGGGACACGATGATATCGGAACCGTCGATGCTACCGGGAGCGCGTCGTTCGATCCGGTTACTGGGGATTATACCGTGGTGGGAAGCGGAGCCGATATCTGGGGCAATACGGATGAGTTCCATTTTCTCTATACGGAACTGGACGGTTCTTTCACGGTGGAAGCCGAAATCGACGCCAGCACGACTGGCGGGAGTAATTGGGCCAAAGCCCTGCTGATGGCGCGCGATACGCTCGACCACCAGGCGAAAAACTACGCAGCACGAATCCGTGAATCCGACGCTCAGGCCAGTTCGCAATGGCGGCTTGGATTCGGTCAGACCTCCAGCAGCACGCCGGGCAGCCTGCGGATCGACCGTCATTTATTCGATGGCCGCCTACGCTTGGTTCGCGAAGGCGATGAGTTCAGCACCTATTATTTCAGCACCGCGGACAACGCCTGGACCTACCTGGACGGTCAGGAAGTTGACCTGGACGATCCGATCTATGTAGGATTGGCCGTCACCTCGCACGAAGACGGCAGTTATGCCGAGGGAATTTTCACAAACGTCATCCTCAAAAAAGCGCAGACAGGCACAGCCAATTGGTATCTGTATTGAACCTTTGGAGCCTTTTCGTTATACAATGAGACGATAATCACCCTATTAAGAGAGCAAGGGAACGATGAAGCGAGCAAGCAAACTCTATCTGGAAGCAGTTATCGTTCTCGGCGTGTTTTTCGTTCTGCTCTACGTGATGTTTCCCCATTTTCTGCGCGCGCAAAATATCAACACGCCGGACCATTTTCCCGATCCGAGGTTCCGCAGAGCCATAGAAAAACGCATGAAAATCGAAACGGGGGGTGTATTTACCGCCGCTCATCTTGCCGCCATTCAAAAGTTCGACTGTGGAGACGAACGTATCCGCGATCTGACTGGGATCGAATATTTTACCGGTCTGACCTTGCTCGAATGTTCCGACAATTCGTTATCTCAACTCGATCTATCGGGAAATCCATTTCTCGAACATCTCGATTGCGACCAGAACGGAATAAAAAGCTTGAATCTGTCGAACAATCTCAATCTGAACCATCTGGAATGCAGCCACAATCTCATCGACCGGTTCGATCTCTCGAACAACGCCGAACTGAGATCGTTTGTTTGCCGATACAATCGTCTGGAAAGCCTCGATCTATCCGGAAATCCGAATCTTGAATCCCTGTTATGCGATCATAACATGATCGACCGGCTGGATGTCTCTCACAATCCAAAAATCATCTATTTGAGTGTCACGAACAATCAATTGACGCGCTTGCCCATCTTTCCGGATTCACACTCATTCAAGTCTTGCGATCTTCGGGATAATCCGCTGGACCCGCAAGGACTCCGGGAGTTGGAAGCGTTGGCCAAACGGTTGGGGCCGCCTCAGTTCAGGTCAAGCAGTTGGTTGACTTCCGGTGTCGCGCCGTATCCTGAACCGGTTAAGAAATCGATTCAATCACCGGCTCAGTAACAACACGATCCGATCGGAATCACTTTTGGCTGAACACGATAAAAAAATACTTGAAATTCGTTCGCGTTTGTAGAACAATGAGATAAGACTGAAACAGGCCTGTCCGGGGAGAGGCACGATGAGGAGACAAACCGCATTTACATTGATCGAACTGCTGATCGTGGTGGCCATCATCGGGATACTCGCGGCCATCGCCGTGCCCAATTTTCTCAACGCGCAGACGAAAGCGAAACTGGCCAAGGTTCAAGCCGAATTTCAGAGCATCCGTTCGGCGCTGGCGACCTACCAGCTCGACAACAACACGTTCCCCCATGATGGCTGGCGGGGATTTATGCGAAGGCCGAACGGCTGGATCGGGCTGACGTCACCGGTCTCCTACATCAATTCGGCTTCGCTTCACGATCCGTTCAAGGCGCGCTTCGTACTGCCCGGCGATCAGGATCCCGGGGTGGACTGGTCGCTCTACGAGTTAAGTACAGGCAGCCATAATTCCGGCAAATTCAACGAAATGCCGCTGGACGACTGGATGCTCAACAGCATTGGCCCCGATTCTGTCTTCAACCAAGCCGGTGGAGGCGGGGCCGCTGGAGATAACACGTCCAGCGCCATGTCGTATCCCTTTACGAATATCGTATTACGTTTCGATATTACCAACGGCCTGGTGAGCCGGGGGGATATCTACGCGTTCATGGGGGGAGAACCGGCCCGCGAAGTGGGTGTCGTCGACGGCAAACCCTGGAAGCAGTAAATCCTTCAATCATCCCCCATCACATCCCCTATCCAATCTGGTAATATGATGGTGATTATCCTATCCAAAATGGAGTGACGATCATGAGACGAATTCGTTTGATTT
>CAZSIZ010000296.1:5432-7826 GCA_964606645.1 uncultured bacterium
TATTGGTCTTGTTTCTGTGTGTAACGCTGACGGGGGCCTGGTCGGAACCGTTGAAGGTCTGCCTGGTTTCGGGTTCGGCGGAATACGATTCGGATACCTGCCTGAAGATTTTCAAGGCGTATCTTGAAAAGCACTACGACGCCAAATGCACGCTGCTTCGGGCGAAGGGCTTTCACGATCTTCCCGGTCTGGAAGCGCTGGATCGCTGCGACGTGGCGCTCTTTTATACTCGGCGGCTTGTGATCGACGGCGAGCAGCTGGAACGGATCAAGGCCTACTGTGAATCTGGACGTCCCATCGTCGCGATCCGCACCGCCAGCCACGGATTTCAAAACTGGCTGGAAATGGATAAAAAGGTTCTTGGCGGTAACTACCACAATCATTATGGCAACCAGTATACCCAGGATGTGAAAATCCTGCCGGACACCAAGAAACACCCGATCTTGGACGGGGTCGGGAAATTTAAGTCGAAATACAGCCTCTATAAAACCGAACCGCTGGCGGATAACGCGACCGTTCTGACGGAGTCGTCGATCGTCACAGGTGAAAAACAGGCGTCGTCCTGGATTCGTGAGTATAAGGGGGGGCGCGTTTTTTACACGCAGATGGGCGGCGTCTCCGATTTTGAGAACGCTTCGTTTCAGCGGATGATCGCCAACGCCCTGTTCTGGACTGCCAAGAGGGAGATCGCGAGACGCGCAGCGCCGGAACTTTCTCCCATCCCGAAAGCATCCGGCAGCCTGCACCTTTCTCTTCGCACTCGCGTCAAAGCGTTCAAAGGAACGACGGCTTGGGACGTCGTCGGACTCGAACGTGATTTTCCTATCGCCGAAACGGCTATCATTATTTGCGATATGTGGGACCGACATTGGTGCAAAGGGGCGACCGAGCGGTGTGAAGCGCTGGCGGTGAAGATGAATCCCGTGATCCAGGCGGCCCGCGACAGCGGTATACAGATCGTTCACGCGCCCTCGGATACGCTGGGATTCTACGCCGAATGGCCCCAGCGCAAGCGTGTCCAACTCGTGCCACCGGTGCCGACGCCCGAACCGCTGGAGATTGCCTCGCATCCACTGCCGATCGACGATTCCGACGGCGGGTGTGACACGGACGATCGCAGTTACGGTGCGTGGACAAGGCAGAGCGAGCATATCGAGATCGGCGAATACGATATCATTTCCGACAACGGCCAGGAAATCTACAATTTCTTCAAGCAGCAGGGAATCAAGAACGTTATTATGATGGGCGTGCATACGAATATGTGTGTGTTGGGCCGGTCGTTCGCGATTCGGCAGATGTCCCGCTGGGGATTCCAATGCGTGCTGGTGCGCGATCTGACCGACACGATGTACGATCCGAAAGACGCTCCACACGTCAAGCATGACCGGGGGACCGAACTCGTCGTCGAGCATATCGAGAAATATTGGTGTCCGACGATTCTCAGCGCCGAATTCGTGGAAGGATTGCCGTAGATTCTAGGTGTGCGATCGAAAGAAGGATTGATTAAAATGGGCGGTTGCGAACGATGGTGGGTTGATAAGGTGCGACTCACCCTACCAGATTTAATCTCCTTCAATAAAGTCGATTTCACTTTGAACCAGTTCGACATGAGCCTCTTCGATCTTGAGGATCGGGTCGAATAAACTTATTTCATAGTCCGGTAATTTCTCAATCATCTCTTGATAGAGTCGAATTGCTTCCTGTTCAACGAAAAGAACTTTTTTCAATAAGGGAATATCTTTGGGCAAGTTTTGGAAATCGTTGGAAAACAATTCCCTTGAACTGGTATTGATGCTTTTATCAATTTTATCTTTGGATGGAAAAATACTCGCCAATTTGCTTAAAGTCACTTCTCCACTTGTTGTCCATTCTTTTAACTTCATGTGGAGGTATTGGACGTGACTCTCCTCATCGTCGGCGAGTTGCTGGAAAAAATCTCTGACATGACTTAAAACAGCTTTCGAGGCGGCCTCTTGAAAAAGATCGTAATTCCTTCGCTCGAAGTCGATCGCTGTTTTAATAGCTTTTTCGACCGTCATTTGCCGATGCATGTTTGGTTTCCTTCAAATTGATCAACTGATTTCAGCTTGACGAACGCATCGACGATATCGATCGAAATGAATAGATATTGAATGTTTCGATTGGATGGGTTGATTCGGACCGAAACGATATGGAACCTGATCGGTTATCGTTTTATTCAGTCAACAAAAAAGCCGTACCCGTCTTGCGGTCTGGAATGGATCGTTATTCGGGTGGCGAATCGATCCTTCGGACGTTGGCGGCTTTCAGGCCTTTTTCCTCTTCACGAACCTCGAACTCGACCAGATCGTTCTCCTGCAAGGTTTTAAATCCGTCTCCGCCGATATCGCTGTAGTGAACGAAAATATCGTTGCC